>NZ_LT796768.1:2799757-3110841 GCF_900167475.1 Aeromicrobium choanae | reverse complement strand
GGGGCGGTGGTAGAGGAACGGCTTGTCCGCCTTGAGCAGATGCTCGCTCCACGCTCCGAATCCCCAGCCGGCCAGCTGGAGCTGAGGGTGGCGCTCTGGATCGAGGGCCTGGTTGATGAGGCTGTTCTCAGGCTTGAGCAGCAGGTCTTCCAGCGGTACTTCTGATCCGAGATAGGCCAGAACGCGGCACATGGGCTTCCTTCACTGATCGATCATGATCCGGGACGTGGTCGGTCGGCACAGGCCCGCGCACTCGAAGGGACGCAAGCGTCCCGAGCCTAGGGGCGATGGGTGGGGACGGCGACCGGGACGCCTCCCCCGGGCGAGCCAGCTCTGTTCGGGTCGGACACCCCGATAGCGTCCGAGGGGTGGCCAGTCCTCGCCGATCCAGCGCTCGCCGACGCACCGCGTCTGCGCGCCGTGGCGGGGCGCGACAGAAGTCGCGGCCGTTGCCGGCCGCCGGTCCGGGTGAACGGGTGTGGGTGCTCGACGTTCCGTATGGGACACAGGTCGACGGCGCCACCTGGCACCCGGCGGTCAAGACCCATCTCCACGTCGGACGCGCGTTGCCCGAACACCTCGCCCCCTACGCTCCGGGACCCCACACGCTCGGTCGATTCATCGAGAACTCCCTCAACCCAAACCATCCGACGCCGAGCCCCGAACCGACCGACGAACTTGAGCCTCGGAGGATCCAGTTCGAGGCGGCCGACGCGATCGCGGCGCGTGCCGCGGCGGGCGGGCGGCAGTTCCTGCTGGCCGACGAGCCCGGCGTGGGCAAGACGATCTCCGCGGTTCTCGGCGCGACGGCGGTGGGAGATCTCCGCGGTGCGCGGCGGGTGCTGGTTGTGGCCGACCGACCCGCGGCGATCACGATCGGGCACTGGTGCCGCACGATCACGGCACTCGGCGACGGCGGCCTCGAATGGGTGGTCATCACGTGGGACCGGTTGGAGAAGGTCAAGGACCACACGTGGGACGTGATCATCGCGGACGAGGCTCACGCGCTGCGACGCACCACGACGAAGCGATGGAAGCTCTGGGCCCGGATCTCCGGACACGGGCGACCGCACGACAAGGCGCCGTTCGTGATCGCGACCACCGCGACGCCCGGGCACACGCCACTCGAGCTGCCGTACCTCGCTCCGTCCTATGCGCAGGTGCTCGGCGAGCCGATGAAGGAGTGGACCTCAGCGACGCAGCCCGCAGCCGTGTTCGCCGACGCGCTCGAGCGCCACGGCGTCGGGGTGGAGCGCGGGCGCTACGGCGCGACGTGGACCACCGACCCCGCTCGGCGCGCGGCGGACCTCAAGCTGGTGCGTGGCTGGCTGGCCGAGGAACGGCCACCGGCGATGCTGCACCGCTCCGCACCGTGGGGGCCGGTGCCGATCTTCGGCATGCCCGTGGCGCTCACCCCGGCGGAACGGACGGCCTATGAGTCCGAATGGGGCCAGTTCTGTCGTGAGATGGACGTCGCCCGGCGCGGCCGCAATGTCGCGAAGGGCCGCTCCGCGCTGCTGCGCTTCCGGCAGAAGGCCGGACTGATCCGCGTCGACTCGACCGTCGCCTGGATCGCCCAGCAGGTCGAGGCCGAGCGCCAGGTCGCGTGCTCCGTCGAGTTCGTGGCGACCGCCGCCGACCCGATCGCCGACCGACTGCGCGAGACCGGCATCGAGGTCGCCAGCATCTACGGCCGCGACCGGTTCGACGTCGAAGCCGAGCGGCTCCGGTTCCAGACGGGACAGGCGAAGGTCTGCGTGTTCACGACAGTCGCCTCGATCAGTCTGCACGCCGGCGAGACCCTCGCCGACGGTCGCCGTGGGAGCACCGAGCCGCGGGTCGGCATCTTCCACCAAGCGCGATTCTCGGGCATCGCCGGACGGCAGGTGACCGGCCGAACCCACCGCGACCACCAGGTCTCGCCGTGGCACATCGCCTACGCCGAGGGCACCGTGGAGGAACAGGTCGGCAGAGTCATGGTGGAGCGGATCGCCGCAGCCTCCGACACCGCGGGAGGCGACACCTCGGGCTTCAGCGAGCTCGCCCAGCTCCTCGGGGCCGACTGGCTGCCCGCGACGGCCCTGACCGAGGACGGAGTCTGATCCGTCACGAGCAGGACACCGACCTCACGCGAGATCGGACAGGCGGGCCTTCCAGTAGGGACGCCACCGCTCACTCTCGTCCGCGGACCCGAGCCCGGCGTGCTGGACCGCGATGCGGTCGGCCGAGATGTCGACGTTCACCGATGAGCCGTCCGCCAGCTTCGCCCGCCAGTACCGCCACTTCTCCGTCGAGCTGATGCGCGGCTCCCCCGCCAGCGCCACGCCGTCGAAGGTGTCCTGGGCCACGAGCGCGAGCCAGCGCTCGAGCAGCTCGTCGAGCGACCCCACGACCTTCTTCGACGCCGACACGGCGTGGTCGCCCGCCGACAGCTGCCCTTTCTCCCGCAGGCCGTGCTGGTGTCCGTACTCGATCGCGATGGTCTGGGCCCACCAGCCGTCGTTGAACGGCTTCCCGTTCTCGGCGTGCTTCGTGATGCCGAGCTCGTGGACGCGCCCCAGCGCGAGCTTCGCGATGTCGGGGTGCGGAAGCTGCTGGGCTCCCTGCCCGGTCAGCCACTCGTCCCACGAGGTCCACGCGGTTCCGGTCGCCCTGGTGATGCTCGCCGCCTTCGATGCCATGGGAGCGAGCCTCTCATCAGGCGCGGCCGATGACACCCCTGCGGCGTGCCTCGGCGACCGCCGCAGTGCGCGAGTTCACGCCCAGCTTCGGGTAGATGTGCGCCAGGTGGGACTTCACGGTGGTCTCGCTCAGGTGCAGCCGACGGGCGATGTCGGTGTTGCTGTGCCCCGCGGCGACCAGGCTGAGCACCTCGAGCTCTCGCGCGCTCAGGGACGTCTGCGGCTGCTGCATCCGCGCGAGGAGGCGCGTCGCGACCGAGGGTGAGAGCGCGGTCTGCCCTGCGGCGGCGGCATGGATCGCCGCGGTGATCTCCTCCGGAGCGGCGTCCTTCAGCAGGTATCCGGCGGCACCCGCCTCGATGGCCTCGATGACGTCCGCGTCGGTGTCGAAGTTCGTCAGGACGAGCACCGCTGGCGGATCCGGCAGCTCGCGGATCTCGCGCGTGGCCCGCGCACCCTCGAAGACGCGGTTGAACTGCAGGTCCATCAGCACGACGTCCGGATGACTCCGTCTGGCCTCGTCGAGTGCCTCCGAGGTGGAGCCCACGGCCGCGACGACCTCGATCGTCCCCTCGGTCTCGAACAGGGCCGAGAGAGCGGCCCGCATGAGCGGGTGGTCGTCGACGACGAGGACGCGCACGCTCATGGGGCCACCGCGAAGCTCGCCACGACGCTGGTGCCGTGCCCCGGACGCGACTCCACGACGAGTCGCCCACCGAGGGAGGTGGCGCGCTCCTGCATCGCCGCCAGCCCGAACGACGTGGAGCCGTCGCCGAGCGTGCCGAGGTGAGCCGGGTCGAACCCGACGCCGGCGTCGACGATGTCGAGGATGATCTCGTCGTCCAGCCGCGTCAGGGTCAGGTCGACCCGAGTGGCGTGCGCGTGCTGGATCACGTTGGCGATCGCACCCTGGGCGATCCGCAGGAGTGCCGTCTCCACGGGCGTGGGCACGATGCCGGTGTCTTCCGGCACGGCGACCTCGACCTGCAGACCGGTGGTGTCCCGTGTCCGTGCTCCCAGGCGCACCAGCGCATCCCCGATGCCGGCGTTCCTCAACGCCGGCGGGGCGAGGGCATGGATGAACTCGCGGGTCTCCGCCAAGGCCTCGGTGGCCGCCTGTCGTGCCTGCTCCAGCCGCTCGCCGCCCTTCTCCGTGCCGGGACCGCTGCGTTGCGCAGCGTGCAGCAGCATGATGACGCTCGAGAGGGACTGCGAGACGGTGTCGTGGATCTCCCGCGCCAGCCGCTCGCGCTCGGCCACCACCCCGGCGGCGTGCTCGGCGACCGCCAGCTGGTCACGGGTCCGCGTCAGCTCCTCGATCAGCCGCTGCCGTCGCGCGACCTCGCGATTCAGGGCCTCGTAGCCCAGCCCGATCACGATGGCGACTCCCGCTCCCAGGACCGGCCCGACGATGCCGGCGACGTCGAAGCCCCGGTGCAGCCCGAAGGCGCAGATCGCCACCAACGTCGTGCCGATCACTGCGACGATGCCCCGCACCGTGCCGAGCAGGCGCAGGTAGAGGAAGAACAGGGCGAAGACCAAGTAGGTCGCCTCCACGCTCAGCCACAACAGCGCGAGCCACTCCAGGGTCAGGGCTCCGATCCACCACGTGCCCCGACGTCCGGGCTCGGGCAACGCGCCGTCCGGCAGGACGCCGAGGACGTACGTGGCGGCGAAAAGCGTCGAGAGCGAGAGCACCGCGACGCCGTGCGCGAGGGTGCCGTCGGTGGAGTTGAGCACCAGGATCGCGATCAGAGCGACCACGAGAGCGTGCAGGGACATCGAGAGCCACGTCGAGATCGGGCCGATCCGACCACTGCTTTCGTCCCGCTTCACACCCGCATCACCGATCCAGTCTAGGACCGGCGCAGGGCCGTTCCGTCGTCCGAAAGGTGTAAATCCTGGTCGTTCCTTCGTCGGTCGGAAAGCGTTCGGGTGCACGATGGCGCAGCGCCGGAATCGAGCGACGGTGGAGGAGACGCACCGGTCATCAGGATCGTGCGCACCCGATCTCGAAGGACTCCCATGTTCGTCGCCTGGCGCGACCTGAAAGTGGCCAAGGGGCGATTCGCGCTCATCGCGGTCGTCGTCACCCTCATCACCGTCCTCGTCACCTTCCTGGCCGGACTCACCGGAGGGCTGGCCCAGCAGAACGTCTCGGCCATCACGTCGCTCGACGCGGACCGCATCGTGTTCGCGGCCTCGGACGACGAGGCGCCGTCCTACGCCGACTCGGCGGTCTCGCGGGCCCAGGCAGCCGACTGGGCGCGCCAGGACGGAGTGACCGCCGTCCACCCGCTGGGCATCAGCACCGGACGCGTCTCGGCCGCCGACCGGCACGAGACCGTCGCACTGTTCGGTGGCGGTCCGCCCTCATCCAGCGAGGCGTCACCTCGACCCGGCCACGTCGTCCTCGGCACGGAGACGGCGGACGAGTTGCGCGTCGACGCCGGGGATCCGGTCCGGATCGCCGACCGGACCTTCGTCGTCGACGCCACGCGGGACGCGTCCTGGTACTCCCACCTGCCGGTGGCGAACCTCGCGCTGGAGGACTGGCAGGAGCTCGCCGCAAGGCCCGGCGAGCCGGCGACGTTCGCCACCGTCCTGGCGGTCTCCGGGTCGGAGATCGACTTCGGCGCTGCCGACGCCGGCGCGGGCACCGAGTCCACGGGAGTGCTGTCCTCGCTCACGGCCCTCGGGTCGTTCAAGTCCGAGATCGGATCACTGCTGCTCATGGTGGGGATGCTCTTCGGCATCTCGGCTCTGGTCGTCGGCGCGTTCTTCACCGTGTGGAGCATCCAGCGACAACCGGACATCGCGGTGCTCAAGGCGCTCGGCGCCACGAACCGCATGCTCACGTTCGACGCCTTGGGACAGGCCGCCGTCGTCCTGCTCCTGGGCGTGACGACGGGAATCGGGGTGACCGCTGTGCTGGGCACCGCGGCCGGCGCTGCCTTGCCCTTCATCCTGAGTCCGCTGACGACGCTGCTGCCCGGGCTCATCATGACCGCACTCGGGCTCGCCGGCGCCGGGCTCGCCACCCGATCCGTCACCCGGATCGACCCCCTCACCGCCCTCGGGAGCAACCGATGATCGACCTCGCCCACATCACCCTGACCTTCCCCGACGGCACATCCCGCGTCACCGCGATCGACGACGCCAGCCTGCACGTCGAGGCCGGATCCACGGTGGGCATCACGGGCCCGTCCGGATCCGGGAAGTCCAGCCTGCTGGCCGTCGCCTCCACGCTGACCACGCCCGACCGCGGCACCGTCACCATCGACGGCATCGAGGCATCCGGGCTCTCCCTGCCCGAGCGGGCCGAGCTCCGCCGCACGCGAGTGGGACTGGTCTTCCAGCAGTCGAACCTGTTGTCCTCCTTGACCGCCTTCGAGCAGCTGCTCGTGATGAACGAGCTCACGACCGACCGCCGGCGCCGTGGCGCACGGCACGCGGCCAGGAACCGAGCCGCCGAGCTCCTCGAGGCCGTCGGCCTGAGCCGGGACGCCGGCAAACGACCGTCGCAGCTCTCGGGTGGACAACGCCAGCGCGTCAACATCGCCCGCGCCCTGATGCACCGTCCCTCCGTGCTGATCGTCGACGAGCCCACCAGCGCGCTCGACCAGGAACGCGGCACCCAGATCGTCGACCTGCTGCTGCGGCTCACGGCCGAGCACGACACGGCGACGATCCTGGTCACGCACGACCAGCGGATCCTGCCTCGTCTGACCAGTGCCCACATGATGATCGACGGACGGCTGCGCCCCCTCGAGCAGGACGCGTCCGTCAGCGCCTCGGGTCGATGATCGTCATGCCGGCGAGCTTCGCCCGGTCGAAGACCGGGAGCAGGGCCGCGGCCTCGTCGAGGCCGATGGTGCGCTCGATGAGGCGCTGCGGCTCGAGCGCGCCCTGCTCGATGAGCGCCATCATGCCCGGGTAGTCGGCGGCGGCCATGCCGTGGCTCCCGAGGAGGTCGAGCTCCCAGCCGATGACGCGCTCCATCGGGACGCGCGGGTGGCCCTCGATGGCCGGGAGCAGGCCCACCTGGGCGAGGCGGCCGCGACGGCGGAGGCTGAGGACCGCGTCGGCGCAGGTCTGCTCGCTCCCGACTGCGTCCACCGCGACGTGACTGCCGCCGCCGGTGAGGTCCGCGACAGCCCGGGCCACATTTGTGAAGCGGTTCGGCTCCCGCCCGGCTTCCGCGGCGAATGCTGACACAAAAGTCGCGGCGGGCGCGGGGTCAGGGGCCCCGGAGAGGCCCGACTCCGTGAGCAGCGTGTGCTCGGCGCCGAGGTCGGCGGCGACGGCGAGCGCCTCCGCGTTGCGGTCCACGGCGATGACGCGGGCGCCGAGCGCGCGGGCGATCATGACCGAGCTCAGGCCCACTCCCCCGGCGCCGACCACCGTGACCCACTCGCCCTCGACGACGCGAGCGCGCCCGACCAACGCGCGGTAGGCCGTCGCGAAACGGCAGCCCAGGCTGGCCGCGGTCGCGAAGTCGACCGACTCGGGGATCCGCACGAGGTTGGCGTCGGCGGCGTGCACCGCCACGTACTCGGCGAACGAGCCCCAGTAGGTGAAGCCGGGCTGCTGCTGGTCGGGGCAGACCTGCGCGTCGCCGGCCAGGCACCACTCACAGGTGCCGCAGCCGGCGACGAACGGAACCGTGACGCGGTCGCCCACCTGCCAGAGCGTGACGCCCGGCCCGACCTCGGAGATCACACCCGCCAGCTCGTGGCCCGGCACGTGGGGGAACGCGACGCCGTCGTCGTGGCCGGCCCACGCGTGCCAGTCGCTCCGGCACAGGCCCGTGGCGACCACGCGGACCACCACTCCACCGTCCGGAGCCGCCGGCTCGGGGACCTCACGGATCTCCGGCCGGGCCCGGACGGCATCGAGGACGAGCGCGCGCATCGGCATCACCTTTCGAACACGTGGGGCGTGACCATTCTGACCGGTGCGCCCATTGCGCGAACACACCCTCCGCCCGCGTCGGCCCATGGAATGCGCGCATGGACGACGAGGCATACGAGTACTCAGACGACGACGTCCGCCTCATCCGTGAACGCCTGCACGTCCTGCAGCCCATCCACGACGCTTTGCAGCGGTGGCCCGAGGTCTCCGACGTGGTCCACTCCTCGAAGTCGGAGCAGCACGCCAGGCGTCGACTGCGCGAGCTGATGGGGTTCGACGACCTCCAGGCACAGGCCGTGATGGACACCCAGCTGAGACGGACCTCCGAGCACGAAAGAGAGCGGCTCAGCCAGCAGCTCGACGAGCTGAAGGACGAACTGGTCGTCGCCCTGGAGCAGCAGCGCCGTCGGTCCTGATCAGGAGAGCAGGCTCTCCAGGGCGGTGGGCGTGCGGCCACCGACCCGCTCGACCACGTCGGTGACCCGGGCGAGCTTGCCGAGCCGGATCGAGGCGCCGAACGACACGAGCAGCGGCGCGAACGCCTCGGGCACGCCGGCGGCGACGAGTCCTCCCTCGTAGGCCTCGTCGTCGACGTTGATGACCTCGATGGGGCGTCCGGCGAGCTTCGTGGCGAGCGCGGCCAGGTCGGTGGCGGTCACGGCCGCGGGACCGGTCACGTCGTAGGCCTGGCCCTCGTGGCCCTCGCCAGTCAGGACGCCCACCGCGACGGCGGCGACGTCGTCGCGGGTGACGTAGGCGGCTCCGCCGTCACCGGTGTTGGTGAACAGCTGGCCGCTGGCGGCCGCCTGCTCGACCGTGCCGACCTGCATCTCGGCGTAGAGGTTGTTGCGCAGCATCGTCCAGGACAGGCCGCTCTCGCGGAGCGCGTCCTCAGTGGCCGCGTGGTCGGGGACGACGCCCGAGGGGTTGTCCTCCGTCGGCTCGGGGATCGACGTGTAGGCGACGTGCCGCACGCCGGCCTTCACCGCGGCCTCGATGGCGGCGCGGTGGCCGTCGAGCCGGGCTCCGACGACGTCGGTGGAGATCAGCAGCATCCGCTCCACGCCCGCGAGCGCGTCGACGAGTCCCTCCGGCTGGCCGAAGTCGGCGGCGCGGACGGTCGCACCGCGGTCGGCGTAGTCCGAGAGCTTGGCGGGGTCGCGCGTGAGCAGCACGACCTCGGAGGGATCGACGGTGGCGAGGAGCTGATCGGCGACGAGGCGGCCGAGCTGGCCGGAGGCACCGGTGATGGCGAGGGTCATGGGGGTTTCCCGATCTGTAGTTACGGTGATGACAGTTCCTAACTGTAGTCACGCCGATGGCGATATGACAAGATGGGGGCATGGCCAGGTCGACCAACACCCAGTTCGCGGTGGCAGTGCATGTGCTGACGTACCTCGCCGCCAGCGCGGCGGCGGGTCGCGTCGCGCCCGTGGGCTCCGAGGAGCTGGCCGGCAGCACCGCGGTGAACCCCGTGCACGTGCGCAAGGTCCTGGGCCCCCTCCGCGCCGGCGGGCTGGTGCGCTCCCGCCCCGGCGCCCGCGGTGGCTGGGAGCTGGCCGCCGACCCCGCAGCCGTCACGCTCGCGCAGGTCTGGAAGCTGCTCCAGGGCGACGATCCGGTGCTCGGGATCCACGGCCCGAACCCGGCGTGCGCCGTCGGCGGCAGCATCCAGGGGGTGCTGACCGACCTCGACCGGCGCGTGGCGGACGCCATCGTCGCGCGGCTCGACGCGATCTCGCTGAAGGACGTCCTCACGGACGCGGGCTTCGACGCCGACGACTACGCGGCGCTCACGTCGATGGCCGGGATGCCCTGAGGCCCATGGCCGAGCTCGACGGGGTCTGGTGGTCCTCGGTGGGCGAGGGGCCCGCGGTCGTCGTGCCGCGCCTGAACGTCGACTGGTCGTCGATGGACCTGTCCGCCCTCACGGAGCGGTGCCGGGTGGTGATCGTGGCCCCGCGCGGCTTCGGGCCGAGCGAGCGTCCGGGGTCGTACGACATGAGCGGTTTCGTGCGCGACGTCGAGCGGGTGCTGGACCACCTCGGCATCGACTCGTACGCCACGTTCGGGTACTCGATGAACGGCGTGATGGCCGCACGGCTCGCCCGGAGCAGTGCCCGCGTCACCGCGGTGGCCTGCGGCGGCTTCCCGCTCACCGCCGACCTCACCGGCATGGGCCATCGTGCTCGGGCCCGCAACGCCGCGGCGCGCCAGGACCCGCAGGCGTGGGAGGAGGTCCTCGCGACCTACGACCCGGTGGCCGCCGAGGCCTTCTGGGACGACATCGCCTCGCTGCCCCGCGCCGCGCTGGCGGACCTCGACCGCCCGCTCCGCGCCTGGTGGGGCGAGGAGGACGCCGTGGTGGCGTCGCTCCTCTCCCCCGTCCAGCTGGAGCGAGACCTCGACGCACGCGGCATCCCGTACGAGGTCGTGCCGGGGCTCGACCACGACGGGATGCTGCGGCGCATCGATCTCGTGCTGCCCGCGATCAGCGCGTGGCTCTCACGGAGTGCGGAGCGCCCGCGCCACGACCGGGATCACCACGGCCGCGGCGACGAGGTGTAGCCCGACCAGGGTGGCGGTCGTCGCCGCGTTGCCTCCGGCGAGGAACGGCGGGACCAGCGAGGCCGTGGTCAGGGCCAGCGTCACCTGCAGGAACCGCTGCGCCGGGCGAGCGCTCCTGCGCCCGAGTGCGAGCGCGACGGCCACGCCGACGAGCGAGAAGAACCCGGTCACCGTGGCGAAGCCGCCCACGGGGATGGCCTCGCCCCCGTCGGGGACCTCGAAGTCGACGCCGGCCGCCTTCGCGAGCGCGGCGCAGGCCGTGGTGACCGCCGCCGCCACGACCGCGGCACCGACGCCGGTGACGGTGACCCTGCCGAGCCGGGGCCGGGTGCCGATCCGGGCCTCCGTGGCGCCGCTCATGACGCCGCCTCCAGACGCTCGGGCAGTCCCAGCCGCGGGAACTGGTCACCGTGGAACGTGAGGATCTCGCTGATCTTCCCGCCCTCGATCCGCAGCACGTCGACCGTGAGGGGCAGGTAGGCGTTCTCCTGCTCCCGCCACAGGTAGGCCCCGACGGCGGGCTGCCGGTTGGCCGAGGTGGCGACGACGCGCAGGCCCGTCATGCTCTCGAACCCGCTCTCGACCCAGTCGCCCACGACCGCATCGCGGCCGATCTGCAGTCCCGGCGTCGGCGGCATCGAGCAGCGCACGTCCTCGCGCAGCATCCCCGCGATCGAGTCGATGTCCGTGGCGACGCAGGCCTCGGTGTAGCGGCGCACCAGCTCGAGCGTCTCGGGGTCGTCAGCGCCTCCGGTCCAGTCCTGGCGTTCGGCCGGAAGGTGCTCGCGCATCCCGGCGCGGGCCCTCTGCAGTGCCGAGTTCACCGAGTTCACGGAGTCGCCGAGGAGCTCAGCGACGTCCTTCGCCGGCCAGCCGACCACGTCACGCAGGATCAGCGCGGCGCGCGGCCGCGGCGCAAGGTGCTGGACCGCGATCAGGTAGGCCAGCTCGATCGTCTCCCGTGCGACGACCTGCGACTCGGGCTCGTCGGCGTCGTCGGCGCGCAGCTCGTCGAGCAGCCGGTCGGGGTAGGGCTGCAGCCACAGCACCTCTCCGCCGGTGGCCGGCTCCGGGCGTCGCTTGGCCAGCAGGTCCAGGCAGGCGTTCGTCGCGATCTTGTAGAGCCAGGCGCGGAACGTCGAGCGACCCTCGTAGGTCTCCCGGCGCCGCCAGGCCCGCAGGAACGTCTCCTGCACGGTGTCCTCGGCGTCCTCGAAGGAGCCGAGCATCCGGTAGCAGTGCACGTGCAGCTCCCGCCGGTGCCGCTCGGCCATCGCCGAGAACGTCGTCTCGTCGACCTCGGTCATGTCGCCCCGCTCCCCCACTCGCGTGTCCACACTCATGGTCATCCTCTTCCGTCTCGTCAAGTCCTGTCACAGGTAAGACGGCAGAGGGAGCGGGAACTCATCACCCGGGTGGTCAGGCGCTCGGAGCGGCGCCTCTGGCAGACGTGCGGTTCGCCGTTCCCTTCGTGAGGGCCAGGTGCCCTCCGAGCAGGCCGGCACCGACCATGACGAGGTTCCCCGCGATCGCGAACTTCGAGCCGGCGGCATGGTTCCCGCGCATCCGCGCGACGAGGGAGCCGAAGAGCAGGCACGTGGCGATGTCCGTGCCGGCGGCGTGCACCGCACCGATCCTGCGTTCCGCGCCGGACAGCTCCGTCCAGTCCGCGGCGCCGGCGAGGGCCGTCGGCACCGACGCGGCGAGTCCGCTCGCGACGAGGAGTCTTGCGCTGGCGCGCGCGCCCGACCCTCCCGCGGCGTCGAGGATCGAGGCGCTGAGCCAGCACCCGAGGGTGACGTCCGTGAGCACGGGATGCACCGAGTGGCCGAGCACCCCTGAGTGAAGGGGGCTTCGCCTGGCCCACTCGAGCAGCGGGCGGTAGACGGTCTGCTGGGCGTCGGAGAGTGCCTCCGCGACCGGGCTCTCGCCCACGGCCCGGATCACGCCTTGCACCATCGAGCCCGACGACACCCTTTCAACGTACGCCCGTGCTCCGGTCGGGGCTAGGGGCGCGGGCGCCTCAGGACGATCTCGTCGTCGGAGAGCTCGCCCGTCTCGATGAACCCCAGCGACCGGTAGAGCCCGAGCGCGACCTCGTTGCCGGCCGAGACCGACAACGCCGCCTCGCGGTACTCCGTGCCCGAGAGCGACGGCTCCTCGCGCTCCCAGAGGGTCAGCAACGCCTCGACGGTGGCACGACCCAGGCCTTCGCCCTGTCGTTCGGCGTCGATCACGAGACCACCGATCCAGTGGCTGTCGTCGTCGGGATCGACGGCCCACATGACGTGGCCGACGGTCGTCCCGTCCTCAGTCCGCACCGCACACGAGCGCCACAGTCCGTCGTACGCCGAGAGGCACAGGTAGTACGTGGGCTCGGCGACCCATTCCGACTGGGACTCGAGAGGGCGGACCCGTGCGATGTCGCGCCAGTTCTCGGCGGTGGCGGGGCTCAGGACGACCATGGCCCCATCCTCCATGATGTGACCCGTGGGGCTCCTGAGCGTGAGATGGATCACGTTGCGCCGTCTCCGGCAACCCACGTTTTTCCCTGCAATCACAGTCCGGGCCTGTCCCGAGGAGCCGAAGTGGCCGAATCCCTCCGATTCGTGGTCGCCCTCGGGTCGTGCCTATGGTCCCTGAGGCCCCTCTTGGGCCAGGCCGTGAGCACGCTGAACTCGCCGAGGTTCACGGGACCAGTCAATCCACACACAATCGGCGAGCCGGGGAAACCAGCATTGCGTCGCGTTTTCGCGACTTGGGGCTAACCACCGAACGTGGGGCACACCTTCACTGCCAGTCCGACAGGTCTCTCCTCGAAGGCGTTGAAGGAGATCCCCCTATGCGACATGTCGCAACGATTCTCGCTGCCTCACTGGCAGCCTCCATCATGACCGTCAGTGCTCCCGCCCAGGCGGCACCGGCCACCGTCAGCTCGAGCGGCGCCCAGAGCACCGCCGCCACCACGACCGCGGCCCCGACCGCGGCCCAGCTCCGCTACCAGCGCATCGTGAAGCGCAAGGCCGCGATCAAGCGCAAGAAGTACGTCATCGCCCGCAAGAAGGCGATCAAGCGCAAGCGCGCCATCGTCCGCGGCAAGAAGATCATGAACGCCGCCGCGAAGTACAAGGGCACCCCGTACCGCTATGGCGGCGCCAGCCCCTCGGGCTTCGACTGCTCCGGCCTCGTCAAGTACGTCGTGAAGAAGTCCGTCAAGAAGAGCATGCCGCGCGTCGCCGGTGCCCAGATGAAGAAGGGCAAGAAGGTCTCCAAGGGCAACAAGCGCAAGGGCGACCTGATCGGCTTCTACAACGGCTCGGGCGTCTACCACATCGCGATCTACGCCGGGAACAACAAGATCTGGCACTCGCCCCGTCCGGGCAAGTCCGTCGAGAAGGTCAAGATCTGGACCGGCTCCTACAAGGTCCGCCGGGTCTGATCACCCGCAGATCCCGTCGAGGGCGAGTCACCGCACGGTGGCTCGCCCTTGGCATGTCCATCACGAGGTCGGGACCACCACGACCTTGCCGAGCGCCCGCCCCTCGCCGACACGGGCGAGTGCCTCCGGAACCTCGTCGAGGCTGTAGGTCCGGTCGGTGTGAACCGTCACCTCGCCGCGGCTGACCAGGTGCGCGAGCGGCGCGAAGTGCCCGGGGCCCTCCTTCACCGCGAGGACGCCCAGCGAGCGGCCGGTGGCCTTCCCGACGAGCGCGCCGGCGGTGAGCACCCTCAGGAGCGTGCCGACCGAGCCGCCCACACAGCGGTAGGTCCCGCCGCGAGCGACCGAGCGCCGGTAGGCCAGGACCGAGCGGTGGGCCACCAGATCGAGGACGAGGTCGTACGGCCCGGTCCGGGTGAAGTCCTGAAGCCGGTAGTCGAGGACCTCGTCGGCCCCGACCGCGCGCATGAACTCCAGCTTCGTGGCGTTGTCGACGCCGGTCACGTGGGCGCCGAGCCGCTTCGCGAGCTGGATCGCGAACGAGCCCGAACCACCGCCGGCGCCGTTGACCAGCACGCGCGAGCCCGGCCGCGCCCAGGCGGTGCCCTGGATCGCGATCGCCCCGGCCTGGGGAAGCGTCGAGGCGTCGGTGAACGAGAGCGCGGCCGGCTTGGCCGCGAGCGCCGACTCCGGGGCCACCGCGTACTCCGCGAAGCCGCCCTTCAGCGCGAGATTGTCGCCGTACACCTCGTCGCCGGGACGGAACCCCGTCACGCCCGCTCCCACGGACTCGACGACGCCGGCGATGTCGGACCCGAGGGTCCGGCGGGCCGGGGCCCGCAGACCGCCGATCCGCGCGTACGCCGGCGACCCGACGAGGCACTCCCAGTCGCTCAGGTTCACCGAGGTCGCCTCGACCCGCACCAGCACCTGACCGGACGACGGCGTCGGGACGGGCACGTCCTCGACCCGCAGGACCTCCGGTCCGCCGTACCGGTCGTGGACCACCGCTCTCATGTGCGACATCATCCCCCAGGGCGGGATCACTCACCGAAGATCCCGCCCGCGGCGAACGCGAGCGTTGCGAAGCGCTCCCCCATGAGGCGGTGGGTGGCGGCACTGGGGTGGAGCGCGTCGGGCAGCGGGTCGGTCTCGAAGTCGGCCTCGCCGTAGAGCTCGCGCCCGTCGAGCAGATGCAGGTTCGGGTCGTCGAGCCGCCGGGACTCGACGATCTGCGTCATCTGCTCGCGGATCACGCGCAGCGTGAGCTTGCCGAACGCGACGTCGGCCGGGTCGCCGCCGGCCTTGAACCGGACGTTGTCGGTGCCGAGCGTCGCCGGGTCGACGAGTCCCGGTCCGGGCGTGTCCTCATGGATCGGGCACAGGATCGGCGAGACGAGCAGCAGGGGCGCGTCGGGGTGGCCGTCGCGGATCGTGTCGAGGAAGCCGTGCAGCGCCGCGACGAACCCGCGCACGCGCATGAGGTCGGCGTTGACGAGGTTGATCCCCATCTTGACGCTGATCAGGTCCGCCGGGAGGTCGCGCATCGTGCGCGCGGTGGCCGGGTCGAGCAGGGCGCTGCCGCCGAAGCCGAGGTTCACCAGGTCCACTCCCCCGGCGGTCGCCGCCACGGCGGGCCAGGTCCCGGTGGGGCGCACGGCGGCGGAACCGTGGCTGATCGAGCTGCCGTGATGCAGCCACACCCTCCGGTCACCCGCCGGCATGGTGGCCACGGGCGCGTCGGCACGCAGTTCGACGACTTCCGTCAGCTCGTTGTGCGGGAGCCAGATCTCCACCGTCTTCTCGGTCGCCGGGAGACCTTCGAAGGTCACGGCGCCGGGCTCTCCGTGGGTCACCTCGCGTCCGCCCGTGCTCATGTCGATCGTGAGCACGTCTCCCCCGACGACCGATCCGCGGCCGGCCGGCACACCGTCGACGAGCAGCTCGTAGACGCCCAACGGTCGGGGCGGCGCCCCGACGTAGGCCACGCGCGTCGGCTGAGCGGCGATCTCGATCGTCGTGGCCGCCGTGCGCATCACGAGGCGGACACCGGAGGGCTGAGCCTCGGCCATGAGGAGCTGCGGGTCGGGCAGCTGGCGCCGCGCCCACGCCGGCAGCCGGTGCGGCTGCACGCCGCGAGCCGTCGGCTCGAGATCGACCACGCCGCGGAACAGCGCCTCGGTGAGGGGGACGTCGTGCAGGGTCGGATGCGTCATCGCGGGCTTTCCTGATCGGGTGCGACCGTGACCGGCCAGTGCGTGAGCGCGCTGTCGAGCGCCTGGGTCATGCGGAGCCACGAGTCCTCAGGGTCGGGCTGTGAGTGGTCGAAGCCGCCGTTCACGTGCAGGCGCACGAAGCCGTTGACGGTGCTGCCGACGAGGCGCACGGCGTGCGTCTGCTCCTCCTCCGGCAGCCCGTACGCCCGGACGACGCCGAGCATCAGCGCACCGACGCGCACACCCGGCGGCCCGGCCTCCGGCGCGGTGATGCGCACCTGCGTGGCCTCCCACCGTCCTGGGTGCTCGAGCGCGTAGCCGCGCACCGTGTCGACGAGGGCTCCGAGCGCGTCCCGTCCCGCGCGCCCGGCGAGCGCGAGGGCCAGCCGGTCACCGAGCTCGGCGAGAGCCAGCGCACTGACGCGACCACGCAGGTCGTCCGCCCCGTCGAGGTGGAAGTACACGCTCGCGGGCTTGACCCCCGCTCGCCGGGCGACCTCGGAGACGCTGAGCCGCTCGAAGCCGAGCTCGTCGGCGATGTCCGCAGCCGTCGTCGCGAGCGAGTCGGGGGTGAGAGTGGGTCGGGAGGACATGGAAACTACTTCCTGTAGGCGTTCACCTACAGTCTATAGGTTGTTCATGAAGCGACGGTCCCCCACCGTCCCCTCCGCGCCGGGGAACGCCAGCGAGCCCGCGCCGATCCACCACTGCATCACCTCGAACGTCAGCCTTCCGGCTAGCACCGACGGGTCCTCACCCGAGAGGCGCGCGGCCTCGTCCGGGTCGCACGCGAAGATCGACATCCCCCGGAACGACTGGTCGGACTGCTCCAGGAAGGGTCCGTTCGCGACGAGGAAACCTCTCCGCCCCAGTTCGGCGCGATATGCGAGGTGACGAGCCTGGAGAGCGTCGAGCTCGTCCTCGGGCAGCTCCGGGGCGTCCGCAGGTCTCCGGAGGATCACCACCGTGAGGACGTCGAAGGCGTCGGGAATGTCGCCGGCCGTCACGGGGCCACCCGGGCCAGCCAGTGGCGGATCAGCGCGCCCAGCAGCTCCGGCTGCTCGTGCGGGAGCGCGTGACCCGCGTCGTCGACCACGGCGAGCGTCGCGCGCGCATGGACGTCGAGCAGGTCGGCCGCGCCGGCGTACCCCACCGTCGAGTCCATCCGACCCGCCACGACCAGGGTCGGCCCGGGGTAGGGCGCGGCGGCCAGCGAGAGTCCCCAGTTCTCGCCGATGCGCTCCATCGCCGCCTCGTCGACGAGCTCGGCCGAGGGCGCGACGAACCGCTCGTACCGCTCGAGCATCTCCGGGGTCTGGACGACGAAGTAGTCGCGGAAGACGTCGTCCCCGAGGCCACCCGGCCCGGCGATCACCTGGTGCTCGGGCACGTCGTGATCGCCCGTCAGGACCGGGCACACGAGAGCCAGGCCGGCCACCTGCTCCGGAGCCCGCGCGGCCATCTCCCGTGCGAGGTACGCGCCCCAGGAGTGGCCGAGGAGCAGGAACGGCTCGCTGCCGCACTCGGCATGCACGAAGTCGAGCATCAGGTGCAGGACGTCGTCGGACGACCGCAGCGTCTCCGGCGCCGGCGAGCGTCCCATGCCCGGCAGGTCGGGATACACGCGCCGAAGGCCGGGGACCTGCTCGAGGATCGGCTCGAAGCACGCCTCGGGCTCGCGGTGGTCGACGCCGGCGCCGTGCAGCACCACCACGGGGCGACCCTGCCCGTGACGGACGACGTGGAGTGCTGCGGGCTCCATCCTCGCAACGTAGTCCCCCGCGCTGCCGGAGTCAGCCCATCTTGTCGACCCAGCGCACGAGCCGGCCGCGCTCGTCGACGTCGTGGTACGCCGGCGGGCCCGGGACGGGGTCGTCGCGCAGGCACGCGATGACCTCGGCCGGGCCGTGCAGGTGCTCCTCGACGGCGGTGGTCCAGTGCACGTCCGGGGCGAGGCTGCGCTCCAGGCGCTCCCAGTCGCGCCGCTCGATCAGGCTCAGGATGTTGCCGACGGCAGGGACGAACTCAGCCACGATCTCCTCCTGCCTCCGGCGACGGCGACGTCGTTGCGCGCCAGACCGAGATCCGCTCGCGCAGCGTCGGAAGGAAGTCAGGATCATCGACGCCCGTCGCGTGCACCATCCACGTCCATCCGTCGCTCGTGGTCCACACGTCTGTCGCTTCGTCCGCGTCCTCGGGATCCATCGACTTCACGCCCCGGACGGTGACGAAGAAGTCCTCCGTCAGATCGATGACGACGGTGCCCTCATCCATCCACGAGACCTGAAACTCCAGCGGCACCAGCGTCGAGATGGGTGAGAGATCCAGCCCTCGCTCACCCTCGGCTGACCGCTGCGCCCTGGTTAGCAGCTGCTCACGAAGCTCGGGCGGGAGATGATCCATGCCGTCGTCGGCCGATGACGTCCCGACGTAGGCGAACCACCCGGCATACCGGGTCTCGCCATCCCACCGCAGGAGCGCCTCGTCGATCTCGCCCAGCACCTCGAACTCCAGCCATCGCATGACGGTCTCGCCGGCATCGACCACCTCGAACGGCATGCCGGTGACGGCATCGACCACCAAGGTCAGCGCGAGGTCGTCGTCGCGGACATGCGGGAGGGACACGGTCAGCGTCGGCCGCCCGAACCGCTCGCCCGACTCGACCGGACCGTCGGCGCGCCGGTCATCCAGCTCCAACTGGTCCAGGCGTGGACGCGTGATCGGTGACCAAGGAGCCTCCTCGTCCTCGAACGCGAAACTTCCCCGGCCGCTCGCGACGGGCAGCTCGTGATCGTCCGAGAAGGTCACGAGTCGCTCTGGCTCCCTGATGGCGCACAGATCGCCGTCTTCGGTCTCCACGCGAAGCCGGTCCGCATGCTTCCAGATCCGGAAGCGCCGCGCTTCCACCTCCACCAGGCCGCGCAGCGGCGGCTCGCTCGGCTCCCCACAGACCATCCGGACCAGGAGTTCGACGACGTGTTCATCCACAGCGACAACCTAGTGTTCGCGCTCGCCTCGCGAAGGGCTTTCCGCGCTCGCGGTTTCTGTCGGTGGGGCCCACTAGGTTGGGTCCATGAGTTCGAACCGGGCGATCGTGGTGGGCGACGCGGTGCGTCGTGCGCGGGCGGTCGCGGAGTTCGAGGAGTGGGAGTTCGTGGCCTCGTTCCACGCCAAGCGCGTCGCCGAGATCGACCGTACCGACGACATCGCGCTGTCGAAGGATCTGGCGCGGCGTGAGGTGACGCTCGAGCTGGCTCAGGCCCTGCACGTCACCGAGCGCCAGGTGTGGTCCATGGTCACCGAGGCCACCGCGATCCGCGAGCGAGTCCCGGCGGTCTGGTCGGCGTTCCGGGTGGGAGACATCGACGCTGTTCGTGTGTCCGCGATCTCCGACACCGCCGAGCGGCTGGAGACTCCGGAGGCGTGGGCCGTGCTGGAGGCCTCCGCGCCCGAGTACGCCTCCACGCACACGATCACCGAGCTGCGAGCCTGGCTGCGGCGGCTGCGCGCGCGGCTCGAGCCCGACCAGGTGCAGCAGGAGACCGATCGGGCGGTCGAGGAGCGCCGTGTCTCGATCAGCCACAACAGCGACGGGACGTCGTGGCTCAACGCCCTGCTGCCCACCGGCGTGGCGATCGCCGTCGGTGACCGGCTGCGTCGCGCCGCGAAGGCTCTGCCGTCGGTGGATCCTGAGAGCGGCGAGAAGGACCGTCGCACGCGCGAGCAGAAGCAGGCCGACCTCGTGGCGCACTGGCTCACGTCCTGCACCGGCACCAGCACCGACATCCGCGCCGAGATCGCGATCAGCGTCGCGGTCACCGACCTCATCGGCCTGACCGACGGCCCCGGGCTCACCCTCGATGGCGAGCCGGTCGGCAGTGCGTGGGCTCGTGAGCTCGCCCAGTCGGAGCACGCGATGCTCAGGCGACTGGTCCTCGACCCCGTGGGCGAAGTCCTCGACACCACCGTCCTGGCCTACCGACCACCGGAGTCACTCAGGCAGGCGCTCCGATGGCGGGACGGAACCTGCAGAGTCGCCGGCTGCCGCGCACCGGTCCACGAGACCGACCTCGACCACGCGAAGGCCTATGACAGCGGCGGCACCACCAGCGGATCCAACCTCAGGTGCCTGTGCAGGAAGCACCACAACATGAAGTCCCACGGTCACCTCGACGACCGGTACCTCGACGCGCCCGTGCGGCACGTCGAGCGCTACCGGATCGCCCTGCGGCGCCCACGTGGCTTACTACACACGTCCTGCGTCGACGCGCGGCCGGCGCAGGAGTACCTTGGTGAGGCTGACCTAACACCAGGTCGACCCTGAAGCTGAAAGTCGCTGATGCTCGGTACCTTCCTGATCGGTCTGCGCGAGGGCCTCGAGGCCGCGCTGATCGTCGGCATCCTCATCGCCTACGTCCGCAAGATCGGCCGTGACGACGTGGTGCCACGCATCTGGGCCGGCGTCGCCATCGCCGTGGCGCTGTCGCTCGGACTCGGCGCTCTGCTCACCTTCGGCACCTACGGCCTGACGTTCGAGGCCCAGGAGATCATCGGCGGCACCCTGTCGATCGTGGCCGTCGGGCTCGTCACGTGGATGATCTTCTGGATGGCCCGTACCGCGCGCGGCCTGAAGGGCGAGCTCGAGCAGCAGGTCGACTCCCGGCTGGACGGGCCGGGATGGGGGCTCGTAGCCGTTGGCTTCCTCGCGGTCGCCCGCGAAGGCCTCGAGACCGCGCTCTTCCTGTGGAGCGCCGTCCGCTCCACCGATGACACCCCTCTGGCCTGGGTCGGCGCGGTGCTCGGCCTGGCCACGGCGGTCGCCATCGGCTGGCTGATCTATCGCGGCATCGTCCGCATCAACCTCGGCACCTTCTTCACCTGGACGGGAGCCCTGCTGATCGTGGTGGCCGCCGGAGTCCTCGCCTACGGCGTCCACGACCTCCAGGAGGCCGGTGTGCTTCCCGGACCGTGGACGCAGGGCGAGTCCGCGTGGGCGTTCCGGCTCAGCGACACGATCGATCCGTCCGGACTCCCGGCCGCCCTGCTCAAGGGCACGGTCGGGTTCTCCCCCGACATGACCAAGCTCGAGCTCGCCGTCTGGGCGACGTACCTCGCCGTCGTCGGCTTCGCGTACGCACGCGTCGTCCGACGACCCACCCCGACCCGACCCGTCACGACCGAAGGAACTCCCGCATGAACCGTCGCTCCCGCTCCACCGTGCTGGCCGTCGCCCTCACCGCGACGCTCGGCCTGAGCGCCTGCGTCAAGAACTCCGACTCCGACTCCGCCGCGATCAAGGTCTCCAGCACCGCCGACGGGTGCGAGGTGTCCGAGGTCGAAGCCGGCAGCGGCACCATCACGTTCGACGTCGCGAACGACGGGGACAAGATCACCGAGTTCTACCTGCTCGACAGCGACAAGCTGCGGATCATCGGCGAGGTCGAGAACATCGCCCCGGGCACCTCGCGGAACCTCACGGTCCAGGCGCAGCCCGGCGACTACTTCACCGAGTGCAAGCCCGGCATGGTGGGCGACGGCGTCGGGAACGCGCAGTTCACCGTGACCGGTGACGACGTCGAGGTCGACCAGGACCAGCAGAAGGCGATCGACACCGCCGTCGCTTCATACACCGCCTACACGAAGGACCAGGTGGGCGAGCTCGTCACGAACGTCGACGACTTCGTCGACGCGTACACCTCCGGCGACGACGAGACCGCGCGCCGGCTCTTCCCGATCACGCGCATCAACTACGAGCGCATCGAGCCCACCGCCGAGCAGTTCGGCGACCTCGACCCCAAGATCGACTACCGCAAGCCCGGGGCCGAGGCCGAGAACCTCCCCTTCACCGGCTTCCACCGCATCGAGATGGACCTGTGGCTCGACGAGGCGCGCAAGAACTACCCCGACGAGAAGCTGGCGGCGCTCGACGAGGCCGGCCGTGCCGAGCTGGGTGCCCAGCTGAAGACCGACATCAAAGCGCTCTACGACAAGGTCCACTCCGACGAGTTCGTCCTGACGATCGGCGACATCACCAACGGCGCCATCGGCCTTCTCGACGAGGTCGCCGCGCCCGACGGCAAGCTGCCCGGCGAGGAGGACGAGTTCAGCCACACCGACCTCTACGACTTCTACGCCAACGTGGAGGGCGCCAAGGTGGCCTACGCCTCGGTCCGCGGGATCGCCGAGAGCAAGGGCGCCGACGGTGAGCAGCTCGTGAGCAGCCTCGACGAGCAGTTCGGGTCGATGTTCGCCCTGCTCGAGACCCACGGCGACTACGACGAGGGCTTCGTCTCGTACGACACGGTCGAGCAGCCGCAGCGCAACGAGCTCGGGGCCCAGCTCAACGCCCTCAGCGAGCCGCTGTCGCAGCTGACGCACACCGTCCTCGGGGTCTCCTCGTCGTGACCGGTCCCCGCCTGTCGCGGCGCTCCGCCCTGGGCCTGCTGGGGGCCGCCGGTGCCGCCGGAGCCGTCGGGGTGGCCGGCGGCTTCGCCGCGGGAGCCGCGCAGGACGGCGCCCCCAGCGGCACCGACCTCGCCGTCCCGTTCCACGGCAAGCACCAGGCCGGGATCGCCACGACGGTGCAGCAGCACCTGTACTTCGCGTCGTTCGACATGACGTCCACGGCCGATCGCGAGGACCTCCGGGCCCTGCTGGCCGACTGGACCGACGCGGCCGCGCGGATGACCACCGGTCGTGAGGTCAGCCCCGAAGGCGCCGTCGGCGGTGGGCCGTACAAGCCGCCGGACGACACCGGTGAGGCGCTCGACCTGGCCGCCAACGCGCTGACGATCACGTTCGGCTTCGGCCCGACGCTGTTCGACGGGCGGTTCGGGCTCGCCGGCCGCCGGCCGAAGGAGCTCGTCGAGCTGCCGTCCTTCGCGTTCGACCTGCTCGAGGACCGCTTCAGCGGCGGCGACCTGTGCATCCAGGCATGCGCGAACGACCCCCAGGTCGCCGTCCACGCGATCCGCAACCTCTCGCGCATCGCCTTCGGCCGGGCCCAGGTGCGGTGGACCCAGCTCGGCTACGGCCGCACGTCCACCACCTCCAAGGCGCAGTCCACCCCGCGGAATCTCTTCGGGTTCAAGGACGGCACGGCCAACATCTTCAGCGACGACACGTCCGACCTGGCGGCGTCGGTGTGGACCGACGGCTCCGACCAGTCGTGGATGGCCGGCGGCACCTACCTCGTGGCCCGCAAGATCCAGATGCTGATCGAGTCCTGGGACCGGGTGCGGCTGGAGGAGCAGGAGGCCATCATCGGCCGCGACAAGGGGCAGGGAGCTCCCTTGTCGGGCGGCACCGAGTTCAGCGAGCCCGACTTCGACGTGGTCTCCACGAAGGCCGGCGGGCCCGCGATCCCCGAGACGGCACACGTGCGGCTGGCTCATCCCGACCGGAACGGCGGGGCACGGCTGCTGCGCCGCGGCTACAACTACGTCGAGGGCAACAACGACCTCGGTCAGCTGAACGCCGGGCTGTTCTTCCTGGCGTTCAGCCGCTCACCGCTGCAGTTCATCACGATCCAGCGGTCGCTGGCCGGGGATGCGCTCAACGAGTACATCCGCCACATCGGGTCAGCGCTCTTCGCCGTCCCCGGGGGCGTCCGTCCCGGCGGGTCCGTCGGCGATGGCCTCTTCACCTGACGGGTCCACGGGCTCGGGCTCACCGAGCGTCAGGGTCGACTTGATCTGCGAGACCTTCGACAGCAAGCCGTTGACGAAGCGCGGCGACTCGTCGGTCGACAGCTCCTTCGCCAGCTCGACGGCCTCGCTGATGGCCACCGGGTCCGGCACGTCGTCGGCGTAGAGGATCTCGTAGACGCCGATCCGCAGCAGGTTGCGGTCGACTGCCGGCATGCGGTCGAGGGACCACGCGTGCGAGTGCTCCTCCAGGAGGGCGTCGATCTGCCGGGCGTGCGCCGCGACGCCCTCGACCAACCCGACCGTGTACGGGTTGACCGGAGGGTCGTTGACCTCGAGCCGGTCGGCGAGGGTGCCGCCGGCGGACAGCCCGCGGGACTCGGACTCGAACAGGATGTCCAGGGCCCGCTTGCGGTACTTGGTGCGTGCAGCCATCAGGCCTTCACGCGACCGAGGTAGCTGCCGTCCCGGGTGTCGACCTTGACCTTCTCGCCCGAGCCGACGAACAGGGGCACCTGGATCTCCTTGCCGGTCTCCAGGCGGGCGGGCTTGGTGCCACCGCTGGAGCGGTCGCCCTGCAGGCCCGGATCCGTGTGCTCGATGACCAGCTCGACCGAGGCGGGCAGCTCGACGTAGAGCACGCGGCCCTCGTTCGTGGCCACGACGGCGTCCTGGTTCTCCAGCAGGTAGTCGACGGTGTTGCCCATGACCTCGGGCGTGACCTCGATCTGGTCGAACGTGGACGTGTCCATGAACACGAAGCTCGAGCCGTCGTTGTACAGGTACTGCATGTCGCGCTTGTCGACGCTGGCCGTCTCGACCTTGGTGCCGGCGTTGAAGGTGCGATCGAGCGTCTTGCCCGACTCGACGTCCTTGAGCTTCGTGCGGACGAAGGCGGGGCCCTTGCCCGGCTTCACGTGCTGGAACTCGACGACAGCCAGCAGCCGTCCGTCGATCTTGAGCACCATGCCGTTCTTGAGGTCGTTCGTGGTTGCCATCAGTCGATCTCCAGGAGTTCTTTGGTCGTATCGGTGAGCACGTCGGGCTCACCGCCGTGGTCGGGGTCGGTGACGAGGACGGTGTCCTCGATGCGCACGCCCCCACGGCCCGGAAGGTAGATCCCCGGCTCCATCGTCAGGACGGTGCGGCTGGCAAGTCTACCGGTGTGGGACGACGCGATGAACGGGTCCTCGTGGATCTGCAGTCCGACGCCGTGGCCGAGGCCCGTCGTGAACGCATCCAGCCAGCCCGAGGCCTCGAGCGATCCGCGCGCCGCCGTGTTCGCATCGGCCACCGGAACCCCGTCGCGGAGGCGGTCGAGACCCGCGGCCTGCGACTCGCGGACGGCGGCGTGGATCTCGCGCTGCCAGTCCTGCGCTGGACCCAGGACGAAGGTGCGCGTGCAGTCGGCGTGGTAGCCGTCGACGCGCGCGCCGAAGTCGATCTTCAGCAGGTCGCCGCGACGCAGCTCGCGGTCGGTGGGGTCGTGGTGCGGGATCGCGCTGTGCTCCCCCGCCGCCAGGATCGTCTCGAACGCCTTGTCCTCGGCGCCCAGCTCGAGCATCCGCCACTCGAGGTCGCGGGCCACCTCGCGCTCGGTGCGGCCGACGAGCGGGCCGGCCACGAGTGCCTCCAGCGCCTGGCAGGAGATCTCGCACGCGCGACGCAGGGCGGCGATCTCGGTATCGTCCTTGGTCTCGCGGAGCCGCTCGACCAGGCGTCCCGAGCGCTCGGGGCGGTCCAGCTGCTGCCACGAGTCCACGTCGAGCAAGTGCGTCTCGGCCACGAGGTCGGCCGGGGCACGGCCCGCCGCCACTCCGAGGAGGTCGCGGGTGACGACGATCTCGATGTCGTCGTTCCCGGCGGCGGCGAGCTCGGCGGCGGACTGGTCGCGGTACCGACCGTCGGTCAGGAAGACCGCCTCGCCGTCAGCGCGCACGAGACACGCGCCGTTCGATCCGGTGAATCCGGTCAGGTAGCGCACGTTGACCAGGTCGGAGACGTACATCGCGGCGTGCCCGGACTCGGCCAGCAGGCCACGCAGCAGGTCGAGGCGGGTCGGCTCAGCCACGGACGGCCTCCCAGCTGGCGCGCAGGACGTCCTCATCGGGTCCGGCCAGGACCCGCGGGGACGCCAGCGCGTCGAGCACCACGAACCGCAGCTGGTCGCCGCGCGTCTTCTTGTCCAGGCGCATGCCGCTGAGCAGCTCCTCGAACGTCGCTCGGTCGTAGTTCGTCGGCAGGCCCACGAGACCCAGCGTGGCACGGTGCCGGGCCAGCAGCGCGTCGTCGATCAGGCCGGAGCGGTGGGCGAGCTCGGCGACGAACACCATGCCCACGCTGATCGCCTCGCCGTGGCGCATCGTGTACTTCTCGTGCCGCTCGATCGCGTGGCCGAGGGTGTGGCCGTAGTTGAGCGCCTCGCGGCCGATCGATCCGTCCGCTCCGGTCTCGCGCAGGTCGCCGGCCACGGTGCGGGCCTTGACCGCGATGCCGCGGGTGACGAGGTCGGCGAGCAGGTCGTCGGCGGGGTCGAGCGCACGCTCGGGAGCGGACTCGACGTCGTCGAGGATCGACGGGTCGGCGATGAACCCGCACTTGACCACCTCGGCCAGTCCCCCGCGCAGCTCGCGCGCCGGCAGCTCGGCGAGGGTGGCGAGGTCGCACAGCACGCCGACGGGCTCGTGGAACGCGCCCACCAGGTTCTTGCCGGCGGCGACGTTGATCCCGGTCTTGCCGCCGACGGCGGCGTCGACCATCCCGAGCACGGTGGTGGGCACGGTGACGAAGCGGACGCCGCGCAGCCAGCTGGCGGCGACGAAGCCGGCCAGGTCGGTGGTGGCCCCGCCGCCGACGCCGATGACGAGGTCGGAGCGGGTGAAGCCACGCAGCCCCAGCTGGTCCCAGCAGTGCGCGAGGAACTCGACGGTCTTGGCCTGCTCGCCGTCGGGCGCCTCGATCAGCAGCACCTCACGACCGGGCAGGTGCTGCGCGAGCCCCTCCGCCACGCCGAGCACCGGGCCGGCGTGGATGATCGCGACCCGCAGCGCGTCCTCGGGCACGAGGCTCTCGAGCTCGGCCATCACGTGGTGACCGACGACGACCTCGTACGGCTGTGCCGTCTCGACCGCGACGCGGCGGGTCATCGGCCGAGCTCCTTCAGGACGCGGTCGACGACCTCGTCCGGGCTGAGGTCGTTCGTGTCGATCGCGAAGGTGGCGACCGCGTTGTACAGCGGTCGGCGAGCGTCCATGAGCTTCTTGAGCTGGCCGCGAATGTTGCCCATCAGCAGCGGGCGGCCCGTGTTCATCCCCACGCGTGCGGCCGCCTGGGCCAGCCCGACGTCGAGGTGGGCGACCGTGTGGTCCGCCAGCAGCACGCGGGTGCCCTCGTCCATCACCGCGCCGCCGCCCAGGGCGAGGACGCCGTCGTGCGTGCGCAGGGCCTCGGCCACCGCGGCCGCCTCGAGCTCGCGGAAGACCGGCTCACCGCGGCTGACGAAGATGTCCTGGACGGTCTCGCCCTCGTTCGCCTCGACGTCCTGGTCGGTGTCGCGGACCCGGACCCCCAGCCGGTCGGCGAGGAGCTCGGCGACCGTGGTCTTGCCCGCACCCGGCGGGCCCACCACGACGACGACCGGACGGGTCCCGGTCACCGGTGGCTCAGGTTCTCGAGGTAGGTGCGCACGTTGCGTGCGGTCTCGCCGACGGAGTCGCCACCGAACTTCTCCAGGAGCGCGTCGGCCACGACGAGCGCGACCATCGCCTCGGCCACGATGCCGGCGGCCGGAACGGCGCAGACGTCGGAGCGCTGGTGGTGCGCCCGGGTCTCCTCGCCGGTGGCGACGTCGACGGTGCGCAGGGCCCGCGGCACGGTGGCGATCGGCTTCATGGCGGCGCGGACCCGCAGCAGCTCGCCGGTGGTCATGCCACCCTCGGTGCCGCCCGCGCGACCGGAGACGCGACGGATGCCCTCGGCCGTGGGGACGATCTCGTCATGAGCGAGCGAGCCGCGGGTGCGCGCCAGCTCGAAGCCGTCGCCCAGCTCGACGCCCTTGATCGCCTGGATGCCCATGAGCGCGGCGGCGAGGCGGCTGTCGAGCCGGCGGTCCCACTGCGTGTGCGAGCCCAGGCCCGGGGGCAGTCCCTCGACGATGACCTCGACGACGCCACCGAGGGTGTCGCCGTCCTTGTGGGCGGCGTCGACCTCGGCCACCATCGCCTGCGACGTCTCGGGGTCGAAGCAGCGCAGCGGGTCGGCGTCGAGCCGCTCGACGTCGGCGTGGGTGGGCAGCACGCCCGCGGGCGCCCTGACGGTGCCCAGCTCGACGACGTGGCTGACGATCCGGGCGCCCGTGGTCTGCGCGATGAACTGCGCGGCGATCTCGCCGAGGGCGACGCGGGCCGCGGTCTCGCGGGCACTCGCGCGCTCGAGGATCGGGCGGGCCTCGTCGAAGTCGAACTTCTGCATGCCCGCGAGGTCGGCGTGGCCCGGACGCGGACGAGTCAGCGGCGCGTTGCGCTTGAGCCCGGCGAGGGTCTCGGGATCGACCGGGTCGGCCGCCATGACCTGGTCCCACTTCGGCCACTCGCTGTTGCCGATGCGCATCGCGATCGGGCTGCCGAGCGTGCGGCCGTGGCGGATGCCGCCGATGATCTCCAGCTCGTCGGCCTCGAAGGCCATCCGGGCACCGCGGCCGTAGCCGAGGCGGCGCCGCGCGAGGGCGGCCTGGATCTCCTTGCTCGTGACCTCCACACCGGCCGGGAGGCCGTCGAGGGTCGCGACGAGTGCGGGGCCGTGTGACTCACCGGCAGTCAACCAACGAAGCATGGGGCGATTCTCTCAGACCCCCCGGCGTCAGCCTCTTTCAGACCCAGAGTGAGGCGAACGCACCGAGCAGCAGGTACGGACCGAACGCGATCGGGATCCGCTGGCCGATGCGACCGCGCACGAGCACCAGGCCGACGACGGCGCCGATGCACAGGCCGAAGAACACGCCGTAGTACGTGGCCACCAGACCGAGGGGGCCCAGCCCGACGCCGACCACGGCCGAGAGCCGGACGTCGCCGTATCCCATGGGTCCGAGGACGGCGAGCAGGAAGTAGAAGCCGAACACCGCCACGTTGCCGATCAGCGCGTGCAGCAGCACCGAGGCATCCTGCATCCACAGCGCGCTCACGCCGATCAGCAGCCACGAGACGACGTACAGCCGCGAGACGATGAGGTACGGCAGCAGGTGCACCTTCCAGTCCACCCACGCGAGGACGGGAGTGGCGGCCGCGATGGGGATCCACACCGGCAGCAGCCTCGGCTCGGAGATCGTCGCGGCGGCGACCGCTCCCAGCGCGGCCGCCGGCAGGGCCAGCCACAGCCCGAGCCGGGGCACGGCCGCCAGGTCGGCGTACGGGATCTTCGGCGGCATGTCGTCGTCCGGCTCGGCCGTGGGCTCGGGGAGCCGGGCGAGCAGCAGCGGGGAGACCGCGGCCAGCAGACCGGCCAGCAGGGCACTCAGGACGATGGGCACGAGGTGCACCCTAACGGCTGGCGAGCGCCTCCATGGCCGCTGTCACCAGGACGGCCGGCTCGACCGTGTCGCCGGCCATGAGGCTCACCTGGAGCACCGCCTGGTGCCCCAGCAGGTCGAGCCCGGTGGCCAGCGAGCGGCCCTCGGACCGGGCCGACCGCATGAGCGCTGTCGGCCACGGGTCGTACACCGCGTCGAACACCGCGTTCGTCGCGCCGACGAACCCGTGCTCGCGCCCGGCCAGCGACCCGTCGGGGACGGTGTTGACGAGCAGGTCGACCGACTCGAGCACCTCGACGTGCAGCGGGACCACCGTGACGGCCAGGCCGAGGCCCTCGATGGTCCGCGCCGTGGAGGCTGCACGGGCGGTGTCGCGGACCCGCAGCTCGACCTCCCGGGCGCCGAGGCGCCGGCACGCCAGCGCCATGGACGCCGCCGTGGCTCCGGCACCGACGATCCGCACCGAGCGCAGGGAGCCGACGCCGATCTCGTGCAGCGCGCTCACCGCCCCCGGCACGTCGGTGTTGTGGGCGGACCAGCCGCCGTCGATCGCGACGAGGGTGTTCGCGACGCCGAGGGCCTCGACGTACGGGTCCCGCACCGCGGCCAGGCCGGCCGCCTCGCGCTTGAGCGGCGCGGTGACGGAGTAGCCGCGCCAGCCCTCACGGTGCTCGGACACGAACTCGGTGAGCTCGCCGTCCTGCACGTCGAAGGCGCCGTAGCTCCAGTCGAGGCCGAGCTGGCGGTACGCCGCGCGATGCATCGCCGGCGACAGCGAGTGCGAGATCGGCGAGCCGACGACGGCGCACCTCATGTCAGCCGCCGCACGAACCGGCGCCGTACTCGGCCTGGCAGTCGGAGTTGTGCTTGCCGAAGTCCTCGTTGTAGACCACCGAGCCGTCCTTCTTCGCGAAGAAGTACAGCCACGGGCCGTCGGCCGGGTTCAGCGCGGCCTCGATCGAGGCCTGGCCCGGCGAGCCGATCGGGCCCGGCGGCAGTCCCTGGTGCTGGTACGTGTTGTAGAGCGACGGGTTGGCGCGCTCCTCGGCCGTGGTCCACACGTCGCCCTTGCGCTCGCTGACGTAGGACACGGTGGAGTCCAGCTGCAGGGGCATGCCCTGCTCGATGCGGTTGTAGAGCACGCGGGCGATCTTGGCGTAGTCCTCGGGCTTCTGGCCCTCGTACTCCAGGATGCTGGCCACCGTGAGGACCTCCTCGCCGGACAGCCCCAGCGCGGGCGCCCGGGTGCCGATGTCGAGGTCCTTGGCCACTTTCAGCGTCTGCTGCACCATGCGGGAGAGGACGGCCTTGGCGTCGTCGCCCGGCTCCACGAAGTACGTCTCGGGGTAGAGGTAGCCCTCCGGGTTCCCGTTGGCGTAGTCCGGCAGGCCGATCGAGGCGGGGTCGTCGAGCGCGGCCTCGAGGTCCTTCGTCTCCAGCTCGGTGTTCTTGGCGATGATCTCCACGATCTGGCCCACGCGCGCCCCCTCGGGCACGGTGAACTTCGCCTGGACCCGGGCCGACGGGTCGACCAGCGCGGTGAGCGCGGCCTCGGCGGACATCTGCTGGCGCAGCGTGTAGGTGCCGGGCTGGATCTGCTGGGCGCGCGCATCGGTGAGGCTGAGCTGGTAGAACGCCTCGGACGACTTCACGACGTCCTGCTCGGCCAGCAGCCGGGCGATCTGGATGCCGTTCGCGCCCGACGGGATGGTCACCTCGGCGGTGCCGGTGCCGGAGCCGGAGTAGTCCTCGGCGCCGCCCATGCGGTCCATGACCTTCGTGACCACGACGTAGCCGCCGATGAGGATGGCGATGACCGCGATCAGGGCGATCACGTTCTTCAGGCCCGACTTCTTCTGGGCCGGGGGCTCCTCCTTGCGGCGCGAGCCCGGACGGTTGCGTCGGGGCTCCTCCTCGCCGGTCAGGATCTCCAGCCCGCCGTCACTCTCGCTCATCCGTCGTTCCCTTCCGTCGCCACCTCGACCACCTCGCCGGGCGCGGTTCCGCGGGTCTTCTCAGCGTCGATCGCCGACTGGAGAATCACCACGGCCGCCGCCTGGTCGATGACCGAACGTGACGATTTCGTCGTGCGCCCGCTCGCGTGCAGCTGGGCCTGGCCCGCCACCGTCGAGAGTCGTTCATCGATCAACCGTACCGAAACCCCGCGAAGAGCCCCTGCGAGAGCGGTCGCGAAGGCCCTCACCTTGACCGCGGCGGGGCCCTCGCGACCCGACATCCCGAGGGGCAGGCCGACGACGACCTCGAGCGCCTCGTACTCCTGCGCGAGTGCCACCAGGCGGGCGATCGAGCCCTCCCCCGCCTTCACGGTCTCGACCGGTGTGGCGATCAGCCCGTCGGGGTCGCACGACGCGACCCCGATGCGGGCGTCGCCGACGTCGACCCCGAGGCGGCGTCCCCTGCGCCAGGTCATCCGCGCAGGGCGTCCCGGACGGCGGCGAAGGCCGCATCGATGCCACCGAGGTCGGTGCCACCACCCTGGGCGACGTCGGCCTTGCCGCCACCGCGGCCGCCGATCCGCTCGCCGACCGTGGCGATCAGCTGCTGGGCCGAGAGGCCGCGCTCGATGGCGGCCGGGCTGAGCGCGACGACCGCGGACGGCTTGTCGCCGGCCGTGCCGATCACGACGACCACGGCCGGCCGGTCGGCGAGGCGGCCCCGGATGTCGAGCGCCAGCTGGCGCACGTCGCCGCCGCCGACGCCCTCGGCTCGGTGGCCGACGAACGCGACGCCGTCGATGTCCTCCGCCGACTTCGCGACGTCGCCGGCACCGGCCTGCAGCTGCGCCGTCCGGAACTTCTCGAGCTCCTTCTCGGTCGACTTCAGGCGCGACACGAGGTCCTGCACGCGGGCGGGCAGGTCGTCGGCCTTGGCCTTCAGCACGTCGCTGAGCTGCAGCACGAGGTCGCGCTCGCGCGCCAGGTACTGGAACCCTTCGATGCCCGTGAGCGCCTCGATGCGGCGGTTGCCCGCGCCGACCGAGGAGTCCGAGGTGAGCACGACCGTGCCGATCTGGCTGGAGCGCTCGACGTGCGTGCCACCGCAGAGCTCGCGCGACCAGGGGCCGCCGATCTCGATGACGCGCACCTCCTCGCCGTACGTCTCACCGAACAGCGCGAGGGCGCCGAACTCCCTGGCCTCGGGCAGGGTCATCCAGTGCTGCGAGACCTGCAGGTCCTCACGCAGCGCCCGGTTCGAGACCTGCTCGACGTGGTGGAACTGCTCGGGGTCGAGCGCGCCGCCCCAGCCGAAGTCCAGGCGCAGGTAGCCGGGTCGGTTGTACGAGCCGGACTGCAGCGCCGTCGGGCCGAGCACCTCGCGCAGCGCGGCGTGCACCACGTGCGTGCCCGAGTGCGCCTGGCGGGCGCCGATGCGCCACTCGTGGTCGACCTCCGCCGACAGGTCGGAGCCCGCGGTCAGCTCGCCCTGGAGGACGCGCACCTGGTGCACGACCAGGCCGCGGATCGGCCGCTGGACGTCGAGCACCTCGGCGTGGCCGCCGTCCCAGCGCAGCACACCGGCGTCGGCGTTCTGGCCACCGGACTCGGCGTAGAAGCCGGTGCGGTCGAGCACGACCTCGCCGACCTGGCCCTCCGTGATGACGGGCACGGACTGCCCGCCCGACAGCAGCGCCAGCACCTTGGACTCGGTGATCAGGTTCGTGTACGCGACCCAGTCGGTGGGCCCGAACGCGTCGATCGTCTCGCGGTACACCGTGGTGTCCGCGTGCAGGCCCTTCTTCGACTTCGCGTCGGCCTTGGCCCGCGCCCTCTGCTCGGCCATCAGGGAGCGGAAGCCCTCCTGGTCGACCGAGAGGCCCTGCTCCTGCGCCATCTCGAGCGTGAGGTCGATCGGGAAGCCGTACGTGTCGTGCAGCTGGAACGCCTGGCTCCCGCTCAGCACACTGCCGCCGGACTGCTTCGTCTCCCCCGCGGCCACGTCGAAGATCTGGGTGCCCTTGCCGAGCGTCTGGCGGAACGCCTCCTCCTCGGCATAGGCGATCTGGCTGATCCGAGCGAAGTCCGTCTCCAGCTCGGGGTAGGACGCCTTCATCCGCTCCATGCTCACCGGGAGCAGCTGGGGCAGCGCGGGGTCCTCGTAGCCCAGCAGGCGCATCGAGCGCACGGCACGGCGCAGCAGGCGGCGCAGCACGTAGCCACGGCTCTCGTTGCCGGGCGTGACGCCGTCGCCGATCAGCATCAGGCTGCTGCGAACGTGGTCGGCGACCACGCGGAAGCGCACGTCGTCGGTGTGGTCGGCGCCGTAGGTGCGACCGGTGAGCTCGGCGGCCCGCTCGATGACGGGGAAGACCTCGTCGATCTCGTACAGGTTCTCCTTGCCCTGGAGCAGGTACGCCACGCGCTCCAGGCCCATGCCGGTGTCGATGTTCTGCTTCGGCAGCGGCTGGATGACGTCGAACTGGTCCTTGGCGGTGACGTTGGCGATCTCCTCCTGCATGAACACGAGGTTCCAGATCTCCAGGAAGCGGTCCTCGTCGGCCTCGGGGCCGCCGTCGGGTCCGTACTCGGGGCCGCGGTCGACGTAGATCTCCGAGCACGGGCCACCCGGGCCCTCGACGCCCATGTGCCAGTAGTTGTCGAGCAGGCCGCGGTTCTGGATCCGCTCGTCGGGCAGGCCGGCGACCTTCTTCCACAGCTCGCGGGCCTCGGTGTCGGTGTGCAGCACCGTCACCCAGATCTTCTCGGGGTCGAAGCCCAGGCCGCCGTCGTCGACGGACTTCGTGATCAGCTCCCACGCGAGCGTGATGGCGCCTTCCTTGAAGTAGTCGCCGAAGCTGAAGTTGCCGTTCATCTGGAAGAAGGTGCCGTGACGGGTGGTCTTGCCGACCTCCTCGATGTCGAGCGTGCGCACGCACTTCTGCACGCTCGTGGCGCGGTCGAACGGCGGCGTCTCCTGGCCGAGGAAGTACGGCTTGAACGGCACCATGCCGGCGTTGACGAACAGCAGGTTCGGGTCGTCGAACAGCAGGGGCGCCGAGGGCACCACCGTGTGGCCGGCGTTCTCGAAGTGGGAGAGGAATCGGCGCCGGATCTCAGCGGTCTCCATCAGTGGGGGTCCTTTGGTTCAGGGGGTTCGGTGGGCTCGGTCAGCGCGAGCCGGGGTTCGTGGTCGAGCAGGTGGTGGCGCAGGTGGTCCTCGCGGGCGTGCATCCCCTCGTGCATCTCCGCCCGGAAGGCCCGCACGCCCGAGCCGAGTGCGGCGGCCTGGTCGATCAGGCCCGGCATCGAGAGCCGGTAGGCCGCTCGCCTGGCCTTGACGCTGGAGTAGACGCCGGCCGCCGCTCCCGCGACGAACCAGGCGAGACGGGCGCTCACGAGCCCACCCAGCCCTGGCCGCCGGACGCCGGGGGCGGGCCGTTGGTGGCGCGAGCCGCCGCGCGGGCGGCCCGCTGGCGAGCTCGCCTCCGCGCGCGGTACTCGCGGCGCATCAGTCCGAGGATCCGGTCGCGGCTCTCGGGCCGCAGCGCGTGCGCGACGCCGCCGAGGAGGATGTTCAGGCGCACCGACGGGCGCGTCATCGTGGCCGCGACGACCTGGTCGTGGGTGGGCTGCACGATCACGCGGCCCTCGACGACCCGCACGACCTCGGCGGTCGGCACGGGCTCGACCCGGTGATCGAGTGCCGCCGAGGAACGAGGCGGTGCATCGAGATCATGTGAGTCCTCGAGGTGATCTCGATACGCCGCTCCTTCGTCGCGCGCTACTCGATCACCGATGCGGCGCAGCTCACGGACGGAGCGCACGGTCACCACGGCCGCTACGACCGCCACGACCGCCAGGACGGCGGTGGCGACGAGCATCGCGAGCTGCACGGACATGGGAACGAGGTTACCGGTCTCGGACGATCGCGCGGATTCGGGCGAGACGCTCGGCGATCGCTCCCTCGGCGCCGTGAGGGCCCGGCTCGTAGTAGTCGGAGCCGTCGACGTCGTCGGGCGCGTACTGCTGCGGGACGACGCCGCGGGGGTCGTCGTGCGCGTACACGTAGTCGTGCCCGTGGCCCAGCTTCTTCGCGCCGGAGTAGTGCGCGTCGCGCAGGGCGGGCGGCACCGCGCCGACCTTGCCCGCGCGGACGTCGGCCATGGCCGCGTCGATCGCGCGGATCACCGCGTTCGACTTGGGCGCCGTCGCGAGGTGGATCACCGCCTGCGCCAGCGGGATCCGGGCCTCGGGGAAGCCGATCATCGCGACCGCCTGGGCGGTGGCCGTCGCGAGGGGAAGCGCCGTCGGATCGGCCATGCCGATGTCCTCGCTCGCGTGGATCATCAGCCGGCGCGCGATGAAGCGCGGGTCCTCCCCCGCCTCGATCATGCGGGCGAGGTAGTGCAGGGCCGCGTCCACGTCGGAGCCGCGGATCGACTTGATGAACGCGCTCGTCACGTCGTAGTGCTGGTCGCCCTGGCGGTCGTACCGGACGGCCGCCTTGTCCACGGCGAGCGCGGCGTCGTCGAGGGTGATCTCGGCGTGGCCCTGGTCGGAGGCGGCTCCCGCGGCGGCCTCGAGGTACGTCAGCACGCGGCGGCCGTCGCCCCCGGCGAGCCGCACCAGGTGGTCGCGGGCGTCCTCGCTGATCGCGATGTCGCCGCTGTAGCCGCGCTCGTCGGCGATCGCGCGGTCGACCAGCACCGCGATGTCGTCGTCGGTCAGCGGCTGGAGGGTGAGCAGGAGCGAGCGGCTCAGCAGCGGCGAGATCACGCTGAAGTGCGGGTTCTCGGTGGTGGCCGCGACGAGGCTGACCCACCGGTTCTCCACGCCGGGCAGCAGCGCATCCTGCTGCGCCTTGCTGAAGCGGTGGACCTCGTCGACGAACAGCACCGTCTCCTTGCCGCGGGACAGCGCCTGGCGGGCTCCGGCGATGACCTCGCGGACCTCCTTGACGCCGGCACTCACGGCCGAGACCTCGACGAAGCGGCGGTCGGTCTGGCGGCTGATGAGGCTCGCGAGCGTGGTCTTGCCGGTGCCGGGCGGTCCCCACAGCAGCACGGTGAGCGGGGCGTTGCCCTCGATCATCCGCCGCAGCGGCGACCCGGGTGCGAGGAGGTGCTGCTGGCCGACCAGCTCGTCGAGCGTCTGCGGTCGCATCCGCACCGCCAGCGGAGCGCTCGAGTGGGTGTTCCCCGCGAGGGTGCCGCTGGAGTCGCGGCGTCCCGAGGCGGGTGCCTCAGGCAGGTCGAAGAGTCCGTCGGTCACCCCACGAGCCTACGGCTCATTCCCCGGTGCGGCCGTCGATGCACTCACGCAGGAGGTCGGCGTGGCCGTTGTGGCGGGCGTACTCCTCGATCATGTGCACGAGCAGGTCGCGGATCGCGACGGTGCCACCGCGATGGTGGGGCAGCTCGCGGCCGAAGTCGGCCTCGTCGATCCCCTCGAGCCACGCCTCGGCGCGGGCGATCTGCGTGCGCAGGGCCTCGAACGCCTCGTCGACGCACTCCTGCGTGCCGACGGCGTCGTTGAAGTCCGCGTCGCTGTCCTGCACCTTCAGGAACAGCGGCTCCTCGGCCGACTGCTGTGCCACGCGCACGAACCACGTGTGCTCGACGTAGGCCATGTGCCGCACCAGGCCGAGCAGCGACAGCGTGCTCGGCGGCACGCTGCGGTGCGCGAGCTGCTCCGGTGAGAGGCCCGCGCACTTGAGCTGGAGCGTCAGCCGGTGATTGCCCAGGTACTCGAGGTACGTGGCCTTCTCACCGACGGGGTCGCCCTCGGTGCGCGGGTCGTCCGCCGGAGGCAGCCAGCGACTCACTCGGCGTCGTCGCCTTCGTCGGGCTCGGCGTCGACGCCGGCCTCGGCGCGCTGCTCGGGCGTGATCGGGGCCGGAGCAGCCGTCAGCGGGTCGTAGCCGCCACCGGACTTCGGGAACGCGATGACCTCGCGGATCGAGTCGGCGCCGGCGAGCAGCGCGACCGTCCGGTCCCAGCCGAACGCGATGCCGCCGTGCGGCGGGGCGCCGTACTTGAACGCCTCGAGCAGGAAGCCGAACTTCTCCTGGGCCTCCTCGGCACCGATGCCCATGATCTCGAAGACGCGCTTCTGCACGTCCTCGCGGTGGATGCGGATCGAGCCGCCGCCGACCTCGTTGCCGTTGCAGACGATGTCGTAGGCCTGAGCCAGCGAGTCGCCCGGCGTGGCCAGGGTCTCGGGGTCCTGGGGCGCGGTGAAGGCGTGGTGCACCGCGGTCCACTCGCCGCCGCCGACCGCCACGTCACCGGAGTCGAGCTCGCTGACCGACTCGAACATCGGCCAGTCGACGACGAAGGCGAAGGCCCACTTCGACTCGTCGATGAGGCTCTCGCGCTTGGCGATCTCGATGCGCGCGGCACCGAGCAGCTGGCGCGAGCTCTTGACCGGTCCGGCGGAGAAGTACACGGCGTCGCCGGGCTTCGCGCCGACGGCCTCCACGAGGCCCTCGCGCTCGGCGTCGGACAGGTTCTTCGCGACGGGACCGGTGAGGGACCCGTCCTCCTGCACGAGCACGTACGCCAGGCCGCGGGCGCCGCGCTGCTTCGCCCACTCCTGCCAGCCGTCGAGCGTGCGGCGGGCCTGCGCGGCGCCGCCGGGGTGAACGACCGCGCCGACGTACGGCGCCTGGAACACGCGGAACGGCGTGTCCTTGAAGTAGTCGGTCAGCTCGACGAGCTCGAGGTCGAAGCGCAGGTCGGGCTTGTCGGAGCCGTACTTGCTCATCGCATCGGCGTAGGTGATCCGCGGGAACGGCGTGGGCAGGTCGACGTCGATCAGCTTCCACAGCGCGACGTAGATCTCCTCGGCCAGCGCCATCACGTCGTCGGGCTCGACGAAGCTCATCTCGATGTCGAGCTGGGTGAACTCGGGCTGGCGGTCGGCGCGGAAGTCCTCGTCGCGGTAGCAGCGCGCGATCTGGTAGTACCGCTCGAGGCCGCCCACCATGAGCAGCTGCTTGAACAGCTGCGGGCTCTGGGGCAGGGCGTACCAGCTGCCGGGACGCAGGCGGGCCGGCACGAGGAAGTCGCGCGCGCCCTCGGGCGTGGAGCGGGTCAGCGTGGGCGTCTCCACCTCGACGAAGTCGTGGCGGTCCAGCACGGCGCGGGCCGCGGCGTTGACCTTCGAGCGCAGCCGCATCGCGTGCGCGGGCGCGGGCCGGCGCAGGTCGAGGTAGCGGTGCTTCAGGCGCGCCTCCTCGCCGACTTCGACGTGCTCGTCGATCGGGAACGGCAGTGGCTCGGACCGCGACAGGATCACGACGTCGTCGGCGATGACCTCGATCTCGCCCGTGGCGATCGCGGCGTTCTCGTTGCCCTCGGGGCGGCGCTGGACCGTGCCGGTGACCTTGAGGCAGAACTCGCTGCGCAGCTGGTGGGCGACGTCCTCGCGGACGACGACCTGGGCGACGCCACTGGCCTCGCGCAGGTCGATGAAGGCGACACCGCCGTGGTCGCGGCGGCGGGCGACCCAACCGGCGAGCGTGACGCTCTCGCCGATGTTCGCGGCCGTCAGGGTTCCGGCGTCATGGGTGCGGATCACGCTGTCGTCTCCTTGTGGGTCACCTGCGGTCGCAGGTCGGTCTCGGGGGGCGTCCAGGCGTCGGGATCGGCCGACACCTGCTCGCCGGTTCTGATGTCCTTCACCTGGTCGCCGTCGTCGGTGACGAACCAGACGAAGGGGATGCCGCGGCGCTCGGCGAAGCGGATCTGCTTGCCGAACTTCTGGGCCGCGGGCGCCACCTCGCAGGCGATCCCGCGGGCGCGCAGGCGCTGCGCGATGGCGTCGCTGCCGGGACGCGAGTCCTCGTCGTTGACCGCCACGAGGACGGCCGACGGCACCGCGCGCGACGCGGTGATGCCGCTCGTCGTCAGCGTGGAGAGCAGGCGGGAGACACCGATCGACAGCCCCACACCGGGGTAGGTGCGCTTCCCGTCGCTGGCGAGCTCGTCGTAGCGGCCGCCGGAGCAGATCGAGCCGAGGCCCGGGTGCTCGGCGACACGGGTTTCGAACACCGTGCCCGTGTAGTAGTCCAGGCCGCGCGCGATGCGCAGGTCGGCGGTGACGGTCACGCCCTCGACGGTGGCACACCCCGCCACGACGGCCTCCAGTTCGGCCAGTCCCTCGTCGAGCATCGGGTGCTCGACGCCGAGCTCGCGGACCTGCTGGACGAACGACGTGTCGGTGGTGACGATCTCGGCCAGGGCGAGGCACGACGTGGCCTGCGCCTCGGTCAGGCCCTGCTCGCCGAGCAGCTCGGCGATCTTGTCGGCCGAGAGCTTGTCGAGCTTGTCGATCACCTGCATGACGGCCGTGGGCTGCTCGACGCCCAGGCCGAGGTAGAAGCCCTCGAGCACCTTGCGGTTGCTGACCTGCAGGGTCAGCGACAGGCCCGGGATCGGCAGCCCCGCGAGCGCCTCGGCCATGACCCGCGCGACCTCGACGTCGAAGTGGAAGGGCAGCGAGCCGTCGCCGACGATGTCGATGTCGGCCTGGGTGAACTCGCGGAACCGGCCCGCCTGGGGGCGCTCGCCACGCCAGACCTTCTGGATCTGGTAGCGGCGGAACGGGAACTGCAGGTGGCCAGCGTTCTCCACCACGTAGCGCGCGAAGGGCACGGTGAGGTCGTAGTGCAGGGCCAGCTCGGAGGCCTCGGACTCATCGGCGTGGAGGCGACGGACGGCGTAGACCTCCTTGTCGATCTCGCCCTTGCGCAGCAGGGTCTCGAGCGGCTCCACCGCACGCGTCTCGATGTTGGCGAAGCCGTGCAGCTCGAACACGCGGGCCAGGTGGTCGAACACGGCCAGCTCGACGCTGCGCTCCGCCGGCAGGAACTCAGGGAAGCCGCTGAGCTTGCTCATGGCGCCAGCTCCAGGAGGAACGGGTTCGTGGCCTTCTCGCGGCCGATCGAGGTCTGCTGGCCGTGACCGGGTAGCACGACGACGTCGTCGGGCAGCGTCAGCACCTTGCTCTGCAGGCTGCGCAGCATCTCGGCGTGGACGCCGCCGACGAGGTCGGTGCGGCCGATCGAGCCGAAGAACAGGAAGTCGCCGGAGAACATGATCTGCGAGACGGGCTCGGGCCCGGTGTAGTCGACGCGGTAGGCCACCGTGCCCGGCGTGTGGCCCGGGCAGTGGTCGACCGTGAGCGTCAGGTCGCCGACCTGGATCGTGGCGCCGTCGACGGCGTCGCGGACCTCGGCCGGCTCGGAGAACTGCGACTCGTCGATCTCACCGAGCTGCTGGCGCAGCATCGCGGCCGACTCGTTCGAGATCGCGGCCATCGGGTCGGCCAGCAGGTGCCGGTCGGCGGGGTGGATCCACAGCGGGCAGCCGTACTCGTCGGCGACCTGCGCGGCGTCCCACATGTGGTCGAAGTGGCCGTGCGTCACCAGGACGGCGGCAGGGGCCAGGTCGTGCTCGGCCACGACGGCGCGCACCCCCTCGGCGGACTCCATGCCCGGGTCGACGATCGCGCACGGGGAACCCGGACCGGAGGCGACGAAATAGCAGTTCGCCTGCAGTGGTCCGGCGGGGAAGGCGGTGAGCAGCACGCCTGTCAGGGTACGCGAGGAGGACCTGGCGCCGCGAACCTCCTAGACTGACCGCCATGAGTGATTGGGGCCGCGTCGACGCGGACGGCAACGTCTACGTCAAAGAGGGCGACGGCGAACGTCTGATCGGGCAATGGGTCACCGGAGGCGACGCCGCTGAGGCGCTCGCGTTCTACACCCGGCGCTTCGACAACCTCGAGACCGAGGTCGACCTGCTGGAGAAGCGCATCGAGGCCGGAACCGTGTCGCCCGACGACGCGACGAAGGCCGTTGCCACGATCCGCGAGCAGCTCGTCGACGCGCAGGCGGTCGGCGACCTCGCGTCGCTGTCGGCGCGCCTCGACAAGGTCGAGCCGGCCCTGGGCGAGCTCCGCGCCAAGCGCAAGGCCGAGCGTGAGCAGCGCACCGCCGAGGCCACCGAGGCCAAGACGCGCATCGTCGCCGAGGCCGAGAAGATCGGCGCCGGCCAGGACTGGCGCAACGGCGCCGACCGGCTGCGCGCCCTGCTCGACGAGTGGAAGGCGCTCCCCCGCCTCAGCAAGTCGGCCGACGACGAGCTGTGGCACCGGTTCTCCAGCGCTCGCACCGCCTACACGAAGAAGCGCAAGGCCCACTTCGGTGAGCAGAGCGTGCGCCGTGACGAAGCGAAGAAGATCAAGGAGAAGCTGATCGAGGACGCCGAGGCGCTCTCCGGATCCACCGACTGGGGCGCCACGTCGGGCGCCTACCGCGACCTCATGCAGCGCTGGAAGGCCGCCGGCTCCGCTCCTCGCAACGTCGAGGACAAGCTGTGGAAGCGCTTCCGCGCCGCGCAGGACGTCTTCTTCCAGGCCCGCGAGGCCGCGAACGTCGCCCAGGAGTCCGAGTTCGCCGAGAACGCCACGGTGAAGCGCGAGATCCTCGTCGAGGCCGAGGCCCTGCTGCCGATCAAGGACCTCGAGGCCACCCGCCGCGCCTGGCACGACATCGCCGATCGCTGGGAGGCCGCGGGCAAGGTGCCGCGCGACCAGATCAAGGAGCTCGAGGGCCGCATCCGCGCCGTCGAGAAGGCGATCCGCGACGCCGGTGACCAGGAGTGGAAGCGCACCGACCCCGAGAAGTCGGCCCGCGCGGACGACATGATCACCAAGCTCGAGGACGCCATCGCCGGCATCGAGGCCGACATCGCCAAGGCCGAGGCCGCCGGCGACGCCAAGAAGGTCAAGAGCCTGCGCGAGAACCTCGAGTCGCGCCAGGCCTTCCTCGAGATCGCCCAGCGCACCGCCTCCGACTTCAGCTGATCGCGGCTCGCCGGTGATCGAGTGCCGGCGAGCGCAGCGAGACGGTGTGTCGAGATCACGTCTCGACTCTCGGGCGGCTACTGGGTGACGCGGTAGGCGTCGAAGACGCCCTGGACGCCGCCGACGGCCTTCAGGACGGCGCCGAGGTGCTTGGCGTCGGCCATCTCGAAGGTGAAGCGGCTCTTGGCGACGCGGTCACGCCCGGTGCTGAGGGTGGCCGACAGGATGTTGACGTGCTGGTCGGAGATCACCTTGGTGATGTCGGACAGCAGGTGCGGACGGTCGAGGCCCTCGACCTGCATCGCCACCAGGAACGTGGTCTTGGCGTTGGCGACCCAGCGCACCTGCACGACCCGCTCGGTCTGGTGCGCCAGCTCGACGAAGTTGACACAGTCCGAGCGGTGCACCGAGATGCCGGAGCCGCGCGTGACGAAGCCCTGGATCTTGTCGCCCGGCACGGGCGTGCAGCAGCGCGCGAGCTTCGCCATGACGTCGCCGGAGACACCGACCACCTCGACACCGGCATCGCCGCGGGCCGTGGACGGCCGGCTGGAGCGCATCGGCATCGCCGTGGCCTCGGCGGCCTCCTCCTCGGCACCCTCGCGACCGCCGGCGAGGTCGATGACGCGGTCGACGACGCCCTGCGCGCCGACGTTGCTCTCCCCCACCGCCGCGTAGAGCGCGGAGATGTCGGCGTGGCCCATCTCCTTGGCCACCGTGTCGAGGTTCGCCTGCCGGAACAGGCGATGCATCGGGAGACCCTCCTTGCGCATCTGCTTCGCGATGAGGTCCTTGCCGTGGTCGATCGCCTCCTCGCGGCGCTCCTTGGTGAACCACTGCCGGATCTTGTTGCGCGCGCGGGGGCTCTTGACGAAGTCGAGCCAGTCGCGGCTCGGGCCGGCCGTGGGCGACTTCGACGTGAAGATCTCCACCACGTCGCCGCTCTCGAGCTCGGACTCCAGCGAGACGAGGCGACCGTTGACGCGCGCGCCGACGCACGCGTGACCGACCTCGGTGTGGACGCCGTAGGCGAAGTCGACGGGCGTGGCGTGGGCCGGCAGCTGGATCAGGTCGCCGCGGGGCGTGTACGCGTAGACGCCCGCGTTCTGCATCTCGAAGCGCAGCGAGTCCAGGAAGTCACTGGAGTCCTCGGTCTCGGACTGCCAGTCCACCAGCTCGCGCAGCCACATCATCTCGTTGCCGCCGGGCCCGTCCATGCTGGCCTTGCCGCCCACGGCCGCGAGCGACTCGGCCTTGTACTTCCAGTGGGCCGCGACGCCGAACTCCGCGCGCCGGTGCATCGCGTACGTGCGCAGCTGCAGCTCCACGGGCTTGCCCTGCGGGCCGATCACCGTGGTGTGCAGCGACTGGTACATGTTGAACTTCGGGACGCTGATGTAGTCCTTGAAGCGGCCCGGGATGGGGTTCCACCGGGCGTGCAGGACGCCCAGCACGGCGTAGCAGTCGGCGACGTCGTCCACGAGGATGCGCACGCCGACCAGGTCGAAGATGTCGGAGAAGTCGCGGCCGCGCACGAGCATCTTCTGGTAGATCGAGAAGTAGTGCTTCGGCCGGCCGGTGACCTTCGCCTTGATCTTGGCGTGACCGAGGTCGGAGTTCACGTCGCGGATGACGCGCTCCAGGAACGCCTCGCGCGACGGGGCGCGCTCGGCGACGAGCCGCACGATCTCGTCGTAGACCTTCGGGTGCAAGGTGGCGAACGCGAGGTCCTCCAGCTCCCACTTGATCGTGTTCATGCCCAGGCGGTGGGCCAGGGGCGCGAAGATCTCGATGGTCTCGCGGGCGATGCGCTCCTGCTTGTCCTGGCGCAGGTAGCGCAGGGTGCGCATGTTGTGCAGGCGGTCGGCCAGCTTGATGACGAGCACGCGGATGTCGCGCGCCATCGCGACGACCATCTTGCGGATCGTCTCGGACTGGGCGGAGTCGCCGTACTTGACCTTGTCGAGCTTGGTGACGCCGTCGACCAGGTGGACGACCTCGTCACCGAAGTCCTTGCGGAGCTGCTCGATCGTGTAGGAGGTGTCCTCGACGGTGTCGTGCAGCAGGGCCGCGCACAGGGTGGGCGCGGTCATGCCGAGCTCGGCGAGGATCGTCGCGACGGCCAGCGGGTGCGTGATGTACGGGTCGCCGCTCTTGCGCTTCTGGCCCTCGTGCATCGCCGCGGCGACCTCGTAGGCCTTCTCGATCGACGAGACGTCGCCCTTGGGATGGGTGTCGCGGTAGACCTTGATCAGCGGGTCGAGCACCGGGTTTCCGGCGCCCGTGGACTTGCCGCCGATCCGTGCCAGCCGGCTGCGCACGCGCGCGGAGGTACGTGCCGAGTCCGGTGTCCTGGACTCGGCAGGCTTCGTCGACGGTCCATCGATGCGCTCGGCCACGCGTGCCTCCTTCAATCCATCCTACGGAGGGGGCGTCAGAGCGCGCCGGTGAACACCGAGGCGAGCACGCCCAGGACGAGCGCCGCGATGGCGACGATGGCGACGATGCGGACGGTGCGCTGGCTCATCAGTACTCCAGGAGTGCGGTCAGGGGGACGTCGCCGAGCACGGCGCGACCCCCGAGGGCGGGCAGTTCGATGAGGACGAGGTTGCCGGCCACGACGGCCCCGGCGCGCTCGAACAGACGTCCGGCGGCGGCGAGCGTTCCCCCGGTGGCGAGGACGTCGTCCACGATGAGCACGCGGGCACCCTCCGGAACGGCGTCGGCGTGGATCTCCACGATGGCGTCGCCGTACTCGAGCGAGTAGGACTCCGACAGGGTGCGTGCGGGCAGCTTGCCGGCCTTGCGCACGGGCACGAGGCCGATGCCCAGCGCCTCGGCGATCAGCGGCGCGAGCAGGAAGCCGCGAGCCTCGACGCCGGCGACGACGTCGAGCGGTCCGAAGGCCTTGGCCGCCTCGACCAGCGCCGAGACGGTGGCCGCCAGCCCCTGCGGATCGGCCAGCAGCGGGGTGATGTCGCGGAACGTGACGCCGGCCTCGGGCCAGTCGTCGATGGCGCGGATGAGCCGCGCGGCGGTGTCGGGGAAGTCGCTCATGCCTGGGGGTCGATCACTTCGGGGTCGACCACCTCGGCGACGGCCGCGCGAGCGACGGTGACGATCACGCCGGGCGCGATCTCCAGGCCGACGGTCTCGTCGTCGATCGTCGAGATGGTGCCGTGGATGCCGCTGCTGATCATCACGCGAGCGCCGGGCTGCAGCGCCGACTGCATCTGGCGCAGCGCGGAGTACTGCTTCTGCCGCTCACGCATCGGACGGATGATCAGCAGGAAGAAGACCAGGGCCAGCAGGATCAGGGGGAGGAAGTCAGCGAAGGTCACCGGATGGAGTCTAGTCGGCGGAGTCGAAGGGCAGCTGCCCGGCATCGGCCCCGGCCGGAGGCGTCAGGCCGAGGTGCCGCCAGGCAGCCGGCGTGGCGATCCGGCCGCGCGGCGTGCGGGCCAGGAAGCCCAGCCGCACGAGGAACGGCTCGGCCAGCTCCTCCACCGTCTCGCGCTCCTCCGACACCGCGACCGCGAGCGTGGCGATGCCGACCGGTCCCCCGCCGAAGTTGCGGCACAGGACGTCGAGGACCGCGCGGTCGAGCCGGTCGAGGCCGAGGTCGTCGACCTCGTACAGGTCGAGGGCGGCCTTCGCGATCGCGTGGTCGACGGTGCCGTCGGCGCGGACCTCCGCGTAGTCGCGCACGCGCCGCAGCAGCCGGTTGGCGATGCGCGGGGTGCCGCGGGAGCGCGAGCCGATCTCCGCGGAGGCCTCGGCGCTGACCTGGAGGTCCAGCAGGTCGGCCGAGCGCCGCACGATCCGGTCGAGGTCGGACGGCTCGTAGTAGTCGAGCTGGGCGGTGAAGCCGAACCTGTCGCGCAGGGGGCCGGGCAGCAGGCCGGCGCGGGTGGTGGCGCCGACGACGGTGAAGGGCGGGATCTGCAGCGGGATGGCCGTGGCGCCCGGACCCTTGCCGACGATGACGTCGACCCGGAAGTCCTCCATCGCCATGTAGAGCAGCTCCTCGGCGGGGCGCGACATCCGGTGGATCTCGTCGATGAACAGCACGTCGCCCTCGTTGACGCCCGAGAGGATGGCCGCGAGGTCGCCCGCGTGCTGGATCGCCGGGCCGCTGGTGAGGCGCAGCGGTGCAGCGAGCTGGTTCGCGATGATCATCGCGATCGTGGTCTTGCCCAGCCCGGGCGGACCCGACAGCAGGACGTGATCGGGGGTGCGCTCGCGCGCCACCGCGGCGTCGAGCACGAGCGCGAGCTGCTCGCGGACGCGCTCCTGCCCGACCAGCTCGTCGAGGGTGCGCGGCCGCAGGGCCTGCTCGAAGGCGCTCTCCTGCGGCGACGCGGCCTCGGCCACGATCGACTCGAAGTCGTCGTACTCGTCCATGCTCATCGGCCTCGGTCCATCGATCGCAGGGCATCGCGCAGGATCGCCGAGATGTCCGGATCCGGACCGACGTCCTCGGCCACCCGGTCGATCGCGGCGTCGGCGTCCTTGGCCGACCAGCCCAGCCCGACGAGTGCCTCGTGCACCTGCTCCCGCCAGGCGGCACCGGCCGGGGCGACGGCGGACGAGGCGACCGCGCCCACCCGGTCCTTGAGCTCCACGACGATCCGCTCGGCACCCTTGCGGCCGATGCCGGGCACCTTCGTCAGGGTGGCGTGGTCGGACGAGGCGATCGCGGTGCGGAGCCGCTCGGGCGGCAGCACCGCGAGCATCGCCTGCGCGACCTTCGGGCCGACGCCGCTGGCGGTCTGCACCAGCTCGAACATGTCGCGCTCCTCGGCGTTGGCGAAGCCGTAGAGCGTCATCGAGTCCTCGCGCACGACCATCGAGGTCCACAGCGTGGCCTCCTGGCCGAGGCGCAGGTCGGCGATCGTGGAGGGGGTGCACATGACGTGGTAGCCGACGCCCTGCAGGTCGAGCACGGCGGAGTTCAGGGAGACCGCCGCGACGGCACCGCGCAGGTGGGCGATCATCGGGCCGCTCCCGCCGCGGCGACGGCTGCGGCCAGTCGGTTCTGGGCGGCGCCGCGCCAGATGTGGCAGATCGCCAGGGCGAGGGCGTCCGCCGCGTCGGCGGGCTTGGGCGGCGCGTCGAGGCGCAGCAGCCGGGTGACCATCGCGGCGACCTGGGCCTTGTCGGCGCGGCCGCTTCCGGTGACGGCGGCCTTGACCTCCGAGGGCGTGTGCAACTGGACCGGGATCCCGTGCCGCGCGGCGACCAGCATCGCGATCCCGCTGGCCTGAGCCGTGCCCATCACGGTGCGCACATTGTGCTGGCTGAAGACCCGCTCGACCGCGACCACGTCGGGACGCTGCCGCACGACGATCTCGTCGAGCGCGCGCTCGAGGCGCAGCAGGCGCTTGGCGAGGTCGAGATCGCTGGGGGTGCGGACGACACCGACGTCGACGAGGTCCAGCGGACGACCCACGATCCCCTCGACGATGCCGACGCCGCACCGGGTGAGACCGGGGTCGACGCCCAGGACACGAAGGGAACGCATGTTCGACACTCTAGGCGGTGGCGGCGACGCGCCTGCGGAGGCACGCCGCCCGAATCCCGGGCTCGGCGGTCAGCTCGTGAGCTTCTCGTCGGGGGTGCGTGCGATCTCGTCGGCCAGCTCCGCGGCGACGCGACGGGCATTCACCCGGCCGGCGACGAGGGTGCGGTGCAGGGGCCGGTCGGAGCCGTCGCGGCGCAGCTCCACCGGGTAGCGCGCGAGCAGGAGCCAGCCCGCGACCAGGAGCACCGGGACGAACGCCAGCGCCCACGCGCGGTCGCTCTTGACGAGGACCGGCGCGAGCACCGCGAGTAGGACGAGACCGGCCACGACCAGCAGCGGCGCGAAGCCACCGGCCGCCGGGGTGCCGCCGACGACGAGGTCTCCCTCGCTGCCGCGCAGTGCAGGACGGCCGACGCGGACGCTCCAACCGACTCCGTCGGGAGTGCGCACGCGTCGGTCCATGGCCACATCATGGCCGAGGCCGGCTCAGAGGTCGGCCATGACCTCGTCCGGCGCGTCGAAGTTGGCGAACACGTTCTGCACGTCGTCGCTGTCCTCGAGGGCGTCGATGAGCCTGACGACCTTGGCGGCGCCCTCCGCGTCGACCTCGACGTGGACGCTGGGCACGAACGAGGCGTCGGCCGAGTCGTAGTCCAGGCCGGCCTCCTGCAGCGCCGTGCGCACGGCGACGAGGTCACCGGGCTCGCACAGCACCTCGAAGCTGCCGTCGTGGTCGTTGACCTCCTCGGCGCCCGCGTCCAGCACGGCCATCAGGACGTCATCCTCGTTCGTCGGGCCGTCCTCCTGCTCGGCGGGGACGATGATGATGCCCTTGCGGCTGAACATGTAGGACACCGAGCCGGGGTCGGCCATCGTGCCGCCGTTGCGGGTCATCGCGGTGCGGACCTCCATGGCGGCCCGGTTCTTGTTGTCGGTGAGGCACTCGACGAGGAACGCCACGCCGTTCGGGCCGTAGCCCTCGTACATGATCGTGGTGTAGTCCACTCCCCCGCCGTCGGCGCCACCGCCGCGCTTGACCGCGCGGTCGATGTTGTCGTTGGGGACCGACTGCTTCTTCGCCTTCTGGATCGCGTCGTAGAGCGTGGGGTTGCCCTCGGGGTCAGGGCCACCCGTGCGCGCCGCGACCTCGATGTTCTTGATCAGCTTGGCGAACAGCTTGCCGCGCTTGGCATCGATCGCGGCCTTCTTGTGCTTGGTGGTTGCCCATTTGGAGTGGCCCGACATGACGTTCCTTTGCGTAGTCCTAGCTCTGCTTCACGAGGTCAACGAAGAGTCCGTGCACACGGTCGTCGTCCCCGACCTCGGGGTGGAAGGACGTCGCCATGAGCGGCCCCTGCCGCACCGCGACGATTCTACCGGCGGCCTCCCCCGAAGGGACCTCGGCAAGCACCTCGACACCGGGGCCGACCTCCTCGACCCACGGCGCACGGATGAACACGGCGTGCACGGTACGGTCGACGCCCGCCATCTCCAGGTCGACCTCGAACGAGTCGACCTGGCGACCGAAGGCGTTGCGGCGCACGGTGACGTCGAGGCCGCCGACGGTCTCCTGGCCGGGCGCGCCGTCGCGGATCCGGTCGGCGAGCATGATCATCCCGGCGCACGTCCCGAACGTCGGCATCCCGTCCTTCACACGCCGGCGCAACGGCTCGAGCAGGTCGAAGGTGCGGGCGAGCTTGTACATCGTAGTCGACTCGCCGCCGGGCACGATGAGCCCGTCGCACCGCTCCAGCTCGGCGGGCCGGCGGACGGTGAACGCCTCGACGCCGAGTCGCTCGAGCGCCTGCAGGTGCTCGCGCACGTCGCCCTGCAGGGCGAAGACGCCGATCGAGGTCACGCAGTGAGTTTAGTGCGTCAGTTGGCCGGGGAGATGTTCGACCCGCAGTCGTAGCTGACCGTACCGAAGGTGCGCGCCACGGAGTATGCGCGATAGCTCGACGACCGCCAGGTCACGGCGCCGGCGCTGGTCACGTACGCCGAGTAGACCCGGATGTAGTAGTCCCGCGCGGTGAACCAGCCCCCGGACGTCGCGCCGCTGAACTCCACGGAGTTCGTGCCGGTGGGCTGGATCACTCCGGTGACCTTGTCGGAGCCGGACCAGTCAGGTTCCTGGGCGATCTCGTAGTAGTAGCCGTACCTGGGGCTGTCGTCGGCCCACGACACCGTCGCCACCCGGAAGCCCACGATGCCGGTGCGGACGCACGTGATGCTCGAGGGTCGAATCGGCAGCGCCGCGGCCGTGAACGTCCCCGAGGTCATCGTGGCCGTGTCGGTGAACGCGGCCTGGGCGGGCTGGACCGCCACCATCATGCCGAGGACGAGCACGACGGGCCCGATGAGGAAGGTGTGCCTGTTCCGCTTCGCCGCCGAGCCGTCTCCCGCCACCTCCTCGGTCGAGCCGGCATCCTCCTGCGCCTTCGCCACGCTCCCACCGCCTCCACCGCCGCCGCGACCGCCGAAGGCGACGAACAGGGCGGCAGCCGCCAGCAGTCCTCCGACGAACATGCCGATGGGCGAGCCGGCGGCGTCGACGACATAGCCCGCCTTCGGCACGTGGAACAGCACTCTCTCGGCCGTGGTGACCGCGTACGGCTCGACGTCGGGCTCTGAGTTCGCGTCACCCTTGAGCACGACCACCGCACCGTCGTCGGTCGGGTCGACCCGCACGACGCGGTGGGTGATCCGCACGCCCTTCTCGTTGACCACGCTGAGGATGTCCTCGACCTCGATCTCGTCCGCGTCGATCGTCTCGGCGAAGGCGAGGTCGCCGGCCTTGATCGCGGGCGACATCGACCCGGACGTGAACACCAACGGCGTGAGTCCGAAGGCGAACATGACGATCGTCCACAGGATGCACAGCACCCCGAGGACGGCACCGACCCACAGGACGATCTCGCGCAGGCGCTCTCGGCCGGTCATGATCACGCTCCCGGAGTCGTCGCGTTGAAGGCGAACGTGAGGGTGGTGGACAGTGCTGCCGCCGTGGTCGGCGTCGTCGTCGGCAGGGTCACGAGGAGGCACAGGTTGTCCACCTGGGCCACCGTCGGGATCGCCGCCGGCGTGGCGAGCGTGGTGCGGCTGCCGAACAGGGCAGTCGGAGTCGTGCCCAGTGCGGTACCGGCGGTCCCACCGGCGAGCTGGGTGGTCGTGGGACAGGCCGTCCCCGAGGTCGCCGACCCCGCGTAGACCTTGAGCCGCACATTGGTGCTGAAGGCGTTGGAGGTCGTCACGGAACCGGTGGCACCGTAGGTGAAGGCGGTCGACCCGACGGCCCGCTGCACGGGCACCGTCACCGCGACGGACTCGCCCGGGATCATCGCCGGCGCCGCGAACGACGTCGCGCTCCAGGCGTCCTGGCCGCTCAGCCTGATGTCCAGGTTGGCTGCCTGGATCGTTCCCGTCGTCATGCTCACGGTGTCGGTGAAGACCGCGAGCGTGGTGACGGCACCGACCCCCACGACGATCCCGAGACTCATCAGGGCGCGGAGGCGAGGCGACACTCGTCGCCCTTCCGGCGCTGCGCCCTCTTCACGATCGAGCATGCAACCCCCTCACCGGTCATTGTGCCGGAAGTGAGGGTTTCTGCGCAGGGCCCGAGCCGGCGACGAGGTCGCTCAGGCGTGACCGCAGCCCATGTTGTTCCAGAACAGCGCAGTGGTGAAACGTCGGACGGGAGTCGTGGTGGTGGTCGCGGCGGCCCAGCTCGTGCTGGTCGAAGGGCGCGCCGTGACCACGATGTTGTAGTTGCCGTTCGACGTTCCGGCAGGTCCCACGGTCACCGAGACCTGGGCGCCCTGGGCCACTCCGGCGCCGACGGTTCCTGACTGCACCACCGTGGTGGACCCGTTCGGCCGCAGCTCCCAGGCGTAGACGTAGCGCGGGTCGACCTGGTTCCACCGGAGCGTGACGGTGTCCTCGCCGAGGGTGACCGTGTTGGCCGTGCAGGAGGGTGCCGACTGGCTGGCCACGGTGTGAGCACCGAACGTGCCGGTCGTCGCCGCGGCCGGGTCGGTGAAGGCGGCACGGGTGGGCTGCACCGTGGTCGTCATGCTGACGGCGGCGACCGCGAGCAGAGCGGCACCGACGGTGATCGTCCCCCGCGCTCGGGAGCCTCCCTGGCGCGGTTCGGCGTCATCCGCCGGCTCCCTCGGGCCGGGCCTGCGGCCGAAGGCCACGGCGAGGGCCAGTGCCACGAGCAGTCCCGCGGCGAACGTCCCAGCGGGCGACGCGGCGGCGTTGATGACGTAGCCGGCCCGGGGTACCGCGAACGCGACGCGCTCGACCGAGGTGACGGCGTACGGCTCGACGTCCGGTGCGGCGTTCGCGTCCCCCTTCAGGGTGAGCGTCGCGCCGTGCTCCCACGGCTCTGCCTCGACGACGCGGTGCGTGATGCGGACGCCCTCGGCGTTCACGACGCTGACGACGTCCCCGGTCCGGATGTCGTCGGCGTCGATCGTCCTGGCGAAGGCCAGGTCACCGGCGGCGATGGCGGGCGACATGGACCCCGACGTGAAGACCAGCGGCGTGAGGCCGAAGGCGGCCATCACGAAGGTCCAGCCCAGGCACAGGGTGCCGAGCGCTGCGCCCGCCCAGAGGAGGGCCTCACGAACTCTGTGGGTCACGTGATCAGCTCAGCTGCGTCGCGTTGAAGGCGAAGGTGGCGGTCGCGGACTTCGCCTGCGTGCCGTTGCCCGCCGCCGACGGCAGGATCGCCTGGATGCACAGGTTCTCGGTCACCGCGGTCGGCTGGACGGTGCTCGGCGTCGCCAGAGCGGTGCGGTTCGTCACCAGGTCGGTGGCGGTGGCGAGCGCGATGCCGTCCGTGCCGCCGGCGAGCTGGGTTCCTCCACAGGTCTGCGTGCGGATGCCGTTCGCGTTGGCGGTGGACGTGCCGGCGACGCCGGCGAAGAGCTTGAACCGCAGACCCGTCGCCAGCTCGTGGGTCTCGTTCACCTTTCCGTTGACCGAGTAGGTGAACGCGACCGTGCCCGGCGCGCGCTGGACGTTGACCGTGGCGGCGACGCTCTCGCCGGGCACCATGTTCGTGATCGCGAGCTTCGTCGTGGAGGGCAGGTTGTCCGCGCCGTCGAGCTTGAGGTCCAGCGAGCCGGACTGGATCGTGCCGGCCGCCAACGTCGCCTCATCGGTCCAGTACGCGAGAGTGCTGACGCTGCCGAGCCCCAGGATGATGCCGAGGCTCAACAGGGCTCGAGCGCGGGTGGACTTCATGACGTTGCCTTTCGGGTCACGACAGCTGGGTCGCGTTGAAGCTGAAGGACGCGGTGGTCGACAGGCCCTGGGCACCGTTGCCCGTGCCGGACGGCAGACTCGCCTGGATGCAGATCGTGTCGGTGTAGACGGTGGAGCTCACGGCCAGCGGCGTCGCCAGGGCCGCGCGTCCCGTGACGAGCGACGTGGGGGTGCCGCCGACCAGGCCCACACCACCGCTCGTCGAGAGCTCGGTCCCGGTGCACGTCTGCGTGCGGACGCCGTTGGTGGTGGTCTGGGTGTTCGCGGAGCCGGTGTAGACCCGGAACCGCAGCGCCTGGGCGAACGCGTTCGTCGCTGAGGTCTGACCGGTGATGCCGTACGTGAACGCGACGGAGTTGGCGGCACGGTTGACGTTCACGGCGTACGCGACGCTCTCACCCGGAATCATGTTCGCGAGGGCGAAGGTGGTCGCGGCGTGCGAGTTCGCACCGTTCAGCTGGATGTCGAGGGTGCCGGACTGGATGGTGCCGGTGTTCAGCACCGCCTCATCGGTCCAGAAGGCCATGGTGCTGACGCTCGTCAGGCCCAGGACCACTCCGAGACTCAGCACGGCCCGGGTGCGCACCGACTTGAGCACGGTGAAGAACCCGGGACGCTTGCGCTCACTCATGAGTTTCGCTTTCTTCAAGTTCATCGCGACGGCGGCCAGCAGCCACGAAGGCGATGCCGACGGCAGTGACCAATACGGCCAGCCAAAGGACGAGGAGGGATGCTGGGGCGCCCGTCTGCGGAAGCCACCCAGTCAGGTCGTCGGAGTCTCCGGCTGCGGGCGCGCCGTCCGTGCCGGGGGCGTCACCGGTGCCATCGACGGCATCGAGCACGCCGGTCAGCCGCAGTTCGAGTGTCACGTCGGACGCGTCCCTCTGCGACGCGTTCGACGACCCCGGGGAGAACGTCGCCTGGAGATCGACCGGCACGATTCCGCCGGCGCCGATGCTCGCCGCCGTGAGATCGTCCGAGGGCTCACCGTTGCGCAGCGTGAACCACGTGCCGTTCGCCCGAGCACGCAGCGTGACGTGATCAGCGGTCAGCAGACCGTCCGGATCGTTCGCTCGGACGGTCACCGTCAGCTCGCCATCCGACTCGGCCTGGTTGCGGACGTAGAACGTCACGGTCCGACTGTCTCCCGGCACCCAGCGGAGGTCCGCGTCGAACAGCGGCACGGTCAGGTCGTCGACCCAGTTCACACCATCGCTGCTCAGGCCGATCTCGTCGCTCGCCGTGGCCGGTGCGACGCCGGCGAGGAGCAGACCCACCGCAAGCGCCACGGTCAGCAGGCGCCTCATGACTCGGACCTTCCGGACGGGCGGCGCGTACGCATCCGCTCGCGCAGTGACCCGCCGAACATCCACGCCGCGTAGAGGGCCAGGCCCCCAGCCGCCGCATACACGCCCAGCTGGCGCTCACTCCCGGTGAACAGCTGACTGAGCCGACCGAGGAACGGCACGGAGTACCACACGGTTCCGCGGACCTGGACCGGTCGGACGAGGTCGGAGTCCGCGACCGGGTTGTCGTCGCCCTGCGTGCGCAGCAGTCGCTCCCCCTCGAGGGAGGAGACCACGGAGACCACGCGGTGCGTCACGACGGTCGGCTCTCCCGACTCCACCTGGTACGTGACGACGTCACCGACCTTGATCTGGTCGATCGTCGCCGGCTTCACCACGACCAAGGTCCCCGGCGGCATCGTCGGCCGCATGGATCCGGTCAGGATCGTGTAGGGCGTCGCCCCGGAGAGTCGCGGAATGAGCACCGCGATCACCAGGAGCGCTGTCGAGCCGAGGAGAACCACCCACACGACCACGCGCCAAAGCCACGCCAGGGTGCCGGGCAGCTTGCGCTGCTCGGCCCCGGGCATGACTTCGACGGTGGTCGTCATGATGGTCGATTGCTAACCGGACTCAGGCGGCGTCGTGGGTCTGGACGGCCTCGAGCTGCAGGTCGTCCAGCGTGGCGGTGCTCAGCTGCGAGTCGTTGGTCGCACCCGGTCCGTCGAAGACGACCGTGATGTCCACGGTGACGTCGTACGTACCGGGGGCGGTGATCGCAGCGGCGGGCGCCGTCATGCTCGCGGTGATGTCGACCTCGTCGTTGAACGCGGCCTCGGCGTCAGCCACGGAAGCAGCGTCGAGCGTGACCGTCGCGCCGATGTGGTCGCCCACGAGCGTCAGCGTGCCCGTGCAGGACTTGGTGACCGTGTCGCCGGGGACGATCGTGGTGACCGGGGTCGCACCCTCGAGCCACGAGGCGCCACAGGTGACGGCGGACAGGTCCATCGACCCCGCCGTGATCGTCCCGGCATCGGCCGTGGCCGTGTCGTTCCAGTACGCGAGTGAGCCCGCGCCTCCGAGCAACAGGACCGCGGCAGCTCCGGCGGCGAGTGCGCCCTTGGTGGACTTCTTCATGTCTTCTCCTACTTCGTCTGGATGATCGACCATCGATCACGGCTTTGACTCTCCATCAATGTAACGACGAATACTGAGAAACGTGACGCGTATTTTGAAGAAATGATGGAGATGGGACACACATCACGACCGATCCATGACATATGGCACCCCTCGAAGTGACTAGAGACATCATTCGAATGTGACTAGTGACATCACCCGATAGGGCCACAGGTCCCGGAAACGACACAACGCCCCCGGAAGACCGGGGGCGTCGTGGCTTGATTCTAGTGATGCAGGTCACCAACCGCGAGTCTCCAAGCGGTGCGGCTCCGGGATCTCGTCGACGTTGATGCCGACCATGGCCTCGCCGAGACCGCGCGAGACCTTGGCGATGACGTCGGGATCGTCGTAGAAGGTGGTCGCCTTGACGATCGCCTCGGCCCGCTGGGCGGGGTTGCCGGACTTGAAGATGCCCGAGCCGACGAACACGCCCTCGGCGCCGAGCTGCATCATCATGGCGGCGTCGGCCGGGGTGGCGATGCCACCGGCGGTGAAGAGCACGACCGGGAGCTTGCCGGCCTCGGCCACCTCGACGACCAGGTCGTACGGCGCCTGGAGCTCCTTGGCCGCGACGAACAGCTCGTCCTTCGGCAGGGTCTGCAGCCGGGCGATCTCGGCGCGGATCTTGCGCATGTGACCCGTGGCGTTGGAGACGTCGCCCGTGCCGGCCTCGCCCTTCGAGCGGATCATGGCCGCGCCCTCGGTGATGCGACGCAGCGCCTCGCCCAGGTTCGTCGCTCCGCACACGAAGGGAACCGTGAAGGCCCACTTGTCGATGTGGTTCGCGTAGTCGGCCGGGGTCAGGACCTCGGACTCGTCGACGTAGTCCACGCCCAGGCTCTGCAGGACCTGCGCCTCGGCGAAGTGACCGATGCGCGCCTTGGCCATCACGGGGATCGAGACGGCCTCGATGATGCCGTCGATCAAGTCGGGGTCGCTCATCCGCGCGACGCCGCCCTGGGAACGGATGTCGGCGGGAACGCGCTCGAGGGCCATGACGGCGACGGCGCCCGCGTCCTCGGCGATCTTGGCCTGCTCGGCGTTGACGACGTCCATGATGACGCCGCCCTTCAGCATCTCGGCCATGCCGCGCTTGACCCGGGCGCTGCCGGTCGTGGACTGGTCGTTGCTGGGGTTCTGGGTGCTCACAGGGCAAGTCTACGAGGCACCTGCGGCGCATCACGCATCGCTCGGCGTCCGCGAGACCGACGGCCCCGGATCAGGCCGCTTCGGCCTGGCGCTTGACCATCGCCATCCGCTGGGCGACGGTCACCAGGCTCGCGACCGCGAGGGCCCAGAGCGCGATGTGCTGCAGGATCGGCAGGTCGAACAGGCCCGAGAGACCGGTCATCACGAGGATGGCCACGAGGCGGTCGGAACGCTCGGCGATGCCGCCCTTGGCCTCCATGCCGAGCGACTCGGCCCGGGCCCGCGCGTAGGACGTGAGGCCGCCCAGGACGAGGCAGGCCAGCGCGAGGCACAGGTACACCTTGGAGTCGCCCTCCCACGCGTACCAGAGGGCGATGCCGGCGAAGATCGCCGCGTCGCCGATCCGGTCGAGGGTGGAATCCAGGAACGCCCCGTACTTGGAGGTGCGGCCGAGCTTGCGCGCCATCGTGCCGTCGATGATGTCGCTGAACACGAACGCGGTGATGAACATCGTGCCCCAGAAGAACTCCCCCTGCGGGAAGAGCCACAGGGCGCCGACGCAGACGCCGATCGTGCCGACCCACGTGACCATGTCGGGGGTCACGCCGATCTTGATGAGTCCGTCGGCGACCGGCGAGAACAGCCGGTTCCAGAAGGCACGGAAGCGCTCGAGCATCAGGCCACCCCCTCCCACACGCCGCGCAGCAGCGCGGCGGACTCCGCGATCGTCTGGGGCAGCGCCTTCGTGCGACCGACGACCGTCATGAAGTTCGCGTCACCGCCCCACCGCGGGACCACGTGCTGGTGCAGGTGCTGCGAGATCGAACCGCCCGCGGAGGCCCCGAGGTTGAGGCCCACGTTGAAGCCGTGCGGCGAGCTGACCTCGCCGATCGCGCGGATCGCCTGCTGGGTCAGCAGGGTCAGCTCGGTGGACTCCTCGAGCGACAGCTCGGTCAGGCCCGACTCGTGGCGCAGCGGCAGCACCATGAGGTGCCCGGGGTTGTACGGGTACAGGTTCATCGCCACGAAGCAGTGCTCGCCGCGCACGACGATCAGGTCGGTCTGCCGCTCCCCCGCGACCATGGCGCAGAAGGGGCATCCCGCGTCGTCGTTGCCGGCCTCGCGGACGTACGCCATGCGGTAGGGCGCCCACAGCCGTTCGAGGCCGTCGGGATCGGGCATCAGACCTGCACCCGCTCGCGGACCGCCGTCACGATCTTGTCGATCGCGTCGTCGAGCGAGACGCCGTTCTCCTGCTCGCCGTTGCGGAACCGGAACGACACCGCGTTCGCCTCGACGTCCTTGTCGCCCACCAGCACCATGAACGGCACCTTCTGGGTCTGGGCGTTGCGGATCTTCTTCTGCATGCGCTCGTCGGAGTCGTCGACCTCGAAGCGGATCCCCTCGGCGCGCAGGCGCACCGCGAGCCGCTCCAGGTACTCCACGTGCCGCTCGGCCACGGGGATGCCGACCGCCTGCACGGGCGCGAGCCACGGGGGGAATGCACCGGCGTAGTGCTCGACCAGGACGCCCATGAACCGCTCGATGGAGCCGAACTTCGCCGAGTGGATCATCACCGGTTGCTGGCGGGTGCCGTCGGCGGCGACGTACTCGAGGTTGAACCGGTCGGCGGACGGCATGTTGAAGTCGTACTGCACGGTGCCCATCTGCCACGTGCGGCCGATCGCGTCGCGCGCCTGCACCGAGACCTTGGGGCCGTAGTAGGCGGCGCCGCCGGGATCGGGCACCAGCTCGAGACCGGTCGCCGTGGCGACCTCCTCCAGCACCTTCGTGGCGTTCTCCCAGTCCTCGTCCGAGCCGATGAACTTGTCCTTGGACGCGTCACGGGTCGACAGCTCGAGGTAGTAGTCGTCCATGCCGAAGTCGTCGAGCAGGCTCAGCATGAAGTTCAGCAGGTGCGCGACCTCACCGGGCGCCTGCTCGGGCGTGACGTAGGAGTGCGAGTCGTCCTGGGCGAAGCCGCGCACGCGGGTCAGACCGTGGATGACGCCCGACTTCTCGTTGCGGTAGACGTGACCGAACTCGAACAGGCGCAGCGGCAGCTCGCGGTACGAGCGCTGGCGCGACCGGAAGATCAGGTTGTGCATCGGGCAGTTCATCGCCTTGAGGCGGTAGTCGCCCCCGTCGATCTCCAGCGCCGGGAACATGCCCTCCCCGTAGTGCGGCAGGTGGCCGGACGTGTAGAACAGCCCTTCCTTCGCGATGTGGGGCGTGCCGACGTACTCGAAGCCCTCCTCGATGTGCCGGCGGCGGACGTAGTCCTCCATCTCGCGCTTGATGACGCCACCGCGCGGGTGGAACACCGGCAGGCCCGAGCCGATCTCGTCGGGGAAGCTGTAGAGGTCGAGCTCGGTGCCGAGGCGGCGGTGGTCGCGGCGCTGGGCCTCCTCGATGCGGTGCAGGTGCGCCTCGAGGTCCTCCTTGGTCGCCCAGGCGGTGCCGTAGATGCGCTGCAGCTGCTTGTTCTTCTCGTCGCCGCGCCAGTAGGCCGCGGCCGAGCGCATCAGCGTGAACGCCGGGATGCGCTTGGTGGTGGGCAGGTGCGGGCCGCGGCACAGGTCCTTCCACGCCAGCGACCCGTCGCGCTTGAGGTTGTCGTAGATGCTCAGGCCGCCCTCGCCGACCTCGACGCTGGCGCCCTCCGCTGCGCCGCCGGCCGTGGACTTCAGGCCGATCAGCTCGAGCTTGTACGGCTCGTCGGCCAGCTCGGCGCGGGCGTCGTCGTCGCTGATCTCGCGCCGGCTGAACTTCTGGCCCTCCTTGACGATCTTCTTCATCCGCGACTCGACCTTGGCGAGGTCCTCGGGGGTGAAGGGGATCTCGACGTCGAAGTCGTAGTAGAAGCCGTCGGTGATCGGCGGGCCGATGCCGAGCTTCGCGTCGGGGAACAGCTCCTGCACGGCCTGGGCCATGACGTGGGCCGTGGAGTGGCGCAGGATGTCGAGGCCGTCGGGCGAGTCGATCGCGACCGGCTCCACCTCGTCGCCGTCGGCCAGCTCGCGGGAGAGGTCGACCAGGTCACCGCCCACGCGTGCGGCGATCACCTGCGGATCATCGGAGAACAGCTGCCACGCCCGCGTCCCGGGATCGACCTGCTGCTGGGCTCCGGCGACGGTGACGGACAGACTCATGTGAACCCCTCGGTGACTGGGCGGCCCCTACGGCTGGGCGGCGCTCTTGGGCTCACCCTACCGAGGTCGTCGTTTGGTCACGGGGACCGTCCCGGTCCGAGTATGATAGGTCGACTTTGCCCCTCATCTCGGAAAGGCGTCACTCCATGCGCCGCACCATCCTCGGCCTCCTGGCCGCCCTCGCCGTCGGCGCCAGCACGACGCTCGTCGCGGCACCCGCCCAGGCGGCCCCGAAGCCGGTCACGATCAAGAAGATCTCGAACAAGTCGATCGACTGGTACGGCACGGCGCTGGTGAAGCCGAACGTCAAGAAGATCAAGAAGGTCACGATCCTCAAGAGGGCCATGACCATCAAGCAGGGCGGCAAGGTGCTGCGCAAGAACCGCACCGCGGTGAAGCTCAAGCCGGGCGCGTACGTCGTGACGACGAAGATCACCTACAAGTACAAGGGCAAGAAGCGCGGCGCCTTCGCCAAGCAGCGGCTCATCATCAAGCAGGGACGCTGCGCCACGGTCCAGAACCTGCGCACGCTGAAGGCCGATCCCACGTTCTCTCCCGACATCGTGGGCGACAGCGTCGCGACCGTCTCGAAGAAGCTGCGCTCGGCTGGCGAGGGCGACGTCTACACCCCCGCCGAGATCCTCGCCCAGCTCGAGGCGCTCAAGGTGCTGATGGGTGACGAGATGCCGGAGATCGTGGCGCTCCTCGACGAGGCGATCGCCGAGCTCAAGGCGCTGCAGGCCAAGGGCGTGACGCGACTCGAGGACCGCATGTACGAGGGCTGCGGCAAGCAGGACATCGACGCCTACGCCACGTTCGCCAACGGCGAGCTGCTGTCGGCCGAGGACGACTCGGACCTCATGGGCATGAGCTCCGTCCGAGCCGCGGTCACCGCACTGCGCTGATCTCTCCGCCCTCCCGGCCGGGGCTCAGCCCTGGCCGGGGCGGCGGTGTCCGTCGGGCTCGCGCAGCAGGTCGTCGCCGAGCAGGCGGCACGCCAGCAGCGCCAGCTCGAGGTCGACCCGGCGGTCGCCGAGCCGTTCGTCCAGCTCAGTGCTGATCCGCTCGATGCGGTACTTGACCGTGTTGCGGTGGACCTGCAGGGCCTCGGCCGTGGCCTGGAAGTTGCGCTCGTGGTCGAGCCACGCGCCCAGCGTCTCCCTCGCACGGGCAGCCGCGGGCGAGACCTCGCCGAGCGGCCCCAGCACGTCGCGCACCCAACGGGGCAGCGCGCCCGGTTGCTGCAGCAGCATCGAGATCAGGGCGATCCCCCGGCCGTCGTAGCCGACGACCTGGCTGATCCGGTCGCCCGCCGCGAGAGCCAGCTCGAAGGTGTCCCGCGCCTGGGCGTGCGTGCGCCGGAACCCGTCGATGCCCGACTCGGGCAGCCCGACGGCCGCGCCCACGTCGGGGAACTTCGCCAGCACCTCGCGCACCTGCCGCACGATCGGCTCGGCGCGCAGCCCGCGCCCGATCCACAGCCACGCGGTCGTGCGGTCGACGGCGGAGAACAGGGGTGCCGTGCCCGTGCCGACGGTGCCCTCCAGCTCGCGGCTGATCCGCTCCATCGCGACGAGCGCGTCGGTGATGCCGTCCTCGTCCCGCGACCAGAGCACGAGGCCGACGTGGTGCTGGTCGAACCGGTAGCCGGTCTCGGACTCGAAGTCGTGCACCGAGGTGTCCACGCCGCGCAGCAGTCCCTGCAGCATCGCCGAGGCGACGTTGCCCGACGTGGTGGCCCACCGGCCCCGCTCGTCCTCGTACCGGTCGAGCAGGTGCAGGCAGATCCAGTCGATGTACTGGTGGACGTCGTCGGCGATGACCTTGAGCGCACGCAGGGTGAGCGTGCGGTCGGCGTCGATCGCCTCGGCCTCGTCGAGCACCACGGTCATGAGGTACTCCTGGCCCATCTGGTAGGCGCGGACCAGCGAGTACGACGGCACACCGCGCTGCGCCAGCCGCAGCGCGTACTCCACGGCGGCGGTCGGCGCCTGGATGCGGTCGACGGGGATCGCGTTGATCAGCAGGTGCACGATCGTGTTGATGTTGCTGTCGACGCTCGCGTCCAGCAGGTCGATCAGCGGCTGGTCCAGGTCGAGGTCGCCGATCGAGCGGATCTTGTCGGTCAGGACCCGGGTCAGGTAGGGCTGATCCTCGGACAGGCGCTGTCCGAGGATCGCCACGAGCCGCCGGACCTCGGCGGAGTCGGGACCCGCTCCGGGGGGCGGCTGGGTCATGGCCCGATGGTCCCGGCGATGCCCACATGGCGCAAGGCCCTCGTGGCGGCGAGATGGCCGCACATGCCGTGGGCGCCCGCACCCGGCGGCGTCGCGGCCGAGCACAGCCACGTCCCGGGGATCCCCGTGGCATACGGGTCCAGGCCCACCCGCGGACGGAAGATCAGCTGCCGCGGCGTGTTGGCGCCCGTGACGATGTCGCCGCCGACGTAGTTGGCGTTGTCGCGCACGATCTGCTCGGTCGAGCGGACCGACATGGCGACGACGCGCTCGCGGACGCCCGGGGCGAACCGCTCGATCTGGGACAGGATCGCCTCGGTGGCGTCGCCCGTGAACCCCGACGGCACGTGGGCGTAGGCGTCGATCGGGTGCACGTCCCCGGCGCGACGGCCCGGGTCGGCCTGCGACTGCTGCCCCAGCAGGATGAAGGGCCGCTCGGGCATCCGGCCGCGCCACACGTCCCGCTCTGCGGCGGCGATCTCGGCCATCGATCCGCCCAGGTGGACGGTGCCCGCCTGACGGGTGGGCTCATGCGTCCAGGGCACGCCACCCTCCACGGCGAGCGCCACCTGGAACGCGCCCGGACCGAAGCGGTAGCCCCGGTAGGCGCGTGCGATGCGGCCCGGCAGGGCGTCGCCGAGGATGTCCGCCGCGGCGCCGGGGCTCGTGTCGAGCATGACGATGTCGGCGTGGGCCACCTGCTCACGTCGCGTGACGCGGATCCCGGTGGTGATGGTGCCGCCGAGGGCGGTGAGGCGCTGGGCCATGGCCCGCGTGATGGCCGCCGACCCGCCCTCGGCGACCGGCCAGCCGTAGCGGTGCGCCGCGGTGCCGAGCGCGACGCCGATCGCCGCGGACATCGGGGCGCCGAGGGGCCGGAAGGCGTGCGCCGCGACCCCGGCGAACAGGGCCGCCGAGTCCTCTGACCTCAGCAGGCGCCCCAGCCACGTCGCGGGCAGCAGGCTGGCCATGCCGAATCCGGCCAGCGCGATCGGGTGCCGCGGCACGTGCACCATGGGCTGCAGGAACTCGTGCGCAATCTTGTCGAACCGTGCCGAGAGGGGACCGAACAGCCGTCGGTAGGCCCGCCCGGACTCCCCCAGCGCCTGCGCGGTCCGCTCGACGTCGCGCCAGACGGCGGCGCCGCGGCCCCCGTCGAGCGGGTGGGCGTACTGCACCTCCGGCCACCGCCACGCCAGCCCCTCGCGGGAGAGGTCGAACGCCCGGCTGAAGGCGGTGTCCACCGCCAGCGGGTGGAAGCCGGAGCACTCGTCGTGCAGGACCCCGTCGGCCGTGTAGTGACCGCTGCGCGTGCCACCCCCGATCTCGTCGGCCGCCTCGAGCAACTCGACCTCGACCCCGGCCTCCGCGAGGGTGAGGGCGGCAGCGAGCCCGTTCGGCCCGCTGCCGACCACCACCGCTGTCGTCACGTCGTCACCTTCTCCTCACCGGAGAGCTCGCCTGCCGGGCGGTACCCCGGGGCCTGCCACGTCACCGTGTGCTTGACGCCGTTCGGGATCCAGGGTTGCTCGGTGACAGCATCGCGCACGTCGTACCAGCCGCGCTCGACGACACCCAGGGCTGCGTCGATCACCTTGTACTGCACCTTCGTGGTGTGGATCGGCTGCGACTCGGTGAACGTGGTGACCCACTCCCCCGGCTCGAACCCGCAGCGCTCCTGTACGGCGGCGATGGTGCGCTCGTCGAACAGGTGCCCGTCGCCGAACTGCCAGCCGAGCAGGACCGTGCAGACGACCTCGCCCTCGCGCAGCCGGTAGTTCTCCAGCGCGTCCACGTGACGCTGCATGAGCGCGAGCTGCACGCGGCCGTGGCTGTGCATGCTGCGGAACGCGACGCACTTCTGCAGAAAGACCTCGGCGACGCCGTAGCCGTAGACGGCGGCGAGCTGCTCGCGCTGGATCTTCATGCCCTTGGTGAGGCCCGCATCGAGCTTGTCCTCCGCGCCGTTCATGCGGAACGCCATCGTGCCCGAGGCCCAGTTGCCCGCGTACTGGCGCATGGAGATGAGGAACGACACCCACTCGGGCTTGAGGTTGCCCAGGATCGGCCCCGTCAGGAAGCCGACCAGGACCGCGACCAGCAGCCAGGGGCTGGTGAAGTCGCCCACGCCGTAGCCGTCGCCGGCGAAGAAGCCGCCGAACAGGAACGGCGTGACGAAGATGAAGAAGATGTTCCACTCCAGCGGCACCGCCAGGGGGTAGGTGGAGTAGATGAACAGGTGGAACGCCATCATTCCGACGATCGCGAGCCACGTGACCGTCTCGTTCGTCGAGAACAGCAGCACGAGCGGCAGCACCAGCTCGACGACCGTGCCGCCGATGTGCGCCCAGGCGAACGCCATCCTCGTCGGCATCAGGTCGCCGTTCTCGACGTCGCGGTAGAGCGTGCGCTTGAACCGCTTCGAGGTCAGCCACGGCGTGTTGCTCATCATCGCCTGCACCACGAACGTGAGGTGGTGGCCGAACTTGGACACGCCGGCGCCGAGCCAGATCGTGACCATCGCGATCTTGGCCACGAGGATCATGTCGACGTGCGACGCCAGCACCCCGAACGCCAGCAGGCACAGCGCGTACTGCTCGGGGCGCGAGGCCAGGAAGACGACCTTGTCGCGGAGCGCCATCACGAGCAGGCCCACCACGTAGGCGATCAGCGGCCACGTCGCGATCAGGCCCGCCTCGGAGTACGCAGCCGCGGTCTGCTGTCCGGGCAGGACCAGCGCGACCACCAGCAGCGCCACGAGCGCCAGGTACAGCGCCACGTCGAAGACGGTCCGGCCCGAGCCGGCGGTGCCGGGGATCTTGTCGCCGTAGGGCGGGCAGCGCAGCGTGCCGACCCTCGTCCAGTACTTCCAGCCGCCGGTGAAGGGGCCGAACTTGAACGACAGCGGTCCCCACGACGCGGCGTGTCCCGTGATCTCCCACAGCACGATCCAGACCATGAGCTTCTGGTAGACGATCAGCTCGCCCCACCAGCCGCCGAGGTCGAACAGGCCGAGGCCGGGCGTGGTCAGCCCGACGACCAGCCAGCCGCCGACGATGAACACGACGGTCTTGACCAGGTAGAGCGCGTGCATCTGCTTGGGGCCGCCGAAGCCGTAGTCGGCCCAGTGCAGCGCGAGCATCCTCATCCGGTCCATGACCGGCATCTGCTCGAACTGCTCCGGATCGACCGGCGGCATGTCTGCTGTCGTGAATCCCATGAACCTCGACCTTCCTCGATGTGATCAGGCGCTGCGCACGAGTCGGCGCAGGGTGGGCTTGTCGATCTTTCCGACCGGGTTCTTCGGCAACGCCTCGATGACGTCGACGGCGGCGGGGACCTTCACCCGGGTCAGCTCGCGGCGGCAGGCTGCGAGGACGTCGTCCTCGGTCAGCACGGCCCCGGGGTAGGCGACGACGAACGCGACGGGCACCTCGCCCAGGACGTCGTCGGGGCGGCCGACGACCGCGACCTCGAGGACGCCCTCGATTCCGGCGATCGTGTTCTCGATCTCCTTGGGGTACAGGTTCTCGCCGCCGCGGATGATCATGTCCTTGATCCGGTCGACCAGCTGCAGGTAGCCGTCCTCGTCGAGGCGGCCGACGTCGCCGGTGTGCAGCCAGCCGCCGACCACGGTGTCGACGGTGGCCTGCGGCTGGTTGAGGTACCCCTGCATCACCGTGGGGCCGCTGATCAGCACCTCGCCGACCTCGCCGACCGGCAGGTGCTCGCCGTCGGGACCGCCGATCGCGATCCGCTGCCCCGGCAGGGCCGGGCCGACCGTGCCGAGCTTGCGGACCGCGTCCGGCCCCACGGGGTTGCAGGCCGAGGCGCACGTGCCCTCGGTGAGCCCGTAGCCCTCGACCATGAGGAAGCCGAAGCGCCGCTCGCAGGCGGTCAGCAGCTCCTGCGACACCGGCGCCGCCCCGCACACGACGAAGCGCAGCGACGACGTGTCGGGCCGCACCTCGTCCGGCAGGGACGCCAGCAGCGCGTAGATCGTGGGCACGGCGGAGAAGTACGTGGGCCGGATCCGCTCGACCTCGTCGAAGAAGGTCGGGGGGCTGAAGCGACCGACGATCGTGAGCCGGCCCCCGACCCGCAACGGGGCCAGCAGCGAGACCATCACGGCGTTGACGTGGAACAGGGGAAGGATCAGCAGGCAGTGGTCGTCGGCGTCCAGCTCCATGTGGCGCGCCATCGTGTCCGACATCGCGTCGACGTTCGCGTGACTGAGCATGACGCCCTTGGGACGACCGGTGGATCCGCTCGTGTAGACCAGCAGCGCCAGGTCGTCCGGCGCGAGCTCGACCGGGGCGGCGCCCGTGGGGGTGGCCGTGGCGAGGGAAGCCACGGTGACGGGTCGGGCGCCGCCGGTCGGTGCGTCGTCACTCTCGACGACGATGAGGCGAGCGCCGGAGTCGGTCACCTGATGGGTGGCCTCGACCTGCGTGAAGGCCGGGTTCACCGGGGTCGCCACCCCGCCGAGTCGCCAAGCGGCGAACAGGCACACGACCAGCTCCACCCGGTTCGGCAGCATGACGGCCAGCACGTCGCCTCGTCCGAAGCCCTCCTGCGCCAGTCGCCCCGCCACGGCGTCGACGCGGGCGTCGAGCTCGGCGAAGGTGAGGGACAGTCGGTCGTCCGCGACGGCCGGCGCGGCACCGAACCGCTCGGCCAGTGCGTCGGCCAGGTACGGCAGGGTCATCGGGCATCCTTCCGGTTCTTCACGGTCGACGTGCACGGATGTGACGTGCACCACATGCGTGGACGCTAGGGCACCCTCCAGGCCTGCTGAACCTGCGTTTCGGCAGAACTTTGGGGCCCGGACTGTGCACCACGGACAAACGGGGGCGCATGGCACGCACGCCTTGTGCGTCGTGCACAACTTGGCGGCGTCTCTTGTCACTTCGGCCCATGGAGGGGCCACACTGAGGCATGACTGCCGTCACGTGGTGGGGACACTCGTTCGTCACGGTCGAGCTCCCGGGGGCCACCGTGGTGACCGACCCCCTGATGTCCCGCCGGCTGTTCCACGTGCGGCGCGCCTCGGAGCCGCCCCCGGCGCACGCCACCCGTGCGGACCTCGTGCTGATCTCTCACCTGCACCACGACCACCTGCACCTGCCGACGCTGCGCCGGTTCGACGACGCGGTGCCGATCGTGGTCCCGCGAGGTGCCGTGAAGGCCGTGCGCTCGCTCGAGCGCCTCGAGACGATCGAGGTCGTGCCGGGTGACCGGCTCACGGTCGCCGGTGTGGACGTCGAGGTGCTGCCCGCGCGTCACGACGGCCGCCGCGACAAGCGACCGGGCGCCGCAGAGGCCACCTCCCTGGGCTTTCGCTTCGGCCGTGACGGTGCCACGTGCTGGTACCCGGGCGACACCGGCGTGATGGACTTCGGGGCGGTCGAGCCGGTCGACCTCGCACTGGTGCCGATCGGCGGCTGGGGGCCCTCCCTCGGCGACGGCCACCTCGACCCCGAGCAGGCCGTCGAGGCAGTCCGTGCCGTGGGCGCCCGCTGGATCCTGCCTGTCCACCACGGCACGTACTGGCCGGTGGTGCTGCGCTCCTCCGGCCCGACCCACGAGCAGTGGTTCCAGCGACCGGCGCCGCGGTTCCGGGCCGCTGCCGCGGGTGCCGGGCTCGGCGCCCGCGTCGTGATGCCGCCGATGGGTGTCCGCACGCCCCTGCCGCGTGGGAGCATGCCCGTGTGAGCCAGACCACGCCCGTCGGCTGGGCCGATGCGCCGGTGACCGCCCAACGCCGATCGCGCTGGGTGCCCCGCGTGCCCGACCTCCTGCAAGCCCTGTGGTCGGTCGTGGTCACCGGGGTCGCGGTGACCCTGGGCCTCCTCGCCGTGGGCGAGGAGGTCTACGACGAGCTCGAGCTGGTCCTCGTCGTCATGGTGGCGATGTTCCTGGTGGACGTCGTCCTCGCCACTCCGCTGCGCGTACTGGCCTCGCGCGGCAGCGTGCTGCTCGCGATGGCTCTCGGGCTGGGCGCCCAGGTGCTCGTCCTCGGCGCCGCCATCAGCGCGGGCGCTCGAGCGAATCTGACCGTCGGGGACACGGTCGTCGTGCTGCTGGTCGCCTCGGCGGTGATGGCGGTCGGCCGCTGGTTCTCCGGGGCCACCGACAGCGGCTACGTGGTGGGCGCCGCCACCGCCCGCACCTCGCGTGCCCTGCGCTCCCGGACGGACCCCGATGGGCGCGGGATGCTCATCGTGCAGCTCGACGGACTGGCTCTGCCCGTGCTGCGACGCGCCATCGCCGGCGGCCAGGCTCCCAACATCGCCCGCTGGATCGGCTCGAGCCACACGCTCAGCGGGTGGTGGGCCACCATCCCGTGCACGACCCCCGCCAGCATGGCCGGGTTCCTCCACGGCAGCCCCGACGTGCCCGCGTTCCGATGGTGGGACCGACGGTCGGGCCGGCTGCTCGCCGCGGGCAACCCCGCCGACTCACGCCTCGTCGAGTCGCGGTTCCCGCCCGACTCGGGGCTGCTGACCGAGGGCAGCGCCATCAGCACCACGTACACGGGCGGCTCGTCACGGGCCTTCCTCACGATCAGCAAGGCGACCCGTGCCCGCGACCTCGGCTCCGGGTCGGCTTACCTTTCCTTCTTCATCCGCCCGTTCCTGCTGCCCGGCGCTCTCGTGATGACGATCGGCGAGGTGCTGAAGGAGCTCCACCAGGGCTACCGCCAGCGCGCGCGCGACGTGCAGCCGCGCATCCCACGCAAGGGCGGCTACGTGGTGCTGCGCGGCGTCACGAACGTGCTGCTGCGCAAGCTCAACCTGTCGCTCGTCGCCGAGGAGATGGCGAGCGGCTCGCCGATGATCTTCGTGGACTTCGTCGACTACGACGAGATCGCGCACCACGCGGGTCCGGAGCGACCCGAGGCGATGCGCGCGATCGAGGGTCTCGACGGCGTCCTCGCCGCGCTCGAGGACGTCGCGCGCTCGGTCGCCACCCCGTACGACCTGGTGCTGGTCTCCGACCACGGGCAGAGCCTCGGTGCACCGTTCTCCCAGCTGACCGGCTCCTCGTTCCCCGACCACGTCGCGGCGCTCATGCGTCCCGACCGCGGCGGAGCCTCGCTGCTCACCACGACCGGAGGCGGCGAGGAGCTCGGCCCGCTGAACGCGCTGGCCTCCTCCGTCGTCGGCGAGGGCAAGCGCCGCCCGGAGAAGGTCGTGTCCGACTCCGCCGATCCCGAGGTGGTCGTCACGGGTGGTGGCAACCTCGGCATGGTGTGGTTCCCGCGGAGGGACTCGCGGCCCACGCTCGCCGAGGTGGACGCCGCATGGCCGCGCCTCGTGCCGGGCCTGCTGGCCAGTCCGGGAGTCGGCCTCGTGCTGGCCACCGACGAGGCGGGAGCTCCCCTCGTCCTCGGGCCCGACGGCACGCGCGGTCTCGGTCCCGACGGCGGCTCCACGGGGAACGATCCCCTCCGCGGCTACCCGTCCCGCACCGCACACGACCTCGCGCGACTGCACGCGCTGGAGGACGCCGGCGACCTCGTCGTGATCTCCACCGTCGACGAGCTCGGCGGCATCCACGCCTTCGAGGGCCAGGTCGGGTCGCACGGCGGCATCGGCGGCCCGCAGAACCATGCCGTGCTGATCCATCCCCGCGAATGGAAGATCGACCCCGAGCTCGTCGAGCACGTGCCGGAGCTGGGTGACTCCCCCGTCATCGTCGGCGCCTGGAACGTACACCGTCAGCTGCGCACGTGGGCGGCCAAAGCATGACCTCCGCGATCGACCAGCTCGAGCGCTGGGTCACCCACGGCGGGACGTGTCGCCTCGAGGAGACCGACGCCGCAGGCGCCGAGGTCGTCCTGTGCCGGTGCGACGGGGGCGAGGAGGTCGAGCGGTTCCGGACGAGCGACGCGGCCGTGATCGCCTGGGTGCGCCGGCGGGCGGACTAGCTCAGAAGGCCGCGCGGATCGCTCCGACGGCCCGGCCAGCGCCCAGCACGGCGCGCTCGCGCAGCGACTCCACCGCCTCGTGGTCGACGCCGTCCCCGGCGAACGCACCGAGCGCGTCGAGCGCCGTCACCAGCACGGGAGCCAGCGGACGCTCCGCCCCGTCGAGCACCTTGAAGGCCACGGCCCGCCCGTCGGGCAGGCCGGCCGCGAAGATCCCGTCGGCGCCGTCCTTCGCCACCAGCCCGGGCACCGCACGCATCAGGGTGGTGGTGGGACGCTGACCGCCGGCGACCATGTGCGGGTGCGTCGACATCGCGTGCGCCACGCGCGCCTCGGCCGAGTCGGGAGCCTGCTGCGGCGACGCCGCGAGCCGCCCGAACCCGCGCGCCAGGCCCGTGACGGTGGTGGCGAACAGCGGAGCCCCGCAGCCGTCGACGGTCTCGTGGGTGACGGGCACGCCGGTGAGCTCCCCGATCGTCTCGCGGACGGCGCGCTGCAGCGGGTGGTCCGGCGCGAGGTACGTCTCGGTGTCCCAGCCGGCCGTCACGCACGTGAGCAGCATCGCGGCGTGCTTGCCCGAGCAGTTCTGGCTGATCTGCTCGGGACCCTGGCCGCTCTCCAGCCAGTCGCGCATCGCCGTGGTCCCCCACGGCAGATCCGGAGTGTTGCGCAGGGCGCGCTCGTCGAGCCCGGCGCGGGCGAGGATCGCGAGCGCGCCGGCGATGTGGTCGGGCTCGCCGTTGTGGCTCGCCGCCGCCAGTGCCATGAGGCGCTCGGGGAGGTCGAGCCCGTGGCGGACCATCGCGACGGCCTGGAACGGCTTGACGCTGGAGCGCGGCCACATCGTGACCTCCGGGTCGCCGAGCGTCAGCACGGGTGTGCCGTCCGCCGCCAGGGCGACGAGGTGGCCGAGGTGCACCGATTCGACGAGATCACCCCGCACGACGTGCGCGAGCGGGGCGGCGGTCCGGGTGGAGACGTCGGGGAAAGCGGCTTCAGTCGTCACATTCGGAGGATAGCCACGGAATGGCGGGTCGGCTTTGGGACACTGGAGCGGTGAGAGTCTCGACGAAGTCCGACTACGCGCTGCGGGCGCTGATCGAGTTGGCGGCCGAACCGGGCGACAAGCCCGTCACCGCCGACGAACTGGGCCGTCGTCAGGACATCCCCCACGGCTTCCTGCAGTCGATCCTGGGCGACCTGCGCAAGGCGGGCATCCTGCTGTCGCAACGCGGGCAGTCCGGCGGCTGGCGGATGGCTCGCCCTCCGTACGCGGTCACCGTCGCCGACGTCTTCCGCGCGGTCGACGGGCCCATCGTCTCGATCTACGGGCTGCGCCCCGAGGCCGTGGAGTACAACGGCCGCGCCGAGATCCTCAAGCCGGTGTGGATCGCCGCGCGCGACGCCCTGCGCGAGGTGCTGGAGACGGTCACGATCGAGCAGCTCGCCGAGGGCGAGCTGCCGTCGTCGGTCATGAAGCGCACCGAGCACATCGAGGCCTGGCACTCTCGCTGAGCACCCGGCGTCGTCAGGACGCCAGCGCCGCGAACGCCTCGTAGACCATGTAGGCGGGCCAGAAGAGGCCCTGGAAGATCGCGTAGAGGTGCTCCCAGAGGCCGTCGGCCTCGGTCCAGAACCACACCCACGCGCCGAACATCCCGAGACCGTAGATCGCGCCGCCGCCGGCGGCCGCCGTGCCGTTGGCCATGTCACGCCTCCCACCCCGTCGCGGAGGGTTCCGCTGCTCCCACTGTCGCGAGGGCACGGGTTCACGCGCAACCGCCCGGTGGGGCGGGTGGGCTCAGGCCCGCAGCGCCGCCTCCACGAAGGCGCGAATGAGCTCCGAGGACTTCTCGCCGGGCGCCGTCTCCACACCGCTCGAGACGTCGACGCCCCACGGACGGACGGCGTCGACGGCCTCCCGGACGTTCGCCGGGGAGAGGCCCCCGGCGACCATCCACGTGCCGTCCGGCGCGCGATCGGCGAGGTCCGAGAGGTCCCACCGCTCCCCCGACCCCGGCTTCGGCGCGTCGAGCAGCAGCACTTCCTCGCCCCACGCACCCACCTCCAGCGGCGGGTCGAGGTCGAGCGAGGTCGCCCGCCAGACCCGCGGGACGACCTCGAGCGCGGCGGCGAAGTCCTGCTCGCCGTAGGCCCTGCCGTGCAGCTGGAGCACGTCGAACCCGAGCCGCCGCGCGGTGCGCGCGGCGTGCTCCGCCGGCATGTCGTTGACGACCAGCACGGTGTCGGCGCTGCCACGCGAGGCCTCGATCACGGCTCGCGCCTCGTCGTCGCTGGCGCGGCGCGCGCTGGTCCGGTTCATCACCACGCCGACAGCGTGGGCCCCCGCCTCGATCGCGGTCTGCGCGTGATCGGCCGTGCGGAGGCCGCAGATCTTGACGTACACGCGTCCATCCTCCCAGTCCGCCCTGGCCCGGTGGCCCCACGGCGGGAGACACTGGCCGCGTGACCGAGACCATCCCCATCCTGCCGAGCGCCGACCTCGACGTCACGGCGCGATTCTGGGAGCGCTTCGGCTTCACCACCCGCGGGCGGTGGGACGAGTACCTGGTCCTGCGTCACGAGGACCTCGCGATCGAGCTGCACTTCTGGCTCGACGCCACGGTCGACCGCTGGACGAACGACGTCGCCTGCTACGTCCGCTTCCCCGATCCCGAGGCGGCGCGCGCATGTCACGCGCAGTGGAGTCGCGCCGAGGTCCCGGAGCCGGCGGTCCTGAGCTCCCCGCGCGACGAGCCGTGGGGTGCGACCGAGTTCCACGTAATCGACCTGCACGGGAACCTCGTGCGGGTTGGCGGGTTCCCGGCCGCTTAGCCGACGAGCCGTTCGGCGATGTCCCGCGCCACGGCGAGCATCCGTCCGTCGCCGTCGATCCCGCGCTGCGCGACCCCGCCCTCCAGCAGGAGGAACAGGTGATCGGCGAGCGCGGCGGCGTCGGGCGCGTCGGGGCCGTCCGCGCGGAGCAGCTCCTCGAGCTTGCTGCGCACCGCCGTCTTGTGGGCCCGGATCACGGCGTGCCCGGGGTGTCCGGCGGGCAGCTCGCCCGCGGCGTTGAGGAACCCACAGCCCCGGTCGATCGCCGGCGCGTCGAGGGCGTAGGCGTCGAAGACGGCGAGCACGCGCGGGGCGGCCGCCCCCGCCAGACGCTGCTCGAGGCGGTCCCACCACGCGGCGTGGCGAGCCTGCAGGTAGGCGGCGACCAGTGCGTCCTTGGAGCCGAACCGGTCGTAGAGCGTGCGCTTGGTGACACCGGAGGCCGCGGCGATCGCGTCGACGCCCACCGCGTGGATGCCCTGGCGGTAGAACAGGTCCGCCGACGCGTCGAGGATCCGCCGGGCGCCGGGCGTGAGGTCGGGGACGCGCAGCGCCTCGTCGTGCCCGATGGCTGACTCCACCATGCGTTCCTCCCATCGACTTCACCGGTCAGTGTAGTACGGTCGGCAGGGTGGTTCACCGATCAGTGAAGTTCAGGTCCCGATGAGCTCCGTCTCCTCCCGTCGCGACGAGCTCGCCCTCAGCGCCGCGGGCCTGTGCCTCATCGGCGCGTGCTACGGACTGGCGCGATTCGCCTACGGCCTGTTCGTGCCGGCGTTCCGGGACGAGTTCACCCTGGGCGCCGCCGCAGCCGGGACGATCGCGGCGGGCGGATACGTCGTCTACTGCGCCGCGATCCTGGCCTCCTCCACGCTCACCCCGCGGCTCGGGGGCCGCGCGGTCGCGGTCGCGGCCGGCTCCCTAGCCACGACCGGAACGCTGACGATCGCGCTGGCGCCGAGCACGCCGGCTCTCGTCCTCGGCGTGCTCCTGGGCGGGGCGAGCACGGGCGTCGTCTCGCCGGCGCTGGCCCACGCGGTCGCCCACACCGTGGCGCAGGAGCGGCAGGGCCGGATCCAGACCGTGATCAATGCCGGCACCGGCATGGGCGTGGCCATCGCCGGACCGATCGCGCTGCTGACCCAGCAGGAATGGCGCGCCGCCTGGCTGGCCTTCGCCGCTCTGAGCGCCCTCGCCACCCTAGGAGCCGCCCTCCGGGTGCCCCGGGGCGAGCGATCGGGCGAGCGCGAGCCGTTGCTCCCGCGACCGCTGCTCCCTGCCGGCAGCGCGCGGCTCACCGTCGCCGCCGCCCTCGCGGGCGTCGCCAGCGCCGCGGTCTGGACGTTCGGACGGGACCTCATGGTCACCGACGGCGGCCTCTCCGAGCAGGGTTCGACCATCGCGTGGATCCTGCTGGGCGCATTCGGCGTGATGGGTGCCGCCGCGGGCGACCTCTCCTCGCGGTACGGCCTCCGCGCCGCCTGGACGGCGACCGCCTTGGTGCTCTCCGGTGCCACCGCCGCCGTGGCGGCCTGGCCCGGGAGCCTCGTCGCCGCCTGCCTCGCGATGGCGGCCTTCGGCGCGGCCTACATCGCCGCGAGCGGCCTGCTCCTGCTGTGGGGCACGCGCGTGCATCCGCGAAGTCCCGCCGCGGGCGTCGGCTGGGGCTTCCTCGTGCTCGCGCTCGGGCAGGCCGTGGGCTCGGTCGCGCTCGGTGCCGTGGCGGAGGCCTCCAGCACTCGGCTCGCCTTCGCGGTGGCGGCCGTGGTGGCGGTCGCGGCTGCTGCCGCGCGACCGCGCGGGGTCGCCTAGTCCGGACGGAGCGAGCGAGGACCTACTCTCGAAGGACTGTCCACGGAAGGGACCCATGACCATGCTCGTCGCCGGTGCGATCCTCGCGGGCCTCGCGGCCCTGCTGCACGTGTACATCTTCGTGATGGAGTCGGTCACCTGGACGAGCGCCGGCACGCGCGCCACGTTCGGGATGAGCCTCGAGGAGGCGGAGTCGACGAAGCAGCTGGCGTTCAACCAGGGCTTCTACAACCTGTTCCTCGCCATCGTCACCGCCGTCGGGATCGCGTACATCGTGGGTGACTCGACCGATGTCGGCGTGGCGCTCGTCCTCGCGGGGATCGGATCCATGGCCGCGGCGGCGCTCGTGCTCCTGGTGTCCGACCCGACCAAGCGCGGCGCGGCCATCAAGCAGGGCACGCTCCCGCTGCTGGGCATCATCGCGCTCCTGATCGGCGTCCTCGCCTGACCGACCCTCACTTCAGCCCCGAATGTGACCCAGATCACCAAGGGGTGAGACAGGGGTGTCACACGGAGTTACACCGGGTGCATGATCCTCCCATGCCCCTGAGTCCACGCCCCACCCGCATCGCCGCCACCCTCGCCGCCGCCGTCACGGCGGCTGCCCTGGTCCCGTCCGCAGCGGCGACGGGCGCCGCCGCAGGCCCCGACTCGCTTCGCGACGTGATGTTCGTGGGCAACAACTGGGCGGGGACCGCCTCGATCGTGGACGCCCACGACCCGAAGATCCTCAAGTCGGGCATCGACCTGGTCCCGGACAAGGCGCAGGAGCTGCGGGACATCAACCGCAACCCCCTGCGCCTGATCACCTTCACGGCGGTCCGCGTCGGCCCCGGGCAGGGCCACGACCAGTTCGTCGACGACATGTTCAGCACCCAGGACGGCCGGTTCCTCGCCGTGTCTCGCCCGAGCTTCGCCGATGTCGTGTGGATCGACATCGCCAAGGCCGTCGCCGGCGACAGCGACTCGATCGTCGCGGAACAGCCCATGGACGGATACCGCAGCGACCACGCGGGCCTCTCCCCCGACGGCAAGCGACTCCTCGTCAGCGACTCCGTGGAGCGCCAAGTCATCGAGTTCGCCATGGTCGACCAGACCCTGCCCGACGGCCGGAGCGTCAAGATGGGCGATCGCCTCCGCAGCTTCGAGTCGGGCGACACCCCGCACGAGAACAACTACACCCCCGATGGCCAGCGCATCTTCCACGCGTCCATCGGCTCGGCCTACACGGCCTTCGACGGACCCCTCGGCGACTGGACCAAGGGAGACCGTTGGTTCGAGATCGTGCGCAACGACGACTTCGGCATCGACAAGCGCTGGGACATGGGCAAGGAGCTCGCCGAGGCGGGCCACCTGCGGATGAGCTCGGCCGTGCGGCCGATGGCGATCGCCCCGGGTGAGCGCTTCGTCTACTTCCAGGTCTCCTACTTCCACGGGTACGTCGAGTTCGACACGATGGCCGCGGACATCAACGGCAAGGCCGACTACTCGACCGGCAAGATCGCCGAGCCCCGCACGGGCGCCGTGACGCGCCTGGTCCCGCTGCCCAACCGGGTGCCCAAGATGCCCATCACCGACTACGTCAACGACTCCGCGCACCACGGTCTGTCCATCGACAAGGACGGAACGACCCTGTGCGTCGCCGGCACGATGGACGACTACGCAGCGCTCGTCGACCGGGCCACCGGCGCCCCGACGTTCTTCGACACCGCGACCACGGGGCACAGCTACCTCAAGCCGTACTGGACGACCGAGGGACTGAACGACACGTGCTGGATCTCGCTGTCGGACTCCGACTCCGTCGCCGTCCTCGACGTGCGGACGAAGAAGGAGATCGCCTACCTGCCCGTCGGCGACCACCCCCAGCGCGTGCGACTCGGAACCGTGGAGCGCGCCCTCTTCGGCTGATCAGGCCACCGTGGGAGTCCCGCGCGTCAACCAGCTGATCCGGCTCAGCACGTCTCGAGGGGCGGCATCCAGCACCGCGTGGAGATCGCGCTCCTGCTGCGAGAAGTGCGACCAGCCCTCGAAGTGGACCGGCACGGCGACCCGCGGCCGAAGCAGCTCGATCAGCTCGATCGCGTCCTGCCCGCTCATCGAGTAGCGCAGGGGTCCGGTCAGGGGGAACCCGACCGCTCCCAGGTGGATCAGGGCGACGTCCACGTCGAGTCGCGTGGCCGCGTCACGCAGGGCGCCGTGGAGCACGGTGTCCCCCGTCATCCAGAAGGAGCCTCGGGTCGACTTGCCCTCCCAGGTGAGGTCGAACCCGATGACGTCGCCACTCACCGGCCGGCTCAGGGGCGGGCCGTGCCGGCAGGGAGTGGCGGTGACGGTGAGACTCGGCCGACCGGGGGCGCTCACGACGGTGGTCTGCCACGGAGCCAGGCCACGGACCTGATCCGAGCCCAGGCGCCGCTGTCCGCCACGCGTCGTCAAGGTCACCGGCACCCGCGCCAGCAGCGCGCGTCCGAGGCCGTCGAGGTTGTCGGCGTGATGGTCGTGACTGAGCAGCACGAGATCGACGTCGGGCAGGTCGCGCGGCTCGATGGCGGGCCCTTCGACCTTCGTGGACGAGGTGCCCCACCCGAAGGAGTAGGTGCGGCCGGGCGGGTCGAAGGTGGGATCGGTCAGGATCCGCCAGCCGGCCACCTCGACCAGGACGGTCGGCCCACCGATGTGGGTGAGCCGCACGTCGTCACTCACGTCGGGCGCTCACACGGTGTCCGGCGAGACGTCGCTGGTGGGCCGCGCGTGCTCGAGGGCCCACTCGAGGGCGTAGTCGGCGACGTCCTCCCAGCCGGGCTCGGCGCAGGTCCAGTGGGACCGGCCCTCGAAGAGATGGAAGTCGGTGAGGGCCTTGCTCTTCCTGTACTTGCGGTGGTTGGACCGGTTCACCGCCGGCGGCATGATGTGGTCCTCGCCCCCGGCGATGAAGAGCAGCGGCGCGCGGTCGTCGTTGTCGTAGTCCACCCAGGTCTCCTGCTTGCCGGGCTTGAAGTTCGCCAGGAGGCCGTAGTCCCAGATCCACCGTCCGGGCGCGCCGATCGCGTACCTGTCGTAGGCGGCCTTGGCCGCTGCCTCGTCCAGCGTGTTCGTGAAGGCGTAGTGGAACTGCTTCTCGGTGAACTCGACGGCCTTGTGGTGGTTGGCCGGGTTGTTGAGCGCGGGGAACAGCGACTTGACCTGCGAGGGCGGGGTGACGCGCACTCCTTCGGTGGGTGCGGAGTTGATCACGACGCCGGCCGCCCCGAGTCCGCGGTGCAGCAGCATCTGCGTGAGCGTCCCCCCGAAGGAGTGCCCCATGATGATCGGCGGGTTCTCCACCGATCGCACGACGTCGGCCAGGTGGTCGATCGTCTCGGTGATGTCGCAGTCGGCGATGGGGCTGGGATCTGCGCGGAGCGCTTCGACCTCGACCTCGAAGCCCGGGTAGGCAGGAGTGAGGACGCGGTAGCCACGCTCCTCGAACCGCTGCACCCACTGCTCCCAGCTGCGCGGGGTGACCCAGAGGCCGTGGACGAGGACGATGGTGTCGGGCTGAGTGGACATGTGGTTCTCCTTGGGGGGTGAGGTGCGCTGGGCTCAGTGCTGCTGGTCGGCCAGCAGGATCTGGTCGGTGACGCTCTTGGCACGCGTGATCAGCAGTGCGTGAGAGCTCTTGTAGGTGCTGGTCCTCGCACCGGCCCGCTGGGCCATCGCGGCCTGCGCCTGCGGCGGGATGACGCGATCCTCCTTGGCGACCAGGAAGTACGACGGGATCGTCTTGTAGCCGGGTTCGCCCGCCGGGATGACCAGCGAGGACAGGGTGGCGGGTCGCTGAGCCGTCGCCATGGTCCGTGTCACCCGGTGCGGCAGGTCCTGGGCGAAGACGTTGCGGAACCGTGACGGCTGGATCGTGGCGTCGCCGTCGCCCTCCGGTGCGCCGGGGTACGGACGCACGGTGATGCTGTCGATGACGTCGCTGTGGCCACCACCGAGCTCGTTGGCCTGGGCGACGGTCTCCCCGTTCGCCAGCGCGTACGCCGCCACGTAGACCAGCGAGACGACGTTCTCGTTGCCCGTCGAGGCCTGCGTGATGACGGCGCCGCCGTACGAGTGGCCCACGAGGATGATCGGTCCCGCGATCGTCCCCAGGAACGAGCGCAGGTACTCGCCGTCGGAGCTCACGCCACGCAGCGGGTTCGCCCACGCGTGGACGGTGTACCCCCGGTCCAACAGCCGGCTCTGGACGTCGGTCCATCCGGACGCGTCGGCGAACGCACCGTGCACCAGGACGACCGTCGCCTTCTTGCCCCTCAGCGACTTCCGGGTTGCGTTGGCTGCGGCGAGGACGCGGGTGGCGTCCTGGCCATCGGCCGCCCTGCCTGCGCCGTGGACGGGGCTGGTCCGCGTGTCGAACGCGACGACAACGGCTGCGAGGAGCAGGGCGAGCGCGGTGAAGGCTGCGGCCGCGCGGGCCTGGCCTCGGGACATGGTGAGGTGCATCGGGATCTCCTGCGGTGGGGTGCGTGTCGAACGCTGCTGCGTGTGGCTCCTGGCCCGATCCTGCGCCTGGGGGCGACCCGGGCGAATCACGTGCACCGCGTGGTCGTGGGCCGTGGGCCCGCCCACGCACTACGCGCGACGCGGTCGTCAGTCGTCGATGAAGGCGAGCAGGTCACGGTGGAGCCGGTCACGGTCCGTGTCGGGCAGCGCGTGTCCGCTGCCCTCGTAGACCTTGAGCTCGGCGCCGTCGATCATGGCTGCCGACCGCTGGCCCCCGACCTCGAAGGGAACGATCTGGTCGTCGTCGCCGTGGATGACCAGCGTCGGCACGTCGATCCGCTCCAGGTCGGGTCGGAAGTCGGTCGCCGAGAAGGCCGCGATGCACTCGTACGCCGCTCGGTGTCCGCACGCCATGCTCTGCAGCCAGAAGGCGTCCCGGAAGCCCTGGTCGATGTCGCCCGTGCGGTTGTGGCCGAAGAAGGGTCCGTCGGCCAGGTCCCGGTAGAGCTGTGAGCGGTTGGCCTTCTCGCCGGCACGGATGCCGTCGAAGGTCTCGATGGGGAGACCTTCGGGGTTGTCGTCGGTCCGCAGCATCAGCGGCGGCACGGCGCCGACCAGGACGAGCCTGGCGACACGAGCGGTCCCGTGACGGCCGACGTAGTGGACCACCTCGCCACCGCCGGTCGAGTGCCCGACCAGGGTGACGTCGTCGAGCTCCAGCTTGTCGACGAGGCACGCCAGGTCGTCGGCGTAGGTGTCCATCTCGTTGCCGTGCCAGGTCTGGGTCGACCGGCCGTGTCCACGTCGGTCGTGCGCGATCGCGCGGTGGCCGTTCTCGGCCAGGAAGAGAGCCGTGGCCTCCCACGCGTCGGCATTCAGGGGCCAGCCGTGGCTGAGAACGACGGGCGTTCCCTCGTTCCCCCAGTCCTTGTAGAAGATCTGTGCTCCGTCGTCGACCGTCACGTGCGGCATGGGGTGCTCCTCGTTCGTGCCCGGAGGGTGGGCGGGTGGGTGAACTGACCGTGTCCTCCCACCGTGCGGGCGAACACGGCCCTGCGGACCACGCGCCGTTCGTAGTCCTCCAGCACGCCTCTCGAGCGCGACCGTGTGGCACGCACAGCCCCCAAGTTGGCACCGTCCGACCTGTGAATGCCGTCGTCGGCTCCCTAGATTCACGGTCAGGTACCGCACCGGAGAAGTGGCCGTCCGAGGAGGAGTGGGCGCATGCACGATCGCGACGTCGAGCCCGATGCCGGCCCGCCCCAGGCTGCTCTCGGTGGGACGGCCCGCCCGCCGTTCTTCGGACGGGACGCGGAGCTGTCCCGGATCCGCAGCCTGTGCCACCACGCGAGGAACGGCCGAGGTGGGTCGCTCCTGCTCCTCGGCGAACCCGGCATCGGCAAGACGTCGGTGCTGCAGGCCGCGACGCGGGACCTGCGCGACGTGCTGCTGGTGGAAGTCCGCGGGTACGAGGCGGAGATGGCGATGCCGTTCGCAGCCGTGCAGCGACTCGTCCGACCGCTGCTGTCCCACGTGGATCTCCTTCCCGAGCAGCATCGGCACGCCCTGCAGGTCGCGTCCGGCCGGACGGACGGGCACCCGCCTGATCGGTTCCTGGTGGGACTCGGCGTGCTGGGGCTGCTCGCGTCCGCCGGCGAGGCTCGTCCCGTGGTGTGCGCCGTGGACGATGCCCATCTCCTCGATGCAGAGTCCTTGGACGTCCTCGGCTTCGTGGGACGCCGACTGGAAGGAGAGTCCGCCGTCCTGCTGATCGCTGGACGCGAGACGACGTCGATCGTGTCCCATGTCGCCGGCGTGCCCACCATGGCAGTGGCCGGGCTGCCCCCGACATCGCGGTCCGACTGCTGATGACTTCGCTCGCGCGGCCCCTGGACCCCTCCGTCGCCGTCAAGGTCGTGGCCGCCACGGGCGGGAACCCCTTGGCGCTGGTCGATCTCGCCGCCGAGCTGACCGTCCGGGAGCTGACCGAGTCGAGCTTCGGTGACGAGCCACTCCCGATCGGTCGCCACCTGGAGCAGCACTACCTGCGCCAGGTCAGGAGGCTCCCCGTTCCTGAGCAGCTGTGGCTCGTGATCGCAGCAGCCGAGGCGTCGGGACAGCTGGACGTGATCAGCGCGGCCGCCGCGGAGCTGTCCCTCCCGCCGGACTCAGGGGATGCCGCGGAGATCGGCGGTCTGGTCCAGCTGGGGCGTTCGGTGAGCTTCCGGCACCCGCTCGTGAGGTCGGCGGCCTACAACGCGGCGACCGGCAGGGATCGGCGTCGAGTGCACCGTGCTCTCGCCGTGATCGCGGAGAAGCTCGGCAACGCCGAGCAGTCGGCGTGGCACTCCGCGAAGGCCACCCTCGGAACGGACGAGGAGGTCGCGCAGCAGCTGGAGCTCGTGGCCGATCTGGCCGCTGCCCGAGGTGGGTTCGTGTCACGTGCGCGGGTCCTGGTGGAAGCGGCGTCCCTGACGCCTCCGGGGGGTCGCAAGTACGCGCGACTCGTCGGAGCAGCCGAGGCGGCCCTCGCGGCAGGAAGCGGCCAGCTCGCCAAGGACCTGCTCGACGAGATCGACGAGGACCTGCTCGACCCCGTCGACCGCGGACGCCTGATCAGCGTCGGGGCCGACTACTCGATGTTCGTCGCTGCACCCTCACTCGTGACCGCGGCGGCCGAGATGCTGGTCGCCGCGGACTGCTTCCACGGCGAGGACGACGATCTCGAGCAGACCAGCCTCATCAGGGCGTGGGAGTGGGCGCTGCCGCCCGAGAGGCTGGCTGAGGGCTTCTCGTGGGACGCGCTCGGAGCTCGGCTCCTGGCAGGGGCCGACGTCAAGGAGGGCAAGCCCGCGACGATCCTGAGGGGCATCAGCGCGATCATCCTCAAGCCGTACGCGGAAGCCGTGCCCACCGTACGGAACGCCCTGGACGTCTTCGACGAGATGAGCGCTGACGAGCTCCTGCAGTACGGGCAGTCGGCGATCGCGTTGGCGACCTACCTCTGGGACCTCGAGGCACGCAGCCGGATCATGCAGCGCTGGGCCGACGCCGCCCGCGACGCCGGGTCGCTCAACAAGCTCGACACCGCCCTGTGGGTTCTCTCGCTCACGGAGGTGGTGGGTGGAACACCCAGACGCGCCGTCCAGTACATGGAGCAGGTGCGCGAGCTCCGACGCGCCATCGGGTGGGACGCCGAGCACGTCATCAACGTCGCAGTCCTGGCGTGGTCGACGACCGCCAGGACGCAGGTGGGCGAGATCGCGGCGATGACCCGCGACATGGGATTCGGCGGCGTCCAGGCCACGGCGATGGCGAGCCTGGCGACCACCGAGATCGCCGAGGGTGGGTACGCCGACGCCTACGCACGGTTGAAGCCCTTCGTCGATGACCCCTTCTTCCACGTGACTGCCATGATGTGGCCCGACTTCGCCGAGGCGGCGGTGCACAGTGGTCACACCGCCGAAGCCGTCGCGACGGTCGAGAAGCTCGAGACGATCGCTCGACTGAGCGGGTCCTCCTGGGCCGCGGGGGTCGCGTGGAGAGCACGGGCGCTGCTGGGCGACCACGGACTCGGTGCCGATCCGCAGGTGGAGAGCGGTGAGGTCGAGGCGTCCTTCACCCACTCGATCCAAGCGCTGGAGGGCTCGCAGGCCCTGGTGGACCTGGGCCGCGCACACCTGGGTCTCGGCGAGTGGCTGCGTCGCACGAAGCGGCGCCGCGATGCCCGACCGCACCTTCACGCGGCGGCCGACCTGTTCGCGCGGGCCGGCGCGGAGCCCTACGTCGCCCGCGCGAACCGGGAGCTCGAGGCGACGGGCGAGCCGGCTCGGGACTCAGATCCGGGGCGGCCGGGCAACCTGACCGAGCAGGAGCTGACCGTCGCCGAGCTTGCGGCGTCCGGCCGCACCAACGCCGAGATCGCGGCGACGATGTTCCTCAGCGCGAACACCATCGACTATCACCTTCGGAAGGTCTACCGAAAGCTGGAGATCTCCTCGCGCAGGCAGCTCGCGGACAGGCTCGGCGACAGGTGATGCTCATCGCCTCGGCGGCGAGGCGCCGAACTGGGCACGGAACTCATGGGGCGTGAGTCCGTACTCGGACTTGAACCGCCGGACGAAGTGACGAGGGTCCTTGAACGCGAACCGGTAGGCGATGCTGGCAATGGGGGTGGCCGGATCTCCTGATTCCAGCTCGTTCCGGGCGGCTTCGAGCCTCGTGCTGATGACGTACTGCTCCAGGCTGGTCGGCTCGGCGGAGAACAGGCGGTAGATCGTCCGCCGGGAGACGTTGACGGCCTGGGCGATGCGCGTCGCGTCGAGGTCGGCATCCCGGGCATGCTGACGGATGTAGGCCTGCACGAGCGACAGCAGGGTCGAGTCGCTCGTCTCCTGGGTGAATCGGTGGTCGCCCCTCGTGCTGATGATGAGCGCCCTGAGCAGGGCCACCGTCGAGCCGTCGACCTCCGTGCCGACAGGTCCCTGCAGCAGCTCGTCCGGGAGTCGCGCGAGCTCGACCATGTGACGACGGAGCATCGGATAGAGCGGGCTGTGCTGAACCCCTGCGGCGGCAAGGTCCTCCTCGGCTCGACTGAAGCCGAGCAGCTCGCGGGGCACGAGGTAGGCCGCGGTGTGCGAGATGTCCGGCCACCTCACGTCGAACCCCGACCGCTGGTCGACGATGAACACGTCCCCAGGGCGTTCGAGACGCTCTCCGGTCGGTGTCCTTCGGAGCGCGGTGCCCTCGAGCTGGATGGCGACCGCGAGGAACGCATCGTCCGCGTCGGCGGCCTCACGCGGCGACAAGGAGATGCGAGTGCTCGAGCTGCGGTTCGTGAACAGCGATCCCTGCCCGGTCGGCGTGAATCGCATGCGACTCGTCGGCGTCCCGCGACCGAGGTCGGGCTCGACCACGCTCGACCTGGAGGTCGTTCGCATCACCTCGACGAACTGTTCGGTCCGATCGGCTTCAGGCAGCGCCTCGGTGTCCAGGATCAGTGGCATCCTGGTCGCCTCCCCATGCGGAGCATCGAGACCGCGCCGGCAGCCGGCGGGTGGGTGTCCAGAACCAGCACCGTGACCTCGCAGGATGGGTGAGTGACCGCAGGATGCGTGGGTCAACTGTCTCGGATCACCCGATCCCGGTCAATCGTTTCTCGCCGCGATGGCAGCCAGGCCCGCCACCCGAGGCAGTGCGGCGGTGGGTCGATGCGAAATGGCGTCCGTTCCGGGAGCCGCGAGAGAAGCGACGCATGACAGACGGAAGCCCCGGAATCCTTGCGATTCCGGGGCTTCTCTCGGGTGGGCGATACTGGGTTCGAACCAGTGACCTCTTCGGTGTGAACGAAGCGCGCTACCACTGCGCCAATCGCCCGAGTGCGACGACCAGACTAACGCACGCCGCCGGCGCAGCACGAATGGGGTGGTCATTCGCAGACGAGGTCAGCGCTGATGGGCGTGGCCACTCGCTCCGAGACGTTCCTCGATCGCTGCATCGAGCATCCCGCGCATGGCCACGAGCGCACGCATCTTGTCCAGCGGGGAAGCGGTGGTCGAGGTCAGAAGACGCTCGGCGCCTTCGAGCTGAGAGAGAAGTACATCGGTGGATCCGGCGGAGGCGGTCGTCGAGGTCATGGAGCCGACACTAGGGACGACCACCGACACCGCCCCCGGGCGTCGTCACGGGTCGGTCGACTCGGCCTCCCGCGCGCGCCAGATCTCCTGCGCCCGCTGGGTGATCGGGCCGGGAGCGGGCAGCTCACGGTCGTCCACGCGACTGATCGCCTGGATGGTCCGCGTGGTCCCGACGAGCATCACCTCGTCGGCCTCGAACAGCACCTCCAGCGGCGCGTCGCGCTCGACGACGTCGAGCTCCCCCGCGAGCCACTCGATGGCCAGCGCCCGGGTGATGCCGGCCAGGCAGCCCGACTCCAGCGTCGGAGTGACGATCTGCCCGTCGAGCACGTACATGATGTTGGATCCGGTGCCCTCGCACAGGTCGCCGCGGGTATTCGCCATGACCGCCTCGGAGGCGCCCCGCGCCCGCGCGTACTCGACCATCTTCGCGTTCTCGGCGTACGAGGTCGTCTTGAGCCCGACCAGGGCTCCGCGCTCGTTGCGCGTCCACGGGACGGTCGCGATCGCGCTGACCGCCGGCGGGCGGTCGGCCGGCTCCGTGACCACCACGTGCGTGAGCCCGGCGCTTCCCCGCGGCGACCCGAGCGGACCCTCACCCGAGGTCACGGTGATGCGGATCCGCCCGAACGCCAGGTCCTGCCCGGCCATCGTCGCCGCGATCCCCTCACGCAACGTCTCGATGTCCGGACGCCCGATGCCGAGCCCCTCCGCCGACGTCGCGAGGCGGTCCAGATGACGGGTCATCGCGAACGGCTCACCGTCGATCACCGCGGCCGTCTCGAACACTCCGTCACCGACGACGAGCCCGTGATCGAGCACACTCAGCGCCCGATCGTGCGGAGATTCCAGCAGCTGACCGTTGACCCACGCCTTCATGCCTCGACCTTATGCCGACCCGGTTTGGTGCGCTCCCGACCCATCGGTTAATGTTTCTTGTCGGCCGGGAAATCGGTCGCTGCGGACATAGCTCAGTGGTAGAGCATCACCTTGCCAAGGTGAGGGTCGCGAGTTCGAATCTCGTTGTCCGCTCGGAGAGGGTCTCGGCAGACCCATCTGCGGTGGGTTGGCCGAGAGGCGAGGCAACGGACTGCAAATCCGTTTACACGGGTTCAAATCCCGTACCCACCTCTTCGGAAAACTGAATAGCACGGGCGATTGGCGCAGCGGTAGCGCGCTTCCCTGACACGGAAGAGGTCACTGGTTCAAACCCAGTATCGCCCACAGAAGAAGCCGCAGGCCCATGGTCTGCGGCTTCGTCATGTGCCCTGGGCGTCCGCGAAACGAGAATGTCACCGCGTGGCTCGCGGACCCGGCGCTCGGGCACGCTATCTTCTACTGACTCACCAGTAACGACACCACGGAGGAACCGGCGTGACGAGCCGTGCCCACTTGCCCCGCAAGCGCCTCGGCCTTGTCGTCCTCACCATCGCCGGCACCCTGACCGCACTGGTCACCAGCGCCGGAGCCGCAGCACCCTCCACGCCCTCCGCGGCCAGTCCCACGGTCGCGCCGCTGGCCGCCCCGGCCGAGCCCGAGAAGATGCTCGTCATCGGCGACTCCTACTCCTCGTACTACGGCGACCGCCACAGCCGCTATCCCGGCTGGTGGGCGATGGTCGCGTTCCAGCTCGGTCTCGAGCCGCAGCTCGACGCGATGGGCGGCACGGGGTTCCTCTCGCGCAGCAGCTCGTGCGAGCACACCCGGTTCAAGTCGCGCCTCGACACGGTTCGCGCCGTCGCCCCACGGATCCTCGTGGTGGAGGGCGGGCGCAACGACTGGCGCCGCTGCACGAAGGACGGACGCGTCGTCGAGGCCACCCGCACCGAGATCGAGCGCGCCGCCGAGGGCTTCTTCGACGAGCTCGCCGAGGTCTGGGACGAGCTGGGCCGGACGCCCGACGACGTCCTCGTGCTGACACCGTGGGGCACCACGAAGGAGCGCAAGGGCCGGATCATCCGGCCCATCGTGCGCGAGGCCGCCCAGCGCCACGGCTTCTCCTGGGTCGAGACGCGGCCGTTGACCCTCGAGCAGGCACCGGACGGCGTCCACCCCAACAACGACGGCAGCCGCCTCCTCAGCGAGCAGGTCCTGCAGAGCTCCAGCCTCGCCGACCGCTTCCCGCGCGCCTGACGTCGTCAGGCAGGATCGAGCCATGTCGATCGAGAGCGTGCGCGAGTTCCTGACCGGTCACGGCCGCGAGGGCGACATCCTGCAGACGTCCGGCTCCAGCGCCACGGTGGCCGAGGCGGCGGAGGCGTTCGGTGTCGAGCCGGCCCGCATCGCCAAGACCTTGTCGTTCCGGGGCGACTCCCCCGACACCTGCGTGCTCGTGGTGATGGCCGGCGATGCACGCACCGACAACGCAGCCTTCAAGACCACCTTCGGCCGCAAGGCCACGATGCTCAAGGCCGACGAGGTCGAGGCGCTCACGGGTCACCCCGTGGGAGGCGTGTGCCCCTTCGCCAACCCCGCGAACGCGACCGTGCACCTGGACACCTCGCTGAAGCGCTTCGACACGGTGTTCCCGGCGGCCGGGAGCGCCGACTCGGCCATCGAGCTGACCCCCGCCGAGCTCGAGGACCTGTCGGGCGCCGCAGGGTGGGTCACCGTGAGTCGTCTGCCCTGATCAGGGCGCGCCGCACGTCGCACAGTGCGGCGACCCCACACGCCGCGGCGAGCCGCACGCGGCGCAATCCGCGATGACGTCGCGGCCGCAGCCCGCACAGTGCGGTCCACCGTCCAGACCGGCATCGTGCAGCGGGAACCCGCAGAACGGGCACTCCCCCTTGCGCACCCGCCGGCCGGGCACACGAGCGGCGAGGTGCTTCTGCAGCACCCGGAAGGCCACCACCGTGGCCACCACACCGAGGGCCGACAGCACGAACGGTCCGAGGTCCAGCGGATCGACGTAGTCGGTGATGTAGTCGACCGCGAAGACCAGCGCCATGATCGCGCCGACCGCGGCGCCGGCGAACGCCAGCGTGAGGTACCGGGACTCGCGTCGCCGCAGCCGGGCCATCAGCTGGTACGCGCCAACGGTCCACCCGGCGACGAAGGCGAGGCGGATGCCGGCGACGAGCCAGGCCTTCAGGCCCGAGCGGTTCTCCTGCTCGTAGGCATCCCGCGCCTGTTCGGCCTCCTTCTCGGCGATGCCGGACGCTGCGGTGGCAGCCTTCAGCTCCGCGTCGACCTGGTCGTACTTGGCCTGGGCCTGCCCGTACTCCTGCCGCGCGTCGGCGACGCCCTCGCCCTCCTGCAGCGCGACCTTGTACTCCTCCCGCTCGAGGTCGAGCTGCAGTCGTGCCTCGTCGCGTTCAGTCTCGGCGTCCCACCGCGCCTGGTCGGCCTCCGCCTGTCGGCTCTCGGCCTCGACCACCGCCGTGTCGTCGACCTGCGGCAGCGCGCCGTCGACCCAGGCGGGGACCTTCGCGTAGAACCACACGGCGCCCACGAGCAGGAAGGCGGCGAGCAGCACCGCGAGCAGCTTCTCGCTGCGGGTGGACTCGATCTGCTCGGTGTCGACTCGAGTGCTCATCGGGACTCCTTCGTGGGCCGCGTTCGCGGGCGGAACGTGACGTCGAGCTCGCAGTCCAGCGCCGCGGCGATCCGCAGCAGCGTGTCGAGCTTGGGTGGGCGCGAACCGGACTCGAACCGGGCGATCGCCGACTGGGTCGTGCCGCACAGGTCGGCCAGCTCACGCTGGGACAGCCGTCGGAGCGAACGCTGCTCGACCACCTGTCGGGCGATGCCCTCGTAGAAGTCGTCGTGCTCGATCGGTCCGCGCATGCCGGGACCGTATCGCATGCGTGCTATGCCTGTCCATAGCACGCGTGCAATGTATGCAGGCGTGTCGTCGCGAGGAATTACGGTGAGTCCATGGATCCCGTGCAGCGCATCCCCGAGAACCAGGCCGTGCCCTTCGACGACGTGAACATCGCGGTCGCCGACACCCCACTGATGGACGCCGTCGCGGCGCTGGGGGGCGCTCAGGCGGGCGAGATCCGCGAGTACCTGCAGCCGATCGGCGCGCTCGCCGGCACGGCGGAGGCACGCGAGCACTGGCACCTGGCCAACCAGTACCCGCCGGTCCACGAGCCGGTCGACCGATTCGGGCGTCGCATCGACGAGATCCGCTTCCACCCGTCGTGGCACTGGCTCATGGAGCGCGGAGTCGGCTTCGGCCTCACCGCGGCGCCGTGGACCTCCGACGACCCCGCCGCGCACCTGCGCCGGGCCACCGGCTTCTACACGTGGGGACAGGTCGAGCAGGGGCACATGTGTCCCATCACCATGACCTACGCGGTCGTGCCCGCCCTGCGCACCGACCCCGAGCTGGCCGCGCAGTGGACGCCGGGCCTGGCGTCCACCACCTATGACTTCGGGCTGCGCGCGCCACAGGAGAAGGCGGGCCTGCTGGCCGGCATGGGGATGACCGAGAAGCAGGGCGGCTCGGACCTGCGGGTCAACAGCACCATCGCCAAGGCCACCGACGTCCGTGGCGAGTACCGGCTCACGGGCCACAAGTGGTTCACCTCGGCCGCCATGAACGACGTCTTCCTCGTCCTGGCCCAGACCGACTCCGGCTCCACCTGCTTCGTCGTGCCGCGGGTGCTGCCCGACGGCTCGCGCAACCCACTGACGATCGTGCGGCTGAAGGACAAGCTCGGCAACAAGTCCAACGCCTCCAGCGAGCTCGAGTTCGACGACACCTGGGCCGTGCGCCTCGGCGAGGAGGGGCGCGGGATCCGCACCATCATCGAGATGGTCTCGGCCACGCGGATGGACTGCATCCTCGGATCGGCCTCGATCATGCGCAAGGCCTTCGCCGAGGCCGCGTGGCACGCACGGCACCGCTCGGCCTTCGGCGCTCGGCTGATCGACCAGCCGGCCATGGTGGGCGTCCTGGCCGACCTCGCGCTGGAGTCCGAGGCGGGCATGCTGGCCGGCCTGCGCCTGGCCGCGGCGATGGATCGCCCCGACGACGAGCACGAGCGCAACCTCCGGCGGATCGGTCTGGCCCTGTCCAAGTACTGGGTCTGCAAGCGCACGCCAATGATGGTCGGCGAGGCGCTCGAGTGCCTCGGCGGCAACGGCTACGCGGAGGAGTCCGGCATGCCGTTGCTCTTCCGTGAGTCCCCGCTCAACTCGATCTGGGAGGGCAGCGGCAACGTCAACGCGCTCGACGTCCTGCGAGCTCTCTCGCGCGAGAACGGCACCCTCGACGCCTGGCGCACCGAGGTCGGCACCGTCCGCGGCGAGGACGCGCGCCTCGACGCCGCGGTAGACGAGGTGCTGCGCCGCCTGGCCGATCCCGCCGACGCCGAGGCCTCCGCGCGCTGGGTCGCGTCCCGCATGGCGGCGATCCTGCAGGGCTCCCTGATGATCCGGTACTCCAGCCCCGCCGCGGCCGATGCGTTCTGCGCCTCCCGTCTCGGCGGCCAGTGGGCCGGCACCTTCGGCACGCTTCCCAGCGGCCTCGACCTGCAGGGCATCGTCGAGAGGGCTCAGCCGGCCGCGTGAATTCAGGCTGGAGTTCCAGCCGTTCGCACTGTCGCGTCTCGCGATACGGACGGCGGTCCCACTATTCGAGACGTCCGTTTGTTGGACCGCCGTCTCACTGGACAGACTGTCTGCATGCTCGCCGCACAGACCACCTGGCTCGTGGAACGACTCCACGTCGACCTCGGTCGTGCGCGCTCCATGATGTGTCGTTGATCTGCCCCACCCCGCAGCCCCCGCGCTGAGCCATGCCGCTCGCGCCCAGCCACGCGACAGAGAGCACCGATGACCACCACCCCAGCAGCACCTGCCCGTCCCCGCCGCCGTAAGGGCGAGGGCCAGTGGGCCCTGGGCTACCGCGAGCCCCTCAACGCGAACGAGCAGTCCAAGAAGGACGACAACCCGCTCAACGTGCGCGCCCGCATCGAGAACATCTACGCGCACCGCGGCTTCGAGAGCATCGACGGCGGCGACCTGCGCGGACGGTTCCGCTGGTGGGGCCTCTACACGCAGCGCAAGGCCGGCATCGACGGCGGCAAGACCGCCACGCTGGAGCCCGAGGAGCTCGACGCCGACCGCTTCATGATGCGCGTGCGTGTCGACGGCGGTCAGCTCTCGCTCGAGCAGCTGCGCGCGATCGCCGACGTCTCGGTCGACTTCGGTCGCGGCAGCGCCGACGTCACCGACCGCCAGAACATCCAGTACCACTGGATCGACGTGCGCGACGTCCCCACGATCTGGCAGCGCCTCGAGTCCGTCGGCCTGTCCACGCAGGAGGCGTGCGGCGACTGCCCCCGCGTCATCATGGGCAGCCCCGTCGCCGGCGTGTCGGCCGACGAGATCATCGACGGCCGGCCCGCGATCGACGCGATCGAGAGCCGCTACATCGGCGACCAGGCGTTCTCCAACCTGCCGCGCAAGTTCAAGACGGCCATCAGCGGCCACCCCGGCCACGACGTCGTCCCGCAGATCAACGACGTGGCGTTCATCGGCGCGGTCCACCCCGAGCACGGCCCCGGCTTCGACGTCTGGGTCGGCGGGGGCCTCTCAACCAACCCGCACCTCGCCCTGCGCCTCGGCGCCTGGGTGCCGCTCGACGAGGTTCCCGCGGTCTGGGAAGGCGTGGTCAGCATCTTCCGCGACTACGGGTACCGCCGACTGCGGTCGCGCGCCCGCCTGAAGTTCCTCGTGCAGGACTGGGGCATCGAGAAGTTCCGCGAGGTGCTGGAGACGAAGTACCTCCAGCGCCCGCTGATCGACCTCGACGCTCCCCCGGTCCCTGACACCCCGGTCGACCACGTGGGCGTGCACCGCCAGGTGGACGGCAAGTTCTACGTCGGCGCCGCCACCACGGTGGGTCGCATCTCCGGCCCGATGCTGCAGCAGCTGGCCGACGTCGTGGAGGCGCACGGCTCCGACCGCGTCGCGCTCACGCCGATGCAGAAGATCGTCGTCCTCGACATCGAGGAGGACCGCGTCGAGTCGCTCGTCGCGGCGCTCGCCGAGCTCGGCCTGCACGCCCGTCCGTCGCAGTGGCGCCAGCACACGATGGCCTGCACCGGCATCGAGTACTGCAAGCTCGCGATCGTCAACACGAAGGACCGCGCCGCTCACCTCATCGACGAGCTCGAGCAGCGCGTCCCCGAGCTCGACACGCCCATCACCGTCAACGTGAACGGCTGCCCGAACTCCTGCGCTCGGATCCAGACCGCCGACATCGGCCTCAAGGGCCAGCTCGTGATGAACGAGCAGGGCGAGCAGGTCGAGGGCTTCCAGGTCCACCTCGGTGGCGCCCTCGGCCTGGACGCCGGCTTCGGCCGCAAGCTCCGCGCCCACAAGGTCACCGGCGAGCAGCTGCCCGACTACGTGGAGAAGCTGTCGCGCACCTACTTGGCGCACCGCGAGAACGGCGAGTCCTTCGCTGCGTGGGTCGCCCGGGCCGACGAGGAGGTCCTCCGATGAGCGAGCGCCAGCGAGCGATCCGTCGAGCATCACGAATCGCGGCACCGACCTACCGTCGCTTCTCCAAGGCGGTGTCGCGATGAGTGAACGTCTCGTGCCGTACTCGTGCCCGTACTGCGCCGACGAGGACCTGCGTCCCCACGGCGAGACGCACGGCGAGTGGGAGTGCCGCAGCTGTCTGCGCGCGTTCCGGCTCAAGTTCCTGGGCCACCTGGCCCGCACCACCACCGATACCGACATCACCAGCACAGCACCGCAGGAAGGGAGGAATGCACGATGACCGCACCCGCACTGATCGCCCTGGCCCATGGCAGCCGCGATCCGCGATCGGCCGAGACCATCAACGACCTCACGGAGGTGGTGGCGTGCATGCGCCCTGACCTGCGTGTGGAGTCCGCGTTCCTGGACCTGTGCGGCCCCAGCTTCGACGAGGTCGTCGAGCGACTGGTCGCCGAGGGCTTCAGCGAGATCGTCGTGGTCCCGCTGCTGCTGACCGAGGCCTACCACGCGAAGGTCGACGTGCCCCAGGCCGCGAAGACGGCCTCGGCCAAGCACGACGTCCGCATCGAGGTCACGAAGGTCCTGGGCATCGAGGGCACGTTCCTCAACATCCTGGACCGCCGCCTGCGTGAGGCGCTGCGCGAGAACCGCGTCCGCGAGCTCGACGCGCTCGTGCTCACCGGCGCGGGCTCGTCGGACCCGATGGCCAACGCGATGATCTCGCGGGCCGCCCGGGCGTGGGGCGCGCACCACAAGCTGCCCACGATCGCGGCGTTCGCCTCCAGCGTCCCGCCGGCGGCCAGCGAGGCCGTGCGCGCCCACCGGGCCGACGGTCGTCGTCACATCGCCGTGGGCATGCTGTTCCTGGCGCCGGGCGTCCTGCCCGACCGTGCGAAGGAGCTGGCGCTCGAGGCCGGCGCCGTGGCGGTCGCCGAGCCGCTGGGCGTGGCCGACGAGGTGGCCGAGGTCATCCTGGCCCGCTACGCCGTGGGCGCCGTCGACCTCGTGCCGATGGATGCGCTCTTCGCGGACGTCTGACCGTTCGAGAGCACAGGAGGAGACGCCCGGTCACATCGTGGCCAGGCGCCTCTTCTGCTCCTCCACGTCGAAGTCGGCGGCGGGCCAGTCCAGGCCGAGCCCGTCCAGCGTCTCGCCGAGCATCGTGGCGATCGCCCAGTTCCGGTACCACTTGCGGCCGGCCGGGACGACGTACCACGGCGCGTGCTCGGTGGAGCAGCGCTCGAGGGCGATCTCGTAGGCCTGCTGGTACTGCGGCCACAGGGCGCGCTCGTCGAGGTCGCCGGTGTTGTACTTCCAGTACTTCGTCTGGTCCTCGAGCCGCTCGGCGAGCCGTTCCTTCTGGTCGTCGGCGCTGATGTGCAGGAAGCACTTCAGCATGACTCCCCCGCCGTCGACGAACTCCCGCTCGAACGCATTGATCTCGTCGTAGCGGCGCTCGATCTCGTCGGCGGGCACGAGCTGGCGCACCCGCCCGATCAGCACGTCCTCGTACTGCGACCGGTCGAAGACGCCGATCATCCCCGACTCGGGCAGCTGTCGCCGGATACGCCAGAGGAAGTCGTGCTGGCGCTCCTCCTCCGTGGGGGCCTTGAACGCGGTGATCTTCAGGCCCTGGGGATCGACGAGTCCGGCCACGTGCCGCAGCGTGCCGCCCTTGCCGGAGGTGTCCATCCCCTGCAGCAGGATCAGGACCTTGCGCTCGGTCGTCCCCGCGCGGCCGTTGGCGAAGAGGAGCTCCTGGGAGTCCATCAGCGCGTCGCCGATGCCCGGGAGCAGTCGTCGGGCGTCCTTCTTCGCTCCCTCGAAGCCCGGCGTGTCGTCGGAGGGCCTCGTGGACAGGTCGATCGGCCCGGTGGTCGCGAGCATGGAGCGCAGGTCCGTCATCTCGGCAGTATGCCCCAGGTCGCCCTACCGTGGTGCCATGCCAGATTTGGACGAGCTCGCTGACCTGTACGCCTACCCCGAGTCCCACAAGCCGTGGCTGCGGACCAACTTCGTCGCCTCCGTCGACGGCGCGGTCCAGGACCCCGAGGGTCTCTCGGGCCACCTCGGCGGTGAGCCGGACGCCGCGGTGTTCAAGGTGCTGCGCAGCCTGAGCGACGTGGTGCTGGTCGGCGCAGGGACGGCCCGCGCCGAGGGATACCGCCCGATCTCGGCCGACTCGATCCACGAGTCGCTGCGCGAGGGCCGCCCGCGCGTGCCGCGGCTCGCCGTCGTCAGCCGCAACCTCGACATCCCCGAGTCGCTGCTGACTCCCGGACTCATCATCCTCACGCCGGCGTCCTCCCCGGCCGAGGCCCGCCAGCGGCTCTCAGAGACCGCCGAGGTCGTCGTCGCCGGCGAGAACGCGGTGGACTGGCCCGCGGTTCTGGACGCATTCGCCGCGCGCGGCCTCAACCGCATCCTGTGCGAAGGCGGCCCCGCACTGCACGGGACGCTGGTCGATCTCGACCTCGTCGACGAGGCCTGCGTGACCGTCTCGCCCCACCTGGTGGGTGGCCCGGCCAAGAGAATCACCGAGGGCGCCAAGGCCGTGGAGCTGCCGATGCGACTCGGCCATGTGGTCGAGGAGGACGGCGTCCTGCTGACACGGTGGGTCCGCGACCGCCGCGCGGCCTAGGCTGGGGGCATGTACAACGTGGCCCTGCTGGTGGAACGCCAGCTCATCGCCCTGGACGCCGATCAGATCCTCGCCCTCCATGAGGGTGTCGACGACGACGTCACGTATCACATGCTGCTGCCGGTGGACTCGTCCCCGGCAGCGCTGAGTGCGTCCATGACGGCGTTCGGCGGGGCTCAGTTCGTCCCGCTGGAGGAACCGGCCGCCTACACCCGCATCGAGGACGACCTGCGCCAGGACGGGCAGACCGAGCTCGAGGCCTCCGCCGCCCTGCTCGTCGAGCGTGGCCAGAAGGTCACCACGAAGCTCGTCGAGTACGACCCGATCGACGCGCTCGTCGATGTCGTGAAGGAGAAGTCGTGCGAGGAGGTCATCATCCTGACCGAGTCGCACGTGGTGCGTGAGTTCCTTCACCTCGATTGGACGTCGCGGGCGAGAAGAAAACTGGACGTTCCTACGTTGCACCTGTTGGAACACCTGACTTTCGACGAACAGGCGGAGATGTGAGCAACCAGACTGACAAGACCTATGCGGTCGACCGTCCCGACGACGAGTGGCGCAAGGACCTCAGCGCCGCCGAGTACCACGTGCTGCGTCAGGCCGGGACCGAGCGCCCCTTCAGCAGCGACTACGAGCACGACGCCACTGTCGGCGTGTACCGCTGTCGCGGCTGCAACGCCGAGCTCTTCCGCAGCGACACCAAGTTCGACGCCCAGTGCGGCTGGCCGTCGTTCTACTCCCCCTTGGCGGAGGACCGCGTCGAGTACATCGAGGACTCCACCCTCGGCATGAAGCGCACCGAGGTCCGCTGCGCCAACTGCGGCTCGCACCTGGGCCACGTGTTCGCCGGCGAGGGCTTCGCCACGCCCACCGACCTGCGCTACTGCATCAACGGCATCGCGCTGGACCTGCAGGCCGACTGATCCCTCCGCGCCCCCGGGCGCGCGGGATGTGTAGCGGTGTCCATCTTTTTTCGCGCCCGCCGCGAGGATTCCGGTGGCACCGCTACACCTGTCTCGGGGCCTTCGTCCACAGGCCTGAGACGGAGGGCTGACGTCCCCCCGGGCCGTCGCTAGAGTGCGTAACTCGAAGTGACGTAGTTCGGGGGAACGATGCGGATACTCACGTGTGCCTTCGTGGCGACACTCGCGCTCACCATGAGCGCCTGCGGCGAGGAGGACCCGCCACCTCCTGAACCCACCAGCGCGGCCACGACTCCCGCGAACCCCGACGCCACGCTGCCGCCGATGCCCGCGGAGGTCCGGGAGTTCACACCGAGTGGTTTGTCGACCTTCACACGTCACTACGTGGCCGTGATGGATTACGCCGCGGCCACCGGGGATGTAGGTGAACTTCAGCGGCTGTCCGATCCGGACTGCGAAGGATGCGCTGAGTACATCAAGTTCTTCGAGAGCATCTATGGCGACGGCGGGTTCATCCGGCAGGAGTGGTCCGCTCCAAGTGGTTCAAGCGTCCGATTCGACAGGCGTAGTTCTCCTGACGCCCAATCGTTCGTATCGACGGCCATGAAGATCTCCCCCGGAGAATTCAAGGAAAATGCCACGGCATCACCGAAACGCACCTCAGCATCGAACGACACCGTGACTTTCGGACTCCGCCACGACGAGGGTTGGACGGTCACGCAACTTTGGCTCGGGGAGTACGAGTGATCGCGATACTGACGGCGTTGATCCTCGCTGCGCCCTCCGGAGACGTCGAGGTCATTCCGAACCCGACAAGCCCAGAGGTCCGCCTGGAAAACGTGAGAAGAAGTCCGCCGGAGGGCCCCGCGCCGATCCGGGTGAGAAACCCGGGTGCGCCAGAGCCAGCCCCAATAGAACAAGAAACGGACCCGCTCTACTGCCGACCGGAGGCGCCGTTCCCTCAGGAGGAGTGCATACCGTTCCCCGAGCCGGCGGAGCCCACGGAGGCGCCGGAGCGGGAGGTGACGCCCGGCGATGTCGTGGAGGCGGTGGAGCGGGTCGGCCTGCCCCGGCTGCGCGTGGCCGTCCAGCCGGCCGGGTCGACGCTGGTGAACCTCGACACGATCTTCCACACCAGCTCGGCACCCTTCGAGGAGACCGTGGACATCCTCGACTCCACCGTCGACCTGCGGGCCACGCCTGCGAGCTACAGCTGGCACCACGGCGACGGCACCGCGCAGACCACCACGAGCCCGGGTCGCCCCTATCCCGCGCTCGACGTCATCCACCGGTACCGCCGGCCGGGCGGCGTGAGCGCCCGCGTCGACGTCACCTACCGGGTCACGTACCGCGTCGACGGCGGCGCCTGGCAGGAGCTCGACTCCACCATCACCGCCACCGGACCGGCCACGCCGCTGCGCGTCCGCGAGGCGCGCCCCGTGCTCACCCGCTGACTCCGCGGGTGGGGCGGGCAGCGGTGACGGGTCAGGGCCAGAGGGCGGTCAGCTCGGAGACCGAGAGGGCGCGGCCGGTGTAGAAGGGCAGCTCCTCGCGCACGTGGTGGCGGGCGCCGGTGGCGCGCAGCTCGCGCATGAGGTCGACGATGCGGTGCAGCTCGTCAGCCTCGAACGCCAGCAGCCACTCGTAGTCGCCCAGCGCGAACGACGCGATCGTATTCGCCCGGACGTCGGCGTAGTCGCGGGCGGCCTCACCGTGCTCGCGCAACAGCTGGCGACGCTCGTCGTCGGGCAGCAGGTACCACTCGTACGAGCGCACGAACGGGTACACGCAGATGTACTTGAGCGTGTTCTCGTCGGCCAGGAAGTTCGGCACGTGCGAGCGGTTGAACTCCGCCGGGCGGTGCAGGCCCGCGTTCGACCAGACGGGCGCGAGGTGCGAGCCCAGCTCGGTGCGACGGAAGGCGTTGTAGGCGTCCTGCAGGGCGTCGGCCGTCGGCGCGTGCCACCAGATCATCAGGTCGGCCTCAGCGCGCATGCCGCTCACGTCGTAGGTGCCGCGCACCACGACGTCGTCGAGCTTCGCGAAGAGCGCGTCGACCTCGTCCGCCATCGCGGCACGGTCGCCGTCGCCCAGCGGACGGTCGATCCGGAACACCGAGTACATCGCGTAGCGGATGGTGGAGTTGATCTGCTCAGGGTCGACCTCGTGCGAACTCATGCGTCCATTCTCACCCGGCCACGGTTCGCTCGGCCGCGGCCCTCCCGGTGGCCACGACGGCAGCGATCCCCACGCCCTCGTAGGCCGCGCCGCAGACCTCGAGCCCGGGCACGGCAGCCACGTCGTCGAGCACCGTGCGCACCAGCTCGCGGTGTCCCACCTCGTACTGCGGCAGGCCCCCGCCCCAGCGCTGAACCATCGAGGCCGTGACCGAACCGATCGCTCCCCCGGGCTCGACGACCGAGCGCAGGTCCGCGACCGCGAGGTCGACCAGCGAGGCATCGTCGCGCTGGAGCACCGCCGTGTCGCCCGCGCGCCCGATCGACGCGCGCAGCACCGTGGCGCCGCCGGCGGCCTCCGCGAGCCAGGCCCACTTGCGCGACGAGAAGGTCGCGGCCTTGATCTCCAGCGGCTCCACCGGGGGCACGAGGAAGCCGGTGCCCGAGGGCAGGTCGGCGCCCTCCAGCAGCAGCGACACGACCACCATCGAGGCGTAGTCCACACCCGCCAGGGCGAAGGCGGCCCGCGGGGCGACCTCGGCCAGCAGCCGCGACGCCGCCGGCGCGGGAGCGGCCATCACCACGGCGTCGAAGCGCTCGCGCACGGGTGCCGTCGTGGGCCCCACGACCAGCTCCCACCCCGTCCCGTCGCGTCGGATCGACCGCACGGTGGCGCCGGTGCGCACCTCGAAGCCGGCGGCCGCGACGACTGCCGCGGGAACCCGTCCGACCCCTCCGCGGACTCCGACGAGCGCCGGACCGGAGGCCTTCGGCGCGGCGGCCCGCGCGGCGGCGCCGGCCAGCAGATCCGGACCGAGCTCGGAGATCACGGGCGCCGCCGAGCGCAGCGACAGCCGGTCGGCGTGGCCCGCGTAGACGCCGCCGAGCAGCGGCTCGACGAGGCGGTCCACCACCTCGCGTCCCAGCCGGTCGCCCACGAACTGCGCCACGGAGACGTCCTCGTCGGGCACGGGCAGCGGCGTCGAGGTCACGGGGCCCGCGAGGACGCCCGACGCGTCGAGGGCGGCCAGGTCGGACGGCACGCCCATGATCGTGGGCGGGAGCGCGCGCAGCGCCCCGCGGCTCCACACCATCGACGGGATCGGCTCGGGCGCCACGACGTCGGCGGAGAGACCGACGGCCTCCACGAGGTCGAGGGCTTCGGGACGGCGCGCGAGCATCGCCTCGGCACCCACGTCCACCGTCAGGTCGCCGAGTCGCGCCTGGCGGACCTTCCCGCCGATCTCGGGCGAGCCCTCCAGCACCACAGGCTCGGCCCCCGCAGCGGCGAGACGGAAGGCCGCCGACAGTCCGGCGATCCCGCCGCCCACGACGGCGACCCGCACGTCAGGCCTCCGGCTCGTACGCGTGCACGAAGTCGACGAGGCGCGTCAGCGCGTCGGCGTCGGTCGCCGGGAGCACGCCGTGCCCGAGGTTGAAGACGTGGCCCTGGGCAGCGCGTCCGGCCTCGATCACCTCGGCCGCGCGGGCGTGGACGACCTCGGTGGGCGCGAACAGCAGCGTCGGGTCGAGGTTGCCCTGGACGGCGCGATCGCCGACCCGGCCGATCGCCTCGGACAGCGGCACGCGCCAGTCGACGCCCACGACGTCGGCGCCGGCCTCGCCCATGCGCGACAGCAGCTCACCCGTGCCGACACCGAAGTGGATGCGCGGCACGTCGAGGTCGGCGACGGACGCGAGGACGGCCTCGGAGTGGGGACGCGCGTAGGTGTCGTAGTCGGACGGCGACAGCGCCCCGGCCCACGAGTCGAACAGCTGGACCGCGGAGGCGCCTGCCTCGACCTGGAGCCGCAGGAACTGCCCCGCGATGGCCGCGATCCGCCCGAGCAGCGCGTGCCACAGGTCGGGATCGCCGTACATCAGCTCCTTGGTGCGCCGGTGGTCGCGCGAGGGACCGCCCTCGACGAGGTAGGAGGCGAGCGTGAAGGGTGCGCCGGCGAAGCCGATCAGGGGCGTCCCACCCAGCTCGCCGACGAGGCCACGCACGGCGTCGGTGATCGAGGTGACGTCGTCGGGCTCCAGGTCGCGCAGGGTGCCGAGCTGGTCGGCCGAGCGGATCGGGTCGGCCACCACGGGCCCGGTGCCCGGGACGATGTCCAGGTCGACGCCGATCGCCTTCAGCGGGACGACGATGTCGGAGAAGAAGATGGCCGCGTCCACGCCGTGGCGGCGCACCGGCTGCATCGTGATCTCGACGACCATGTCGGTGCGGAAGCACGACTCGAGCATGGGCACGCCCTCGCGGATCGCGAGGTACTCCGGCAGGGAGCGACCGGCCTGTCGCATGAACCAGACCGGCGTGTGGGAGGGCTCGAGTCCACGGCACGCACGCAGGAACGGGCTCGTGATGGCGCTGTCGACGGGGGCGTCGCGAACATCGTTGGTCACGTCACGAGTCTGTCACGCCTGCGTGTCGGGCCTCCGGCCCCCGCATTCCGTGCCTAAGATCACGGTGTGGGCGCCCGAACCAAGCTTGAAGGCATCCCGGCACCGTTCACGCGGGCTGTCGAGGAAGTGAAGCGCGCCGTCGCGCGCCCCGAGCTCGAGCTCGGTGAGATGCCGGCTCCGCAGCGCATCGCCCCGTTCGCCCACGCCATGACCGCCGACGTGGTCGTCGCCGACGTCGAGCTGGGCACGGGTCGCTTCATCCTGCTGCACGATCCGGCCGGCAACGACGCGTGGAACGGCACGTTCCGCTGCGTCACGTTCGCCCGTGCCGACATCGAGCAGGAGATGGCGACCGACCCACTCATCACCCAGGTCGGCTGGAGCTGGCTGACCGACGCGCTCGAGGGCGCCGGCGCCGAGCACACCAACCCGGCGGGCAGCATCACCGTCGTTCGCTCGGAGGGCTTCGGCGCGATGACCGACGACGAGACCGACGCCCAGATCGAGGTGCGCGCCTCCTGGACGCCCCACGGCGGGCTCGAGCCGCACGCCTCGGCGTGGATGGAACTGCTCGGCAAGCTCGCCGGCCTGCCGCCCCTGGCACCCGGTGTCGTCCCCCTCACTCGTAGGCGCGCCTCCCGTTGACGAACGAACCCGAAGAGATCATCGACGAGGCTCCTGAGCCCGTCCTCCCCCGACTCGGCCTCCGCGAGCCGCTCACTCCGGTCGTCGACACCGACGACGCACTGGCCCGCGCCTGCGCCGAGATCTCCCTCGGCGAGGGACCGATCGCCCTCGACGCCGAGCGCGCCTCGGGCTACCGCTACTCCCAGCGCGCCTACCTCGTCCAGGTTCGCCGTGAGGGCTCGGGCAGTTGGCTGATCGACCCGATCGCGTTCCCCGACCTCGGCGAGCTGGGCCTGGCCTTCGGCGACGCCGAGTGGATCCTGCACGCCGCCACCCAGGACCTGCCGTGCCTGGCCGAGGTCGGGCTGCGGCCCGCGTCGCTGTTCGACACCGAGCTCGCCGGCCGGCTGCTGAACCTGCCGCGCGTCGGCCTGGCGGCCCTCGTGGAGCACTACCTCGGCATGAGCCTGGCCAAGGAGTTCTCGGCCGCCGACTGGTCCACCCGGCCGCTGCCCGAGCCGTGGCTGGAGTACGCGGCGCTCGACGTGGAGGTCCTGCTCGAGCTGCGCGAGCTCGTGCTGGCCGACCTGAAGGCCGCGGGCAAGGACGGCTGGGCGCGCGAGGAGTTCGACGCGCTCCTGTCGTTCACCGGGCCGCCCGAGCGCAAGGACCCGTGGCGCCGCACCTCGAGCATCCACAAGATCCGCAGCCGCCGTGCCCTGGCCATCGTCCGGGCCCTGTGGCACACCCGCGACGAGATCGCCGCCGACCGCGACATCACCCCGGGCCGCATCCTGCCCGACGCGTCGATCGTGTCGCTGGCCACGCACGCCCCCGACTCGTTCACGGCGCTCAAGAACGACCCCACGATGCGTCGGCGTGGCCCGCGCCGGTTCCTCGACGACTGGTTCGACGCGATCGAGGAGGCCCTCGGCCTCCCGGAGGACGAGCTGCCCACCTCGGGCCAGCGCTCCGACGGTCCCCCGCCTCCGCGCGCCTGGGCCGACAAGGACCCGGTCGCCGCCGCGCGCCTGGTCCGCGTGCGCGCCGAGGTCACCCGGATCGCCGAGCAGTACAACGTCCCGGCCGAGAACCTCATCGGCCCGGCCATCGTGCGTGCGCTGGCCTGGCAGCCGCCGAGCGACCTCGACCCGGCCTCGATCGCCGAGGAGCTGCGCGAGCGGGGCAGCCGGAACTGGCAGATCGAGCTGGTGGCGGCGCCGATCGCCGCCGCGCTCATCGACCCCTGATCCTGCGCGCATCCGCACGACACCGGACATCTGCTCACGCAGTCACCGGCCCGGGTTTACGCTCGAACGCATGGCCGACTTCCACAAGCCGTCGTTGCCCGGGGCAGCCGTGTTCGACTCGCTGCCCGACCCGGACGACCCGGCGGAGCGCACCGCCGCCGGCCACCGGATCGCCTCGCTGCTGGTGCGCGGGGCGCGCGACCGCGCCGACCGCGACCTGGTCGAGCGGGTGCTGCACCTGGCCGACTCCGAGGGCATGGGGGTCATCGCCGAGATGTGGGCCAAGGCTCCGCCCGAGACCGTCGCGGGGGCCCTCTGGCGGCTCTACGCCCTGCGCACGTGGGTGCACCACAACCCCGTGCAGGCGTCGCGCGAGTTCGCCGCGGGCCGTGCCTATGCGCCCGTGCAGGAGGTCCTCGCCGGCGTGGTCGACCCGCCCGGACCGAACGAGGTCGTCGAGCTGGTCGACACGGTCGTGCGCGGCATCGTCGCCGCCGACTTCGACGTCTCCCTCGACCGGGCGGCGGCGTTCGCGCACATCGTCGGCGTCGGCCGCGGCCAGATGGAGGGCGGGGACACCGCCAGCGCCGCCCGCCTCGTCGACACGGCCCGCCATCTGAGGGCCGCCGCCGAGGCGGAGCGCCACGGCGAGCTGCACTGAGCCGCTTCCCGAAATGCCTCGGTGATCCCCTGCGTTTGGTCCCGATGCATTAAAATGGTGAGTGCGCCGGGTCGAGGTAGCCCCGGGTCCCAACATCAGCCGCTACGAGCGGCCACGCGCCGTGAGGCGCTCCCGACCCGGCGCGCCCCTCCCTCTCCATGCCCTCCGCATCAGCGCGGAGCGAACGTCGTGTACGAGTGCTCGGGCGCCAGCAGATCGTCCAGGGCGGCCGAGTCCTCCGCCGTCGGAGTCCAGCTCGCGGCAGCCACGTTCGACGCCACCTGCTCCGGGCGTGAGACGCCGGCGATCACCGAGGACACGGCCGGCCGTGACGCGAGTCCACCCATCGCGAGCTCGAGCAGTGTGATGTCCCTCTCATCGGCGAAGGCCTGCAGCAGGTCGATCCGCTGCCAGTCCGCGCCCTCCCAGCGTGCTCGCTGTCCGGCCAGGCGCGTGCCCGCCTCGGGCTCGGCGTCACGCGAGTACTTGCCGGTGAGCAGCCCGTAGGCGAGCGGGAAGTACGGCAGCAGGCCCACGCCCAGCTCGAGGCAGGCCGGCACCAGCTCGACCTCGGCCGCGGGGTTGTACAGCGAGTACTCGTTCTGCGCGGTCGCGAAGTGCGCGAGCCCCGCGGTCCGGGACACCCAGTCGGCATCGACCAGCTGCCACGCGGTGAAGTTCGAGCAGCCGATCGCACGGACCTTGCCCTCGTCGACCAGCTCGGTCATCGCGCCGAGCGTCTCCTCGATCGGCGTGCCCGGATCCGGGGTGTGCAGCTGGTAGAGGTCGATGACGTCGGTGCCGAGACGGCGCAGGCTGGCCTCGGCGGCACGGCGGACGTAGGCCGCGCTCCCCCGCCGTCCACCGTCGTCGCCGTTGCGCCCCTGCATGTCCATGCCGAACTTCGTGGCGATGACCACCTCGTCGCGGCGCCCCTGCAGTGCGGCGCCGAGCAGCGTCTCGCTCTCGCCGAGGGAGTAGGTGTCGGCCGTGTCGAAGAACCGCACCCCGTGCTCGAAGGCGGCGTCGACGACGGCGACCACCTGGTCGCCGTCGATGCGCGCCCCGAAGGCGTTGCAGCCGATCCCGACGGGGCCGACGTCGATACCGCTCGTTCCCAGGACATGTCGTGTGCTCACGCACCCACCGTAGGGCGGTTACACTCGGCGGGTGATCCGGACCACCCATGCCGCGCGACGTCTCGTCGCGGCCCTGGCAGCCGTGCTGCTGGCCGGCATGCTCGGGCTGGGTGCCCTCGCCGGACTCTCCGGTGCCGAGCGGCGTGCCACGGGCACGACGATGTCGGCCGGGGACGAGCCCGCACAGCCGCGGGTCACGGTCGCCAAGGCGACCTCGGACGACCACTCCGTGTCCGTCGACCTGCCCGCGGGCACGCTCGACACCACGCTGTCGCTGATCGCTGCCGCCATGGTGGCGTTCGCCGCCGCACTGGTCGCCGCACAGGTGGGCCGAGCGGTTCCCGCGCCGGCCGGGCGCGCACCGCCGCTGGCCTGACCGGCCCGGTCCGTCTTCGCCACCCCTCGTACTTCGCCGTCCTCGGCCCCCATCGAAAGTCACCCATGTCCTCCAAGACCAATTTCTGGCGCGGGCTCATCTGCCTCGTCGTGATCGTCGGCTCGCTCGCGATCGCCTTCACCATGAAGCCCAACCTGGGCCTCGACCTGCGCGGCGGCACGCAGATCACGCTCGAGACCCAGTCCACCGACCGCGTCGAGGCGAACGCCGAGTCCACCGATCGAGCCCTCGAGGTGCTACGCGGCCGCGTCGACGCCCTCGGCGTCTCCGAGCCCACGCTGGCGCGATCGGGCGACAAGCGGATCATCGTCGAGCTGCCGGACGTGCAGGACCCGAAGAAGGCCGCCGAGGTCATCGGCCAGACGGCCACCCTGGAGTTCCGCGAGGTCAAGGCCCCCGCGGACGAGAACACCAAGCCCGCCGAGGGCGAGGTCGTCCTGCCCGACGAGCAGGGCGGGAACATCCTCCTCGGCCCGGTCGCCTTCGACGGCAACGGGATCAGCGACGCGAACGCTGCGCTGCCCCAGCAGGGCCTGGGCGAGTGGGTCGTCAACGTCGAGTTCAACGGCACCGGCCGTGCGCCCTGGCGCGACCTGGTGACCTCGGCGTGCGCCAACACCGCGGCTGGCAACCGGATCGCGATCATCCTGGACAACGAGGTCATCTCGTCCCCCGGCATCGTCCCCGAGCTGTGCCAGTCCGGTGGCGGCAGCTCGACCAGCATCACCGGTGACTTCACCCAGGCCAGCGCCGACGAGCTCGCCGCGCTGATCAAGGGCGGCGCCCTGCCGGTCCCGGTGGAGATCATCGACCAGCGCACCGTCGGCCCGACGCTCGGCCAGGCCGCCATCGACGACTCCATCCAGGCCTCCATCATCGGCCTGTTCCTCACCGGACTCTTCATCATCTTCATCTACCGTGCGACCGGCGTCATGGCCACGATCGCGCTGTGCGTCTACGCCCTCGTCTCCTACGCCGCGCTGGTGCTGCTCGGGGCCACGCTGACCCTGCCCGGCCTGGCGGGCTTCGTGCTCGCGATCGGCCTGGCGATCGACGCCAACGTGCTGGTCTACGAACGAGCGCGCGAGGAGTATCACGAGAATCCGAAGTCCGGCCTGCTCTCAGCCCTGACCACGGGCTTCTCCAAGGCCTGGTCCGCGATCATCGACTCCAACGTCACGACGATCCTGGCCGCGCTGCTGCTGTTCTTCCTGTCGGCCGGCCCGGTCAAGGGCTTCGGCATCACCCTGACCATCGGCGTCATCGCCTCGATGTTCTCCGCCCTGGTCGTGGCCCGCTGGCTCACCGAGATGCTGGTCAAGCGCAGCTGGATCCGCTCGCACCCGCAGGTCAGCGGCATCGCCGGCATCTCCGGCGTGCGTCGCTGGCTGAACGAGCACGGCCCCTACCTCGTCCGCCGGGCGGGCATGTGGGTCGTCATCTCCCTGGGCGTCGCCACCGTCGCGATCGGCGGCATCATCGTGCGCGACCTGAACCTCGGCGTCGAGTTCGCCGGCGGCCGCCAGATCGAGTACTCGACCGCCGAGGTGGTCACCCCCGACCAGGCCCGCGAGGCCGTGGCCGACGCCGGGTTCCCCGAGGCGGTCGTGCAGTCCTCGTCCGCCGACGGCGGGGAGAACATCTCGGTGCGCCTGCCCAAGATCAACGAGGACCAGGCCGAGCAGGTGCGCTCGTCGATCGCCGAGGTCGGCGGTGAGACCGTCCAGGTCCGCTCCGACACGATCGACCCCACGCTGGGCAAGGAGCTGCGCAACAAGGCGCTGCTGGCCTTCCTCATCGCGGTGGCGGCGCAGATGGCCTACCTGGCGTGGCGCTTCCGCTGGACGTGGGCCGCGGCCGCCATCGTGTCGATGGCCTCGGTCGTGCTCGCGGTCGTGGGCGTCTTCGCCTGGTGGGGCAAGCCGATCGACGGCGTGTTCCTGGCGGCCATCCTGTCCATCATCGGCCTGGCCGTGAACGACTCGATCGTCGTGCTCGACCGCATCCGAGAACGCACCCGAACCCGCGACATCCCGTTGCGCGAGATGGTCAACGAGGCGATCCTGTCGACCCTGCCACGAACCATCAACACCGCGATGGGTGCCACGTTCATCCTGGCCGCGCTGATGGTGCTGGGCGGCGACTCGCTGCGCGACTTCTCGATCGCGGTGCTGCTCGGCCTGCTGTTCGGCCACTTCTCCACGGTGTTCACGGCGGCCACGCTGGGTCTGCTGCTGGAGGAGCGCTGGCCGTACCACCCGGACAAGGACCCGCGCCACAAGGCCGACCCGTACTCGCACATCCTCGACGGGCGCGGCATGCCCGACGAGGGCGCGGTGGTCTGATCCAGCGGTAGCGTGCGGTCATGACCACCCCGCCGGACGAGCCGTACCCCGATCCCGACCAGGGAGCGGGCGACCACGATCCGACGCTGCGGTTCGGCGGGCCCTCGGGCCCGCCGAACCCACCGCCGCCGCCTCCTCCTCCCCCGCCGCCGCCGCCGGGAGGGTGGGCGATGCCGGGGGCGCCGTACGGCATCGATCCCAAGACCGGCATCCCGTTCTCGGACAAGTCGAAGATCGTCGCGGGCCTGCTGCAGATCCTGATCCCTCTCGGCATCGGTCGGTTCTACGCCGGCCACACGGGGATCGGCCTGGCCCAGCTGCTCGTCACGGTCTTCACGTGCGGCCTGGGCGCGATCTGGCCCTTCATCGACGGGATCATCATGCTCGTGTCCGATTCGCGCGACGGCAACGGTCGGCCGCTCCGGTCCTGATCGGGCGCGTCAGACCCGCGGTGCGATGATGGGGTCATGGCCATCGCGAACCACGTGGTCGACCTCATCGGCGACACACCCCTAGTCCGGCTGAACTCCGTCGTACCCGAAGGCGCGGCCACCGTCGTGGCCAAGCTCGAGTACCTGAACCCCGGAGGCAGCGCGAAGGATCGCATCGCGGTCAAGATGGTCGACGAGGCCGAGGCCTCCGGCGCCCTCAAGCCCGGCGGCACGATCGTCGAGCCCACGTCCGGCAACACCGGCGTCGGTCTCGCTCTCGTCGCCCAGCAGCGCGGCTACTCGTGCATCTTCGTGTGCCCCGACAAGGTCAGCGAGGACAAGCGCAACACGCTGAAGGCCTACGGCGCGCAGGTCGTCGTGTGCCCCACGGCGGTCCCGCCGGACCACCCGGACTCGTACTACAACGTCTCCGACCGCCTCGTGCGCGAGACCGAGGGCGCCTGGAAGCCCGACCAGTACTCCAACCCGGCCGGCCCGGCCAGCCACTACGAGACCACCGGTCCGGAGATCTGGCGCGACACCGAGGGTGCGATCACCCACTTCGTCGCCGGCGTGGGTACCGGTGGCACGATCTCCGGCGCCGGGCGCTACCTCAAGCAGCAGCGACCCGACCTGAAGGTCATCGGTGCCGACCCCGAGGGCTCGGTCTACTCCGGCGGCACCGGGCGCCCGTACCTCGTGGAGGGCGTCGGCGAGGACTTCTGGCCCTCGGCCTACGACCCGGCGATCCCCGACGAGATCATCGCCGTCTCCGACGCCGACTCCTTCGACATGACGCGCCGCCTCGCCCGTGAGGAGGGCCTCCTGGTCGGCGGCTCCTGCGGCATGGCCGTCGTCGCCGCCGTGCGCGTGGCCGAGCGCCTCGGTCCGGACGACCTCGTCGTGGTGCTGCTTCCCGACGGCGGACGCGGTTACCTCTCGAAGATCTTCAACGACGACTGGATGGCCTCCTACGGCTTCCTGCGCACCCCGCTCGACGGCCACCCGGCCGACCTGCACGTGCTCGACATCCTGCGCCGCAAGAGCGGGGCCATGCCCGCGCTGGTGCACACCCACCCGTCCGAGACGGTGCGCGACGCGATCGAGATCCTGCGCGAGTACAACGTCTCGCAGATGCCCGTCGTCGGCCCCGAGCCGCCGGTGGTCATCGGCGAGGTCGCCGGCAGCGTCAGCGAGCGCGAGCTCGTCAGCGCGGTCTTCGAGGGCCGCGCCCAGCTGACCGACGCCGTCGCCCAGCACATGGAGCCGCCGCTGCCGATCATCGGCTCGGGCGAGGACCTGTCCGCCGCCCTCGACGCCTTCAAGGGCAGCGACGCACTGATGGTGGTCGACGAGGGCAAGCCGCTCGGCGTCCTGACCCGTCACGACCTGTTGGGAGTCCACGTATGAGCGACCTCGGCGGCTTCTCCACCCGCGCGATCCACGCCGGCCAGGATCCCGATCCGCGCACCGGCGCGGTGAACATCCCGATCTACGCCAGCTCCACGTTCGCCCAGGACGGCGTCGGGGGCATGCGCGAGGGCTTCGAGTACGCGCGCACCGGCAACCCCACCCGCCGGGCGCTCGAGGCGAACCTCGCCGCGCTCGAGGGAGGCACCCACGGACGGGCGTTCTCCTCGGGCATGGCGGCCACCGACGCGGCGCTGCGCGCGCTCCTGCGCCCGGGCGACCACCTGGTGATCCCCGACGACGCCTACGGCGGCACCTTCCGGCTCATCGACAAGGTGTTCTCGCACTGGGGCATCGAGCACACGCCCGCGCCGGTCAACGATCCCGACGCCATCGCGGCGGCGATGACCGACCGCACCAAGGTGGTGTGGCTCGAGACCCCGACCAATCCCCTGCTCAACGTCGCCGACATCGCGGCCTCCGCGGAGATCGCGCATGCCGCTGGGGCGAAGCTGCTCGTCGACAGCACGTTCGCGTCGCCCTACCTCCAGCAGCCACTGGCCCTGGGGGCCGACATCGTCCTGCACTCGTCCACGAAGTACCTCGGCGGGCACAGTGACGTCGTCGGTGGCGCGCTCGTCACCTCCGACCCCGCGCTCGACGAGGCCTTCGCGTTCCTGCAGAACGGTGCGGGCGGCGTGCCCGGGCCGTTCGACGCCTACCTGACCCTGCGCGGCATCAAGACCCTCGCGGTCCGCATGGATCGCCACTGCGACAACGCCGAGGCGATCGCGCGGATGCTGGTCGACCACGAGGCCGTCAGCCACGTCAGCTACCCCGGCCTGGCCGACCACCCGGGCCACGAGGTCGCGGCGCGCCAGATGCGGCGGTTCGGCGGGATGATCTCGCTGCGCCTCGCCGGCGGCCGCAAGGCGGCCCTCGACCTGTGCTCGCGCACCCGGGTCTTCACCCTCGCCGAGAGCCTCGGCGGAGTGGAGTCGCTCATCGAGCACCCGGGCGCCATGACCCACGCGTCGACCGCCGGATCGCAGCTCGAGGTCCCTGAGGACCTCGTCCGGCTGTCGGTCGGGATCGAGGACGTCGAGGACCTGCTCGAGGACCTCCAGCAGGCCTTGGCCTGACGTTCGCGGGCACCCGGGGAGGTGGGTCCGCCTCGTTAGTCTGGAGGTCATGTCTCGCAACGGCTCCTTCTCCGGACTGTCCTGGCTCCAGTTGGTGGCCGGTGCACTCGCGGCGATGACGTCGGCGTGGGTCGCGTCCTACCTCGGTGTCGCAGGCACGATCATCGGCGCCGCGGTCGGCAGCCTCGTGGCGTCGATCGCCAGCGCCTTCTACGTGCGCGGTCTCGACCGCGGCACCACGTTCATCACCGAGAGCGGCACGGTCGTGTCACGATCGGCGCCCGCGGGCGAGGAGAACGGCGAGGAGGGTGAGATCCTCGTCACCGAGCAGGCGTCCGCCATCGCGGTCGAGGACTCCGAGCGCGCGCTGTCGTGGAAGCGCATCCTCGTCTGGGCCGGACTCGCCCTCGGCACCGCACTGCTGGCCATCGGCGCGTACGAGCTGGCCACCGGGGCGTCCTTCGGCAACACCGACAACCCCACGATCGGACGCCCCTGGCAGGACCGCGGCACGGGCACCGACCCGCAGGACGAGCCGGATCCCACCGCGTCGACCGGGCCCACGGACGGCCCCTCCGACGACCCGACCACGGCTCCAACGACCGCCCCCACCACCGCGCCGACCACCGCAGCGCCCGCGCCGCAGTCTCCCGATCCCACGACCAACCCCACGGTCGAGCCCGCCCCGGAGGCCACGCCCGGCGCCCAGGACTGACCCGGGAACATTCCGCACCCCTGCGCCGTTGGAAGCGGTGACGAGAGGAGCGGAACATGACCATCTGGATGAAGCCCACGCTGACGGACGAGAAGATCGAGGCGATGGAGCCGTTGGAGGCGTTCCGCTACGCCGAGGAGCTCCTGGACTCCCGCTTCCCGCGTGAGGCCGCCCGCGTGCTGCGCCCCGTGGCCGAGCTCGAGCCGCGCAACGCCGCCGTGTGCGAGCTGATGGGTCGCGCCCACTTCGCCGCCGCCCACCTGGGCCCGGCCGAGGAGGCGTTCCGCACGCTCACCGAGCTCGAGCCGACCAGCGCCTGGGCCCAGAAGGCCCTCGGCCTGGCCCTCGACCGGCAGAGCCGTCACCGGGAGGGTGCGGTGCACCACCGGCTCGCCGCGGCCATGGGCGCCAGCGAGCGCGATGCCACGCGCGTCGAGCTGGTCGACCGCCCCGGCGCCTGACGTCGGACACGGCCCCGTCTGTTTGGATGGGGCCGTGTTCACCGTCGGAAGCACCCTGCCGGACGCCCCCGGAAGATCGGGCACCATCGAGACCCCCCACGGCTCGATCCGCACCCCGGCGTTCATCCCGGTGGGCACCAAGGCGACCGTGAAGGCCGTGCTCCCCGAGTCGATCTCCGACCTGGGCGGGCAGGCCGTGCTGGCCAACGCCTACCACCTGTACCTCCAGCCCGGCGCCGACATCGTGGAGGCCGCCGGCGGCCTCGGCGCCTTCATGAACTGGCACGGCCCGACCTTCACCGACTCCGGTGGCTTCCAGGTGCTGAGCCTGGGCGCCGGCTTCAAGAAGACCCTGGCGATGGACGCCGTGGGCGCCGAGGCCGACGACGTGATCGCCCCCGGCAAGGACCGCCTCGCCCACGTCGACGAGGACGGCGTCACGTTCAAGAGCCACCTCGACGGGTCGAAGCACCGGTTCACGCCCGAGGTGTCGATGGGCATCCAGCACCAGCTCGGCGCCGACATCATCTTCGCGTTCGACGAGCTGACCACGCTGATGAACAGCCGCGAGTACCAGGAGGACTCGCTGCGACGCACGCAGGCGTGGGCGCAGCGCTGCCTCGCGGAGATCGAGCGGCTGCGGGCGGCCCATCCCGAGCGCCCGCGGCAAGCTCTCTTCGGCGTGGTGCAGGGTGCCCAGCACGAGGACCTGCGACGTCAGGCCGCGCGCGGCCTGGCCGACCTGGCGTTCGACGGCTACGGGGTCGGCGGCGCCATCGAGAAGGAGAACCTCGGCGCGATCGTCCGCTGGGTCACCGACGAGCTGCCCGACGACCGTCCGCGCCACCTGCTGGGCATCGGCGAGCCCGAGGACCTGTTCGCCGGCGTCGAGGCGGGCTGCGACACATTCGACTGCGTCACGCCCACCCGGGTCGCCCGGTCGTCGCGGGTCTACAGCGCCACCGGCCGCTACAACCTCATGGTGGCGGCATCACGGCGCGACTTCGGCCCGATCGAGGAGGGCTGCGACTGCTACACCTGCGCCCACTACACGAAGGCCTACCTGCACCACCTGTTCAAGGCGAACGAGTACAACGCCGCGACCCTGTGCTCGATCCACAACGAGCGCTTCTTCGTACGTCTCGTCGACTCGATGCGCACGGCGATCGAGGCCGGCGACTTCGCGGCGCTCAGGACCGAGTGGCTGGGTCGCTACCTCGCGGGTCAGGCGGCCAGGTAGGTGGGCTCGCGCCGCTTGAGCCACGCGATGACCCGCACGGTGAGGGGCATCACGAGCAGCTCGACCCCGACCTTCAGCACCACGCCCATGACGAAGTAGTTCACGAAGGCGCCGAACGTGGAGACGCCGATGGCCGACGCTGCGATCGCGCAGAAGATCAGGGTGTCGGCCACCTCGCCCACGCCGGTGGAGCCGATGAGGCGGGCCACCAGCCGGCGCTCGGCGTTGCGCTGCTTCATCCGCACCAGCACCCACGAGTTGAGGAGCTGGCCGACGAGGTACCCCGCCAGGCTGGCCAGGACGATCTGCGCGACCGGGCCCAGCACCGCCTCGTACGCCGCCTGGTTCTCATACCAGGAGGCGCCGGGCATCAGCTGGACCACGAAGAAGGTGCCCGTGGCGAGTGCGGCGGCGGCGAAGCCGGTGAGGATCGCCCGGCGGGCGGCGCGCAGGCCGTAGACCTCCGAGATCACGTCGCCGAGCACGTAGGCCAGCGGGAACAGCACGACTCCCCCGTCGACCACCAGCGGCCACAGCTGCACCGGGCCGAGCATGACCACGCCCGAGCCGATCTCGACCGCCTTGCTGGCGACGATGTTCGACACGACGATCACGACGCAGAACAGGGCGAGCAGGATGTCGTAGTGCGACGAGCCGCGGGACGCGAACCGGACGACGTCGGGGCTCGGGGCAGGCGTGGTGGACACGACCGCCATCCTCCCACGGCGCGCCCCGTGCCCTCGCGTCGTGGGCACGGTGGGAGAATCGTCACATGAGCCTGCCGACCACCACCGACGTCCTCGTCGTCGGCGCCGGGCCTGCCGGCTCCTCCGCCGCGGCGTGGACCTCGCGGCTCGGCATGGACACGGTCCTGGCGGACGCCGCCACCTTCCCGCGCGACAAGACCTGCGGCGACGGACTGACCCCGCGCGCCATCGCCGAGCTCGACCGGCTCGACCTCGGCGACTGGGTCCGCGGCCACACCGTGAACCGCGGCCTGCGCGCCGCCGGCTTCGGCCAGGAGCTGCTGCTGCCGTGGCCCGGCGGCTCGCTGCCCGACCACGGCTCGGCCGTCCCGCGCACCGAGCTCGACGACCGCATCCGCCTCCGCGCGCTGGACGCGGGAGTGACCGGCGTCGACGGTGCCCGCGCGGTGGACGTCGAGCGGGCGGCCGACGGCTCGGTCACCGGCGTCGTCTTCGACACGGCGCAGGGTCGCCACACGATCGCGTGCCGGCGCCTCGTCGTCGCCGACGGCGTCCGCTCACCCCTCGGCCGGGTGCTCGGGCGAGAGTGGCACCGCGAGACCGCCTACGGCGTCGCCGGCCGCAGCTACGTGAAGTCCGGCCGCAGCGACGACCCGTGGATCTCCTCGCACCTCGAACTGCGTGGCGCCAATCTCAACGGTTCTGGGGGCGAGCTGCTGCCCGGCTACGGGTGGATCTTCCCGCTCGGCGACGGCCGCGTGAACCTCGGCGTGGGCGCGCTGGCCACCGCGAAGCGACCCGCGAAGATCCAGATCCGCCCGCTGATGGAGTACTACGCCACCCTGCGCCGCGAGGACTGGGACCTCGGCGCCGACCTCGACCTGCCCACCTCGGCCCTGCTGCCGATGGGCGGTGCCGTCTCGGGGGTGTCGGGGCCCAACTGGATCGTGATCGGTGACGCGGCGGGCTGCGTGAACCCGCTCAACGGCGAGGGCATCGACTACGGCCTCGAGACGGGTCGCATCGGCGCCGAGCTGCTGGCCACGGGCGACTCCCCCGAGGCGGCCTGGCCCGCGATGCTGACCGCCCACTACGGCCCCGCCTTCTCGATCGCGCGCCGCCTGGCCGGGCTGATCACCGTGCCCCACCTGCTGCCCGCGGCCGGCCCGATCGGGATGCGCTCGCACACCCTCATGACGATCGCGCTGCGCGTGATGGGCAACCTCGTCACCGACGAGGACCGCGACCTCACGGCCCGGGTCTGGCGGTGGGCGGGGCGCCGCTCCATCCGCCTCGACGAGCGCCCGCCGTTCTCCGCCTGACCCCTCCCTCCCGCTCCGAAAGTGGTGGGTGGCGGCCGGTAGCCTCGCAGGGTGCTGAGGATCTCGACCGTCAACGTCAATGGCATCCGCGCCGCGTGGCGCAAGGGGATGAAGGAGTGGCTCGAGAGCCGCGACGCCGACATCATCACGCTGCAGGAGGTCCGGGCACCCGACGCGATCGTGCACGAGATCCTCGAGGGCACCGGCTACCACGTGGTCCACACCGAGGCCGCCGCCAAGGGGCGCGCGGGCGTCGCGGTGATCAGCCGCCTCGAGCCCACCAGCCACCGCATCGGCAACGGCGACGCGTTCTTCGACGACACCGGCCGCTGGATCGAGTCCGACCTCACGCTCGCCGACGGCTCCGTCCTCACCGTGGTCAGCGTCTACGTGCACTCCGGCGAGGCCGGAACGCCGCGTCAGGAGGAGAAGTTCCGCTTCCTCGACCAGATGACCAAGCGCATGGCCGAGCTCGGCGGCATGGACGGGCACGCGCTGATCACGGGCGACCTCAACGTCGGCCACACCGAGCTCGACATCCGCAACTGGAAGGGCAACGTGAAGAAGGCCGGGTTCCTGCCCGAGGAGCGCGCCTACTTCGACCAGTTCTTCGGCGACCTCGGCTGGTACGACGTGCACCGCCACCTGGCGGGGCCCGTCGACGGCCCGTACACGTGGTGGTCGATGCGCGGCCAGGCCTTCGACAACGACACGGGCTGGCGGATCGACTACCAGATCGCGACGCCCGAGCTGGCGCAGTCCGCTCGCGTGGCCACGGTCGATCGCGCCGCCAGCTGGGGCGAGCGCTGGTCCGACCACGCACCGCTGACGATCGACTACGACCTCGGCTGACCGAAGTACATAACCCCGTGATATAACGAGGTTATGGAAACTTCACCCCTCGAGGTCGCTGCAGGGCTGCGCGAGCTCGCGAACGCGATCGTGCGACGCATGCCGCGCCGCGAGATCAGTCGTGCCGCGGCCGGCACCCTGCACGCCCTGGAAGCCGAAGGACCCCAGCGGATCACCGCGCTCGCCGAGCGCGAGGCCGTCTCGCAGCCGGCGATCACGAACCTCGTCCAGCGGCTCGAGGCGCAGGACCTGGTCTCGCGGTCGGCCGACCCGGCCGATGCGCGCGCGAGCCTGATCTCCATCACCGCGCACGGCTCGGCCGTGCTGCACGAGCGACGCGTCCTGCTGGACGAGCTGATCGGCTCGACCTTCGAGCGCCTCTCCCCCGACGACCGCGCCGCGATCGTCGCCGCCCTGCCCGCCCTCACCCACTTCACGGAGTCGCATGAGTCACGCTGACACCCCGCACCTGTTCCGCCAGCCGAAGGCGGTCTACGCCGTCGCCTTCGCGTGCGTCATCTCGTTCATGGGCATCGGCCTCGTCGACCCGATCCTGCCGGCCCTCGCCAGCGAGCTGGACGCCACGCCCAGCCAGGTGACCCTGCTGTTCACCAGCTACCTGGTCGTCACGGCCGTGATGATGCTGGTGACCGGCTGGGTCTCCAGCCGCATCGGCGCGAAGCGGACCCTCATCGTCGGGCTGGCCATCATCGTGGTCTTCGCCGCGCTGGCCGGCTCCGCCACGAGCATCGGCGGCATCGTCGCCTTCCGTGCCGGCTGGGGCCTGGGCAACGCCCTGTTCATCGCGACGAGCCTCGCGGCGATCGTCTCGAGCGCCCGCGGCGGCTTCGCCGGCGCCATCATCCTCTACGAGGCGGCCCTGGGCCTGGGCATCGCCGCTGGCCCCCTGCTCGGTGGTGTGCTCGGCGAGATCAGCTGGCGCGGCCCGTTCTACGGGGTCGCCGCCCTGATGTCGATCGCCCTGGTCGCCACGGCACTGCTGCTGCCGTCGGCGCCGCTGCCGGAGCATCCCACGTCGCTGACCGCTCCCCTGCGCGCCCTGCGCCACCGCGGGCTCTTCCTCATGAGCATGACCGCGCTGCTGTACAACTGGTCGTTCTTCACGATGCTCGGGTATGCCCCCTTCCCCATGGAGCTCGGCGCCCTGCAGCTCGGCTGGGTCTTCTTCGGCTGGGGCCTGCTCGTCGCGATCTTCTCGGTCATCGGCGCCCCGCGCCTGCAGGCCGCGTTCGGCACCGCCCGCTCCCTGTACGGCGCCCTGTTCGGCTTCGCGGTCGTGCTGGCCTGCATCGCGGTCTCCCCGGAGAACCGCACCGTGCTGGTCGTCGCCGTGATCACGTCGGGCATCTTCATCGGCATCAACAACACGCTCACCACGCAGGCCGTCATGGTCATCTCGCCGGTCGAGCGACCGGTCGCCTCCGCGGCCTACGGCTTCGTGCGGTTCATCGGCGGCGGACTCGCGCCCTTCGCGGCCGGCAAGCTGGTGGAGCACTTCAACCTGCACGTCCCGTTCGCGCTGGCCTCGATCACCGCACTGGCCGCGATCGGCGTGCTGACGCTGAACCACCGCGCCCTGGAGCGGGCCGACGCCGGCCTGGACGAGACGGGGAGCGAGGACCGCGACCCCGGGCGGATCGGGGACGAGATCGCCGACGAGTTCGGTGGCGCCCCGGGCGCGCTGGACGACCTCGAGGCCGCGACGCAGCGCCGCTGACCCCGCACACAGGTGCGGGGGACGCGCCGTCCCCCCGGATGCACGCCCCCCGCTCGGCCCCCGGCGTCGCCGCGGGCACCACCCCCTGCGAGGTGGTTCTTCCTGACTATACGGCGTAGTCAGTCCGACCGGTGTAGTGACCCGGCGCGTTCATCGGACATTCACCGCATCGCGTCGTCTCCGGAGCCTGCCACCGCCCGTCCGGGTGTCGTAGGGTGGTGGAAGTTGCACGACGTTGGACAGCAAAAGGATGCGGTTCCCTCCGGGGCGTGGTTCCTCTCGCGGTTGGATGTGCGTCGCGACCGTCGGGCGTGAAGAGCGCGTCCGACCATCGCCAGAAGGATCAAGAGGAGAAAGACCATGGCCACCGGTACCGTCAAGTGGTTCAACGCTGACAAGGGCTTCGGATTCATCGCCCCCGACGACGGCGGCGAGGACGTGTTCGCGCACTACTCGGCAATCCAGTCGGGCGGCTACCGCTCGCTGAACGAGAACCAGAAGGTCGAGTTCGACGTGGAGCAGGGCCAGAAGGGCCTCCAGGCCGCGAACATCCGGCCGCTCTGAGTCCACCCGGACCCGAACGCCAAGAACCCCACCACCGAGAGGTGGTGGGGTTCTTGCTGTCAGTGCCGGGAGGGAGCCGGACTCACAGGGCGGCGAACCGCCTCACCTGCTCGTGGTTCCGAAGTGGTCACGAGAGGTGACGAAGGACGATCCGGGCAGCCGCGCGGGTCGTAGACCCAGAGGCGCTGCATTCCCCATTGACGTCGGCGTGCCGAGTCGTCCCCCACCGATGACGATAACCACCGTGGGCCCGAAACGCCAGTGAAATCTCAGCCGGATATCGCAACACGCACGATCCGGTCGTCGGCGCGGCCGGGCCGGCCCCGGCCGTCGGTGTTGGAGGTGCCCAGCCACAGGGAGCCGTCGGGCGCGGCCGCCACGGCGCGCAGTCGCCCGAGCTCGCGGGTGAAGAACGCGCGCGGCTCCCCGGCGGAGGTGCCCTCGAGCGGGACCTGCCACAGCCGCTCCCCGCGCAGCGCCGCCACGAAGGCACGGTCACCGCTGATCGCCAGCCCGGCGGGCGACGCGTCCGCCGTCGGCCACGTGACCTTCGGGCGGACGAAGCGCTCGTCGTCGCTGTCCCCCTCCACCAGCGGCCAGCCGTAGTTGCCGCCCTTGACGATCCGGTTGAGCTCGTCCTGGCTGCGATCGCCGAACTCGCTGGCCCACAGGCGCCCGGACGCGTCCCACGCCAGCCCCTCGACGTTGCGGTGCCCGTACGACCACACCTCGTTGCCGAACGGGTTCCCGTCGACCGGGCGGCCCTGGGTGTCGATGCGCAGGATCTTGCCGTTCAGCGAGGAGCGGTCCTGCGGGGTGGCGGTGTTCGCCGCGTCGCCGACCGCGACGAAGAGCCGGCCGCGGCGGTCGAACGTCAGCGCCCCGCCCTGGTGGTTGAACGCCTTCGCGAGGCCGGTGAGGATCGGCTCGGCGCCGCCGATGCGGTCGCCGTCGAACTCGAGGCGCACCACGCGGTTGTCGTCGGGTCCCGTGAGGTAGGCGTAGAGCGCCGACTCGTCGGGCGCCACGGCCAGCCCCTGCAGGCCGCCCTCGCCGCCGGGGGCCACGCCGGGGACGTCGCCCACCTTGGACACGTCACCGTCGGCGGTGACCCGCACGATCGAGGCGTCGTCGCGCTGGGTCACCAGGGCCGATCCGTCGGCGAGGAACACGATCGCCCACGGGACGTTGAGGCCCGACGCGATCGTGCCGTCGATCCGCGGGTCGATCGGCGTCGGCGCCGGAGGGGTGCTCGCGGTGGTGGGCGGCGGCTCGGACGCCGTGGTCGTCGCGGTCGAGGCGCTGGGACGGAGCTTCGGGTCGTCGCCGCTGCAGCCGGCCAGCCAGGCGGCGCCCAGGGCCGCTCCCCCGACGATGACGCTCCGGCGATCCATGACCCGATCATGCCGCAAGCAGCGGACCTGCCCAACCAACGGAATGTCACAGTGGAGATGGACGTTGAAGAAGCAGTACCCGACGAAAGGCCATCATGACCACGATCAACCTGACTGCCGACACGTTCCAGGACACCGTCACCGGTGAGGGCATCACCCTGGTGGACTGGTGGGCCGGCTGGTGCGGGCCGTGCATGCAGTTCGCCCCGGTCTACGAGGCCGCCAGTGAGCGCCACCCCGACATCACGTTCGCCAAGATCGACACCGAGGCCGAGCAGGAGCTCTCCGCCGCGGTCCAGATCACCTCGATCCCCACGCTGATGGCGTTCCGCGACGGCGTGCTGCTGTACGCCCAGCCCGGCGCGCTGCCGGCCGAGGCCCTCGACCAGATCATCGGTCAGGTCCGCGACCTCGACATGGAGCAGGTCCGCCGCGAGATCGACGCCCAGGAGGCCCAGGCCCAGGCGCCCGAGGTTCCGGAGGCCTCGCAGAACTGAGACACTCGGGGCCATGAGTCGTGTGACGTGCCCGGTGGTGTCTGAGCGGATCATGACCGCCGAGGAGGCGGTCCGGTTCATCCGTCCCGGCGACAACGTCGGGATGAGCGGGTTCACCGGCGCGGGCTATCCCAAGGCCGTGCCTCCTGCTCTCGCCGCCCGCGCCCGCGCCGCGCACGACGCCGGCGAGGACTTCCGGATCGGCCTGTGGACCGGTGCCTCCACCGCTCCACAGGCCGACGGCGTCCTGGCCGAGGCGCACGCCATCTCCAAGCGGCTGCCCTACAACTCCGACCCGCTGCTGCGGCGCCAGATCAACGCCGGCGAGGTCGACTACGTCGACGCCCACCTGAGCCACTCGGCCCAGCAGATGTGGTTCGGCTTCTACGGCCCGCTCGACGTCGCCGTCATCGAGGTGACCGCGATCCTGCCCGACGGCCTCCTCGTCCCGGGCAGCTCGGTGGGCAACAACAAGACCTGGCTCGACCAGGCCGACAAGGTGATCCTCGAGGTCAACCACTGGCAGCCCCGCGAGCTCGAGGGCTTCCACGACATCTACGGCGGCACCGCGCTGCCGCCCCACCGCCGCCCGCTCACGCTCACCGAGCCGATGCAGCGGATCGGCGAGCCGTACCTGAAGGTCGACCCGGCGAAGGTCGTCGCCGTGGTCGAGACCCGTGAGCCCGACGCCGGCGCCGCGTTCTCCGCGCCCGACGACGTCTCGCGCGCGATCGCCGGCCACGCCCTGGAGTTCCTGCGCGGCGAGGTGGGCGCCGGCCGGATGCCTCCCGAGCTGCTGCCGTTGCAGTCGGGCGTGGGCAACGTCGCGAACGCGGTGCTGCAAGGGCTCGACGACAGCGAGTTCACGAACCTCGTGGCGTACACCGAGGTGCTGCAGGACGGCATGCTCACGCTGCTCGACTCGGGCACCCTGCGGGCGGCGTCGACGGCCTCGTTCGGCCTGTCCCGCGAGGGGATGGAGCGGTTCCACGCCGGGATCGACGGCTACAAGGGCCGGATCCTCATGCGCAGCGAGGAGATCTCCAACCACCCGGAGGTCATCCGACGGCTCGGCGTGATCGCCATGAACGGCATGATCGAGGCCGACATCTACGGCAACGTGAACTCCACCCACGTCATGGGCAGCGCGGTCATGAACGGCATCGGCGGCAGCGGCGACTTCGCGCGCAACGCCTACCTGAACTTCTTCCTCACGCCCTCGACGGCCAAGGGCGGTGCGATCTCCACGATCGTGCCCATGGTCAGCCACGTCGACCACACCGAGCACGACGTGCACGTCATCGTCACCGAGCACGGGCTCGCCGACCTGCGCGGCCTGTCACCGCGGGCCCGCGCCGAGCGGATCATCGCCCACTGCGCCCACCCGGACTTCCGTCCGCAGCTGCGCGACTACCTCGAGCGCGCCCTCGCGGCACGGCCCGACGCCCGGCACACCCCGCACCTGCTCGGCGAAGCCCTCTCGTGGCACCAGCGCTACCTGGACACGGGCCGGATGTGACCCGCCCCCTCTCCACTTTTGGAACGCGATGCACCTCCATCCAGCGATCCGGCGTTGATCCCGTTCCAAAAGTGGGTCGGGTGGCTGGGTGGATCGGCCTGCTGATCGGTGCGCTGTCACTCGGCGCCTGCACGTCCCCCTCTCCCGGAAGGACCGACTTGTCCGAGGCATCCCTGCCCACCGTCTCCGCGTCGCCGAGCCCGAGTCCCGCTCCCCCGCCCGACTTCGGTGAGCTCGACCGACTGGTCGACTCCAGCGCCTCCACGTGCACGCTCGTGCTGCGTGGCGACGAGGTCGTCCACGAGCACCCCGCCGGCTCGCGGCACGCGACGCGGCGCGTCTACTCGATCACGAAGTCCGTGGTGGGCGTGCTCCTCGCGGTCGCCGCGGCCGACGGCGCACTCGAGCTCGACGACCCGGTCGCCCGCCTCGTGCCCGAGTGGCCCGACGAGTCGCGCGACGTCACGGTGCGGCACCTCATGTCGATGACCTCGGGACGCGAGTGGTCCGAGGCGCTCGACCGGGCGATGATCGGCGCGAGCGATCAGACCGCCGCCGCCCTGGCCGTGGGCCAGCAGGACCCGCCGGGCACCGCATGGCGCTACGACAACCTCGCCAGTCAGGTGCTGTCGGCCGTGCTGGAGTCGGCCGTCGGCGACGCGGAGGCGTTCGCGCGCGATCGGCTGTTCGAGCCCCTGGGACTGGCCGACACCAGCTGGAACCGCGACGGCGCGGGCCGGCTGACGACCTACGCCGGGATCGTCTCGTCGTGCGCCGACCTGGCCCGGCTCGGCGTGATGATGCGTGACGGCGGGGAGTTCGAGGGGCGCCGCATCCTGTCGGCCGAGGCGGTGTCCATGCTGGTCACGACCTCGGCCGAGGGCAACGCCGCCTACGGCCTGCTGTGGTGGAACAACGCCGAGGGCCGCGTCGTCGAGGTGCGGCGGGCGGCCGGCTTCGACGTCGACCGCGAGCCGTTCCGGGGCCGGCTGGCACCCTCGGTGCCCACCGACGCCTTCTGGGCGCTCGGGTGGGGCAACCAGCTGCTCGCGGTGGTGCCGTCGCAGGACGTGGTCGCGGTACGCCTCGGGCCGAAGCCCGCGGGACCCGACGACCTCACGTTCGACGGCTTCACCGCCGCCGTGCTCGCCGGCTGGGACGTCACGCAGCCGTGATGAACGAGCGCATGCCAACCGAGCCCATGTCGATCTCGGTGTTGAAGAAGCCGATCTCCTCGTCGGGCTCGAGCAGGCCCAGCGCCGCCACCATCGGGCGGTAGTGGTCGTCGGTCGGCACGGCGATCCGTGCGGCCGACCATGTGCGGTACGGGTCCACGAGCTTGGCCACGTCGCGCGTCGCCAGCGCGTCGGCGGTCTGGGCGTCGAACTCCTGCGCCCAGTCCCACGCCGGGCCGCCGCCCCAGCGGACGCGGTTCAGCGCGTGCACGATGTTGCCGCTGCCGATGAAGACGACCCCGCGGCGGCGCAGGTCGCGCAGGCGGCCGAACAACTCGTACAGCCGCGGCAGGGGCATCGAGTAGTCGATGCTGATCTGCAGCACCGGCACCTGCGGAGCGGGCGCGAGGAACTTCAGCACGCTCCAGGTGCCGTGGTCGAGGCCCCACTGGCTGTCGAGGCGCGCCTCGTACTCGACCAGGTGCTCGGCCAGGATGCGGGCGACCCGCTCGTCCCCGTGGGTCTCGTACTGCACCCGGTAGAGCTCGTCGGGGAAGCCGCCGAAGTCGTAGATGATCGGGTTGCGGGGAGCGTCGGTGATGTGCGTTCCGCCGGGAGTGAGCCAGTGCGCGCTGATCACGACGATGGCCTGCGCGGAGGGCAGTCCGGCGCCCACGCGCTCCCACTCGCGGGTGAAGGAGTTGTCGGCGAGGGCGTTCATCGGGTTGCCGTGGCCGACGAACAGCACCGGCATGCGCGGGCTGGGCACGAGGCGGTTCGTGAGGTCGGAGAGCGCGTGCGTGGGGACCGTCTCGGGACGCAGGTTCATCGTCGACTCCTGTTAGTTGATGATTCAACTATACCACATGGATCGTCATTTGAAGGGGTGCGCGAGAATGGAGGGATGGCCACGCCGACCGAGTTGCAGATCGCACTGCGGCACCCGGTCAGGTTCGTCCAGGACCCCGACGACCCGACGCGTTCGACCTTCGTCTTCGACACGCCCCGAGGCCCCGTGGAGGCCACCGCCAACGAGGCCGTCGGCCCCCTGAGTGGCGGGATCCGAGCCCTCACCGCCGACCCGAGCGTGCGTGCCTGGGCCACGCCCTCGATCATCGCCCTGCGCCTCATGGCCACCGGCACGCTCGCCTCCCCCGGATCCTCCGAGATGCAGCAGATGCTCGACGCGGGCCGCGCCGTCGGCCCCACGCCCGCCGAGGGGCAGGCGTCGATCCGCGCGTTCCTGGCGGCCCTCGTCGCCGGCGCGCCTGCCGTGGCCACCACGCCCCAGCGGCGGCGCGAGACCGAGCAGCCGCGGCCCACGATCGAGCGGCCGACCAGCTTCTCCTACCGGCTCGACGTCACGCTCTCCGAGCAGGCCGACGCGATGGCCGACCTCGAGCTCCACGTCCGCCCGCAGGCGATGAACCGCGCCTCGGTCCCCGCCCCGACCGTGCTGACCCGCGACGACCACCACCTCGGTCCCGCGGCGCGACCGGCGCTCGTCGCGATGCTCGAGCGCCTCGCCGTCAGCTGGCCGCCCGCCGCGCAGCTCGCCCGCGAGGGCCGGGTCCGGGTGACTCCCGAAGAACTGGGTGAGCTCGGCCAGGGCCGTCCCCAGGTGGCCGCGCTGGCGAACCGCATCGAGATCGACTGGCCCGAGGGCCTGCGCCACGACGTGCGCGCCACCGGCGTCGTCAGCCGCGTCGACCGCGAGGAGCCGCGCCTCGAGCGCGACCACGACCGGCCCCGGGCCTTCACCTCCGACCAGCTGTTCCGCTTCGACTGGAGCGTGTCGGTCGGTGGCGAGCACCTCAGCCGCGCCGAGGTCGAGCAGCTCGCGGAGTCGCAGTCCGGCATGCTGCACCTGCGCGACCGCTGGGTCATGGTCGACCAGCAGCAGGTGGCCCGCGTGCTGGCCGGGCACGGCCGCACCCTCGATCCCGGCGAGGCCCTGCGCGCCGCGGTCACCGGCAGCCTCGAGATCGACGGCCTCGAGACCGAGGTCGACACCGTGGGCTGGCTCGAGGACGTCCGGCGCCGGCTGGCCGAGCAGGACGTGGACATCACCCCGGCCGCCCAGCCCGACTCGCTCGACGGCCAGCTGCGCGAGTACCAGCTGCGCGGCCTGCGCTGGATGAGCCAGCTGGTCGACCTCGGGCTGGGCGGGATCCTGGCCGACGACATGGGCCTGGGCAAGACGCTCATGCTGATCGCGCTGCACCTGCACCTGGACTCCCCCGAGCCCACCCTCGTCGTCTGCCCCGCCTCCGTCCTGGCCACGTGGGAGCGCGAGATCGCCCGCTTCGCACCGGGCGTGCCCGTCTACCGCTACCACGGCCCGCGCCGCAGCCTCGCCGACGCCAAGTCCGGCTTCGTCGTGACGACCTACGCGACGATGCGCTCCAGCGTCGAGGAGCTGCGCCGCCACCGGTGGAACCTCGTGGTCGCCGACGAGGCCCAGCACGTGAAGAACCCCGGCAGCGGCGCCGCGCAGGCGCTGCGCCGGATCGACTCCGAGGCCCGCATGGCACTGACGGGCACCCCCGTGGAGAACCACCTCGGCGAGCTGTGGGCGCTGCTCGACTGGACCACGCCGGGTCTGCTCGGCACGCGCGAGCAGTTCCGGCGCGAGTGGTCGCGACAGATCGAGCGCGATCACGACACCGAGCGCGCGGCCGGGCTCTCGCAGCTCATCCGCCCCTTCGTGCTGCGCCGCCGCAAGACCGATCCCGGCATCGCGCCGGAGCTGCCGCCGAAGATCGAGACCGACCACCGCGTGCCGCTGTCCCGCGAGCAGGTCGGCCTCTACGAGGCGGTCGTCCAGCGCACGATGTCGGAGATCGCCGACTCCACCGGCATCCGCCGTCGCGGCCTGGTCGTGAAGCTGCTGACGCAGCTCAAGCAGATCTGCAACCACCCGGCGCAGTTCCTGCACGAGCCGGAGGCGCGCCTGACCGGCCGCTCGGGCAAGCTCGAGACGTTCGACGAGCTGGTCGAGGAGATCGTCGACGAGGGCGGCGCCGCGCTCGTGTTCACGCAGTACGCGCAGATGGGGCGCCTGCTCGCCCGCCGGCTGGGCGAGCGCAAGGTCCGGCACGACTTCCTGCACGGCGGCACGCCCGTGTCACGCCGCGAGCAGATGGTGAACGCGTTCCAGGAAGGCGAGACCGACGTCTTCGTCCTGTCGCTGAAGGCCGCGGGCACCGGCCTGAACCTGACCCGGGCCGACCACGTGGTCCACTACGACCGCTGGTGGAACCCCGCCGTCGAGGACCAGGCCACCGACCGGGCGCACCGCATCGGCCAGACGAAGAACGTGCAGGTGCACCGCCTCGTGGCCGAGGGCACGATCGAGGAGTCGATCGCCGAGCTGATCAGCGCCAAGCGCGCCCTGGCCGACGCCGTCGTCAATGCCGGCGAGGCCGCCCTGACCGAGCTCACGGACGCCGAGCTCGAGGTCCTGGTGCAGCTGCGCCACTGAGCGCGATCTCGATACGCGGCTCGCTGCGCTCGCCAGCTACTCGATCACCGGGTTCCGACTCGGCGATCGAGTGCCGGCGAGCGCAGCGAGACGGTGTATCGAGATCAGGCGATCAGGCGGTGCCGCCGAGGCGGCGCGATCCGACGGGACGGCGCTGCGCGATGGTGAGCACCATCGACAGGTCGAGCTCGAACTCGTTCAGGACGCGCGCCATGCCGCCGTGCTCCCCCAGCCCCGAGGGGTCGACGGTGAGCAGGTGCAGCATCGACGGGCCTCCGGGCTCGCGCACGCGCAGCTGGGTACCGGGGCGCAGGCCCATGCTGGCGGGGAAGACGATGGCGATGTCGGAGGCGCCGAGCTCCCGACCGGCCGCGATGAGGCCGATGGACAGCAGGTCGGCGAGGTCCTCGGTGTACTCCTGCGCACACACGGAGACGGCCACGAGCTCGGAGTCGGACTCGACCACCGTGTCCACCGCACCCTCCGCGGCGTTCACGTCGTTGAGCCGCCGGCCCCGCGAGCCGCGGTACGCGGTGAAGCCGGCCCCCTTGGCGGCCCGCTCGGCGACCTCCTGGACGAAGTCGCCGAACAGCTTCTCGGTGCTCCAGAGGAAGGCGCGGGTGGGACCGTCGGCACGGCCACTGGTGCCGTTCTGCGGACCCATCGAGAGCACGCGCGCAACGTCGAGCGCGTCGCTGAGGAAGCCGAACTGCGGCGTCAGCTGGAGCCCGTCCATGACCGACGGCGGGGGCAGGTCGCGCGAGGCCTCGGGGAAGAGGTCGGCGTACGCCCGCAGCTCGGACTCGAGCCACGGCTGCTGCACGGCACCGGCCAGCTCACCGCACGCCCACTTGAGGGAGGAGGTGACCGGGCCGTCGGACACGAACTCGGAGAAGCGGCAGTCGACGCTGTAGGGATCGACGACCCGGCGCCACATCCGGCCCGCGTCGACCTGACCGCGGATCGAGGGCGTGACGGCGGTGCGCTCGACGTAGGTGCGTGGCACTCCCTCGGAGGACGCGCGGCCCATGGCGCCGGCCACGATCATGCCGAGGAGGTCGGACAGGCCCGCGTGGCGCGAACCGCGATCGACTCGGGGCACCCACTCGAGGTGGTGGACCGTGGTCAGCATCGTCAGCATCGAGACGCGCCAGCCCGGGTCGTGACGCAGGACGTGGGGCATGATCTCGATCGTCGAGTCGCCGAGGGCGACGAAGCCCGCCACGCCACGGACCTGGATCGTGCCGGCCGCGTCGTCGATGACGAACGGCTCCTCGGTCAGGTTGAGGCGCGTGGCCAGCTCGGTCGATCGGAGCCGCAGCTCGTCGAGGTCGGCGGCGGTGCCCGTGAACGGCTGGGCGGGTCCGCCCTCGAGCAGGGTCTGTCCGGTCATCATCATCATCCACGCACCAGGAAGTCGAGAGCGATCGCGGTGTCCTCGTGGGACTGGCCCATCAAGGAGTCGACGGCCAGGGCACGGCCCGTCAGCGTCCGCGTACGGAAGGGGTAGTTCGGCGGAGCATTGCGCGAGTTCACGCGCAACAGGTCGGCCAGCTGGTCCGGGCGCGCGCCGAAGCGGTCCCGGATCTGCGGCCAGATGTCGTGGTCCCACACGCGCTGGAGGTCCTCCCACGTCGCGATGTTCCACAAGTAGAGGTGGCCGAGCTCGTAGTCCTGCCCGAGGCGCTCGGTGATCTCGTCGTTCAGGTAGCCCAGCAGCGCCACGGCCGCCGCCTGGGGCGTCCAGTGCCCGGCATCGATGTCGGGGGCGGTGGCGATCTCGATGCTGACCCCCAGGTGCTGGGCCAGGAAGTCGAGGTCGGCGTAGGCGTCGATGCGCTCGAAGCGCCGGCCGATCGCCGAGTCCAGCGGGGCGACCGCGCGGTCCACCGAGTTCATCGTGGCGAGGATGTTCACGTCGTACGGGAACGTCCACGGCTGGGGCAGCATGTAGGAGTCGCCCGAGATCATCCAGATCGGCTCGGTCACGGGGTCGCCGGTGGGGCTGCGCTGCACCTTCGGCAGGTTCACCGGGATCGCCGAGCGGGAGTCGCCGTCGCGACCGCGCCGGTAGGACGTGTCCATGAAGGTCATGAAGTCGCCGAGGATCTTCGGGACGTTGCCGCGGTTGATCTCGTCGATCACCAGCAGCGCCGAGCCGCGGCCCTGGCGGTCGAGGCGGATCGCGAGGTCGAGCAGGCGGCCCGCGAACGGGGCGAGGCGGATGCCCTCGCCGGTGGGGCGCAGGCCGACGACGAAGTCCTCGTAGCCGTAGTCCTGGTGGAAGGTGACCCAGTCGGTGATGACGGGGGGCGCGATCGGCGAGGCCTCGAACCCCGACGTGAACGGCTGGTCGATGCGGTGCGGGTCGATCTCGACGGCCTCGCCGCCGGTCCACGCGTCGTCGAGGATCTGGCGGACCTGGGCCACGGCGTGGGTCTTGCCGGTGGCGGGCGGGCCGTAGACGAGCACGCTCTTGCGGTCGCGGAAGGCGTCGAGGATCTTGCGCGCGAGCGGGGTCAGCGTCTGCACCGATCCGCTGCCGACGGTGATGACGCCCGACTCCGAGCCGGTGAACAGGGGCTGGCAGGAGGCCGGCCAGCCGGCCGGCAGGGAGGCTCCGGTGGTGTGCCCGGCGAAGTACTGGCCCGACTGGGTGCGCGCGACGTACACGTGCAGCCCGCCGAGCTCGGCCAGGACCGCCTTGGCATCCTCGACCGAGGTGGGGATGCGCAGGTCCGGCCAGCCGTGGAGGGGCAGCCAGGCGGGGTGGCGCTCGTGGCGCTCGTCGTTGCGGTTCTGGGCGTGGAGCTCGTACACGCCGTGCCTGCGGTGGGCTTTGAAGACGAGGGGGGCCGACACGTCGGGATCGCCCACGACGCGCGGGACGATGCGCACGTCCTGCCACGCCTCCGGCGAGATGTTGCGGTCCAGGCCGACGAACTCCATGAGGTCCGGGATCTGGCGGATCTCCAGAGTCGTCCTGCCGCGGAGGCCTCGCGAGGACTTCTCCATCGTGAAGTAGTCCTCGGCGCCGATCTCGCGCCACCAGATGCGCTCCACCTTCATGCGTCCCGCCCTCCCTTCGTCCGCCGCTCACGGCTCAGCTCCCGCCGTGTGACCGTGAGACGCCGCTTCACGCGCCTCATGACGCAACTCTCGTCACATTTCTTCCATGGGTCACGTCGGGGTGTCCTGCGTACGATGCGAGTGTGGGCTGGTTCACACGCGGTCGGCACCGCGAGCGCTACGTCGCGCTCGCCGTCCCCACCCTCGACGGAAGCACCTGGCCGGCCGCCGACCCCGCCGCCCGGAACGGGTTCGGCGCCGCGACGACGCACCGGCTGGGACTCGACGCGGCCTTCACTCCCGAGGCCCACGAGGTCGCGGACCTGCTGACGGCTCGCCTGCTGCCGCTGCTGGCGCTGGACGCCTCCCCCGAGGACCTGCCGCACACCGTCGACCTGCTGCGCAGTGCCGCCCAGACCGGAGCCGGGCTGGGACTGGTGGACGCCCGCGATCAGTCGCTCGGACCCGATCGCATGGGCGCCCACGTCGCCGGCGCCCTGGGAGAAGCCGAGCGCGAGCTGCCCCCGATGCCCTCCACCCTGCGGCACCAGGCGCGCTTCCTCCTGCACGCCGGCCACCACGTGGCCCGTCTCGGTCCGGAGGCCCTCCCCCGTCTCGAGGCGCAGCTCGCGGGTCCCGTCGACGCCGACTGATCGCCGCCGAGCCCCGCTCGACGCATGAGCGACGACCGTTCGTCGCAGGATCCGGACGCTCGTCGCATGCGCGCCGCGCCCTGATCGCCGCCCACCCACGCCACCCCTAGCGTCGGATGTGACCGCGATCACTGTGACGTCGGTCACGATGTCCCATCACCGTGGAGGTGTTGCTGTGAGCAATCCGACCGAATCCGACTCGGCCTCCGGGCCGACCGACCGGGAGGCGGCGTACATCGCCGTCCTCGCGTCACCTGAGTTCCAAGAGCTGAAGCGCAAGCACCGCAACTGGGTGCTTCCCGCGACCGCTGCCGCCCTCGTCTTCTACTTCATCTACGTCTTCGCCTCGACCTACGCCGTGGACTTCATGAGCCAGAAGGTGTTCGGGAACATCAACGTCGGTCTCATCTTCGGCCTGCTGCAGTTCGTCGCCACGTTCGCCGTGACGATGGCGTACGTCCGCTACGCCGACCGCGAGCTGGACCCGCGCTCGTCGAAGATCCGTGCCGAGATGGAAGCCGAGGGCCTCGCATGATCACCACCTCCCTGACCTCCCTCGCGCAGGCGACCGAGTCGGAGCAGGTCGGCAACACCGCCCTGAACATCGCCATCTTCGCGGCGTTCGTCGTGCTGACGCTGGTGTTCGTCATCCGGGCCAGCCGCACCAACAAGAGCACCTCGCAGATGTACACCGCCGGCGCGTCCTTCACCGGGCGTCAGAACGGCTTCGCCATCTCGGGCGACTATCTCTCGGCGGCCTCGTTCCTGGGCATCGCCGGCGCCATCGCCCTCACCGGCTACGACGGATTCCTGTACAGCATCGGCTTCCTGGTCGCCTGGGTGATCGCGCTGCTGCTGGTGGCCGAGCTGCTGCGCAACACCGGCCGGTTCACGATGGCCGACGTGCTGAGCTTCCGCATGCAGGAGCGGCCCGTCCGCACCGCCGCCGCGGTCTCGACGCTGGTCGTCTCCTTCTTCTACCTGTTGGCCCAGATGGCCGGCGCCGGCGGCCTCGTGGCGCTGCTGCTGAACATCAACGACTCCTTCGGCCAGGCCCTCGTCATCGCCGGAGTCGGCGCGCTGATGATCGTCTACGTCCTCGTGGGCGGCATGAAGGGCACCACCTACGTCCAGATCATCAAGGCGATCCTGCTGATCGGCGCCGCACTGCTGATGACCGTGTGGGTCCTGGCCCAGTACGGCTTCAACTTCTCCGACCTCCTCGGTGACGGCGCTGCCGCCGGCGCCTCGCTGGAGCCGGGCAAGAAGTACGGCCTCGACGGCGTGACGAAGATCGACTTCATCTCGCTGTCCGTCGCCCTGGTGCTCGGCACCGCGGGCCTGCCCCACATCCTGATGCGCTTCTACACGGTGCCGACGGCCAAGGAGGCCCGCAAGTCCGTGGTCTGGGCGATCTGGCTGATCGGCCTGTTCTACCTGTTCACCCTGACCCTGGGCTACGGCGCCGCGGCGCTGGTCGGCCCCGAGCGGATCGCGGCGGCACCCGGCGCGGCCAACTCGGCGGCACCGTTGCTGGCCTACGAGCTGGGCGGCACCCTGCTGCTGGGCATCGTGTCGGCGGTGGCGTTCGCGACGATCCTCGCGGTCGTCGCAGGCCTCACCATCACCGCATCGGCCTCGTTCGCGCACGACATCTACGCGAACGTGATCCACCGCGGCGACGCGCCGGACGGCCAGGAGGTGAAGGTGGCCCGCATCGCGGCCATCGTGATCGGCATCGTGGCGATCTTCGGCGGCATCGCGGCCAACGGCCAGAACATCGCCTTCCTGGTGGCGCTGGCGTTCGCGGTGGCGGCCTCGGCCAACCTGCCGACGATCCTCTACTCGCTGTTCTGGAAGCGGTTCAACACCCGCGGCTGCCTGTGGAGCATCTACGGCGGCCTGATCATCACCGTAGGGCTGATCATCTTCAGCCCCGCGGTGTCGGGCTCGGAGACCGCGATGTTCCCCGACAACGACTGGTCGTGGTTCCCGCTGGCGAACCCGGGCCTGGTCTCGATCCCGGCCTCGTTCCTGCTGGGCATCCTGGGCACGCTCACCAGCAAGGAGCACCTGGAGTACAAGGCCGCCGAGATGGAGGTCCGTGCCCTCACCGGTGCGGGCGCGGAGGGCAAGGCGCTCGACCACTGATCGCCTGAGGTGCAACACCCGGAAACGACGATGGGGCGGACCCGAGAGGCCGCCCCATCGTCGTTTCGTGCGTCAGGAACGCACCAGCCTGCGCGCCAGGTCGCGGTGCAGCGCCTCGACCTCGCGCTCGTCCAGGGGGCCGCCCGACCGGAGCCGGCGCAGCGTGGAGCGGACCGACAGCACCCGCACGCCGTCGACCTCGAGCGGCCGCATCGGCAGCTCGCCCTCGACGAAGCAGTAGTTCGTGTACACGGGGGCGTCGGGCAGGGGACCCGTCGAGACGGCGGCCTGGAGCGCCTCCGCGTGCTCGGCCATCTGCTCGGCCAGGCGCGTGTGGCGCACCCCGTCGATCTCGAACGTGCTCCCGTCGCGACACGCTCGGACCTTCTTGCCCGGGTAGCACCGCGGCTCGATCAGGTGCACGCCGGTCGAGGTGACGGCGATGACCGGCAGGTCGCCGGTCTGGCCGGGGATGCGCCGGTGGAACAGGAACAGCACCCGGTCCCCGAACGCGTCGATGAGGATCGAGGCGAGGACGTCGGTGGCGTCCGCCCGGTCCGTGGACTGCTCCGGCACCTCGGCGGCATCGCCGCGGACGACCGTCAACCTGGGGCGCGACAGCGGGTCCACGCTGCGCACCGTCCTTCTGCTCATGTCCATGAGACGCCGCTCACGTCACCCCATGACGCGGTTTCACGATCTTTGGTGCGAACGGTCGAAGTTTCCCCTGTTCACCGGGGAATCCCTCACGATGCGGGGGAAACTTCCCCCGCATGGCGACAGGAAACCCCGCATGGTCCGCCCGGTGTCGGACCGACACGGCAGACTGAGCCCGACATGACCTTCCACCTGCATCGCGCCGAGCGCACCGACGTGCTGGCCGACGGCCTGGCGACGCTGCTGGCCGAGCCGACGGACGATCCGTTCGCCACCGAGCTGGTCGTGGTCGCGGCACTCGGCACCGAGCGGTGGCTGTCCCAGCGACTGAGCCACCGGCTGGGCGCGTCGCCCGGTGGCGGCGACGGAGTCACCGCGGGCGTCCGGTTCGCGCGGCCGCACTCGATCGTCGCCGAGCTCGTGGGCGAGGACGACCAGGACCCGTGGCGGCCCGACGCGCTGGTGTGGCCGGTGCTCGAGGTGATCGAGGCCGGCCTCGACGAGCCGTGGCTCGCGGCGGTCGCGCGCCACCTCGGGCAGGGCCGGGCCGGGCTCGAGCGCGAGCTGCGCATCGACCGCCGGCTGGGCGTCGCCCGATCGCTCGCCGCGCGCCTGCACGCCTACGCCCGCCAGCGCCCCGCGATGACCGAGGCCTGGTCGGCCGGGCGCGACGAGGACGGCACCGGTGCGCCCCTGCCGGCCGACGTCCGCTGGCAGGCCGAGGTCTGGCGCCGCGTGCGAGCGCAGGTCGTCGCTCCATCCCCCGACGAGCGCATCGCCGCCACGATCGCCGCGCTGGCCGGCTCGCCCGACGCCGTCGGCCTGCCCTCCCGCGTGAACCTCTTCGGCCACAACCGCCTTCCCCTCGGCGAGCTGCAGGTGCTGGCGGCGCTGGCCGAGCACCGCGACGTGCACCTGTGGCTGCCGCATCCCTCCCCCGGCGCGTGGGACCGCCTCACCGACACCGCGGACATCGTCACGCGTGAGGCCGACGACACCGCCCAGCTGCTGCGGAACCCGCTGCTGGCCGCCCTCGGCCGCGACGTCCGCGAGCTCCAGAGATCCCTCGCGGCGGTGGCGCCGCGGGCCACGGTGCACCCCCCGCTGGGCGTGGAGCGACCCGGCACGCTGCTGGGCCGCCTCCAGGCCGACGTCGCGGCGGATCGCCCGGGCTCGGCCGGACCCGCCCCCGAGGCCGACGACCGCAGCGTCCAGGTGCACGCCTGTCACGGTCGCGCCCGTCAGGTCGACGTGCTCCGCGACGTGATCGTGGGGCTGCTGCAGGACGACCCCACGCTCGAGCCGCGAGACGTCCTCGTCATGGTCCCCGACATCGAGTCCTACGCACCGCTGTTCCACGCGGCGTTCGGGCAGGCCGAGATTCTCGGCGACACGCCCCACCACCCGGGCCACCGGCTGCGCGTCATGCTCGCCGACCGTGCCGCGTCGCGCACCAATCCCCTCCTCGGCCTCACGGCGGCCGTGCTCGAGCTGGCCCGGCGCGGGCGCGCCACCAACGCCGAGGTGCTCGACCTGCTCGGTGCCGAGCCCATCCGGCACCGCTTCGACCTCGACGACGACGCGATCGAGCGCATCGCCGGGTGGATCGAGTCCAGCGGGGTCCGCTGGGGCTTCGACGGGCCCCACCGCCAGCGGTTCGGCCTGCGGGTCGAGCAGAACACGTGGCGCACGGGCCTCGACCGCCTCGTCGCCGGCGTGGCCGCCACCGAGGACCCGGCCCGCCTCGTCGCCGAGGTGCTGCCGCTCGACGACGTGCCCAGTGGCGACGTCGACCTGGCCGGCCGGCTGGTCACGTTCCTCGACGGCCTGGAGCGCGCGGTCGACGCGTTCGCCGGCAGCGCCACGATGGCGCAGTGGTCCGAGCGGATCGACGCGATGCTCACCGACCTCGCCGAGGTCCCGCTGCGCGACGCCTGGCAGCGCCAGCAGGTCGACCGCGAGCTCGAGCGCCTCGACGACGACACCACCGTGCTGCGGCCCGGGGAGGTTCTCACGATGGTGCGCGAGCGCTGGGCGGGACGCCCCTCGCGGGCCAACTTCCGCACGGGCAGCCTCACCGTCTGCACGATGGTGCCGATGCGCTCGGTGCCGCACCGCGTGGTGTGCCTCGTCGGCCTCGACGACGGCACCTTCCCCCGCGCCACCCACGTCGACGGCGACGACGCACTCGCCCGCCGGCCGCTCACCGGCGAGCGCGACGCGCGCGCCGAGGACCGCCAGCTCCTGCTCGACGCCGTGATGTCCGCCACCGAGACACTCGTGGTGACCTACACGGGCGCCGACGAGCACCGGGGCCAGGCGCGCCCGCCGGCCGTCCCGCTGGGCGAGCTGCTCGACCAGGTCCGCCGCACGGCCGGCGAGACCGACGTCGTCACGCATCACCCGCTGCAGCCGTTCGACCCGCGCAACCTGCGACCGGGTGCGGTCACCGGCGATCCCCGGCCCTTCAGCTTCGATCCCGCGGCACTGGCCGGGGCGCGCGCGAGCCTGCGGCCCCGGACCGAGCCCGCCCCCTTCCTGCCCGAACCGCTGCCGGCCGCGCCACGCGAGGACCTGGCGCTGGCCGACCTCATCGCGTTCGTGCAGAACCCGGTGCGCGGATTCTGGCGCCAGCGGCTCGACGTCCTCCTGCGTGGTGAGGAGCAGCTCCTCGACGAGGACCTGCCCATCACGCTCGACGGGCTCGAGCGCTGGCGGATCGGGCAGCGCCTCCTCGACGACGCGGTGCGCGGCGTGGCACCGGCCGACGCGTGGTCGGCGGTCTGGCGAGCCGGGATGATGCCGCCGGGCCGCCTCGGCGAGGCCGTCGGCAACGACGTCGGCACGCGGGTCGCCACGCTCGTCGGCGGCACCACGGCGCTGCGCGCGGGCGACGCCGAGTCCGTCGACGTCGACATCGCCCTGCCCGACGGGAGACGCCTCACCGGCACGGTCGAGGGTGTTCACGAGGACCGACTCGTCACCGTCTCCTACTCCACCGTCCACGGCCGGCACCGGCTGCGCGACTGGGTCCGGCTGCTGGCACTGAGCCTCCAGCGGCCCGAGGTCCCCTGGGTCGCCCACCTCGCCGGCAAGGTGGGCCGCGGCACCGCCCAGTTCGTCACCCGCTCCCCCGCCAGCCGCGACGAGGCCCTGGGCCTGCTCGCCGATCTCGTCGACCTGCGCGACGACGGCCTGCAGCGTCCCCTGCCGCTGCCCGTCGAGCTCGCCCGCCTGTTCGCGTTCCAGCAGCGGACGCGCGGGCCCCAGGCCGCGGCTCGCATCGCCGCCCGCGAGTGGCAGCGGGAGGCCAAGGCGTTCGGCCCGCCCGCCGACCGCGACGCCGAGGAGATCGTCCGCGTCTGGGGACCCAAGGCACCGTTCGAGACGCTCGTCGCCGGCGGGTTCACCGCCCTGGCCGCCCGGCTGTGGGACGGCGCTCTCGACCACCAGCAGGAGGCTCAGCTGTGAGTGACCTGCCCCTGACGGCGCCCGAGCTGAGCGCGTTCGACATCACCGACCCGCTGCCGCAGGGCACCACCCTGCTCGAGGCCAGCGCCGGCACCGGCAAGACCTGGACCATCGGCGCGCTCGTCGCGCGGTACGTCGCCGAGGACGTCGTCACGCTGCCCGAGCTGCTGGTGATCACCTTCGGTCGTGCCGCCAGCCGCGAGATGCGCGAGCGCGTGCGCGACCAGCTGGTCACGGCCGAGGCCGCCCTCAGCGACCCGGCCGCCCATCGCGCGGGCGACGACCCGCTCCTGCGTCTCCTCGTCGACGTGCCCGAGCCCGAGCTCGTCGCCCGGCGGGCCCGGCTGCGCGCGGCGCTGGCCGACTTCGACGGCGCCACGATCGCCACCACCCACCAGTTCTGCCAGACGGTGCTGCGCAGCCTCGGCACCGCCGGCGACTCCGACGGCTCGGCCGAGCTGACCGACGACCTCACCGAGCTGGTCGACCAGATCGTCGACGACCTCTACGTGGCCAAGTACGCGAACGAGGACGGCCCCGCACTCTCGCACGGCCAGGCCCGGACGCTGGCCCATGCGGTCGTGGCCGACCCGCACGCGGCGCTCGTGCCCGCCGACGCCGACCCCGACTCGCCGGCCGGGGTCCGGGTGCGGTTCGCCGGGGCCGTGCGCCGCCGGCTCGACCAGCGCAAGCGCGAGCTCGGCCTGCTCGACTACGACGACCTGCTCCGGCGGCTCGAGAGCGTCCTCGAGGACCCCGACTCCCCCGCCCGCACGCTGATGCGGAACCGCTGGCGCGTCGTCCTGGTCGACGAGTTCCAGGACACCGACCCGGTCCAGTGGAACGTGCTCGACCGGGCGTTCAGCGGTGTGGCCACGCTCGTGCTGATCGGCGACCCGAAGCAGGCGATCTACGCCTTCCGCGGCGGTGACGTCCAGACGTACCTGCGGGCGGCAGCCACGGCCACCGAGCGCCGCACGCTGCCGATCAACTGGCGCAGCGACGCTCCGCTGGTCGACGCCCTCGGCGCCACCTTCGCCGGGGCCCAGCTCGGGCATCCCGACATCGCCGTCCGGCCCGTGCGGGCCCAGCACGAGGGCAGCCGCCTCTCGGGCCTGCCGCACCCGGCCGCCTTCCGGCTGCGCGTCCTCGACCGCGAGGACTTCGAGGACTCCCAGGACCTGCCGGTCGCCCTCGCGCGCCAGCGGATCGTCGAGGACCTCGCGGTGGACGTCGCCGAGGCGCTGGCGTCCGGCGCCGCCTACGACACGGGCGCCGAGGTCAGGTCGGTGGCCGCGGGCGACATCGCGGTCCTGGTCGCCACGGGCGTCGAGGCCGACCTCGTCCGGCGCACGTTCGCCCGGCACGGCATCCCCGCCGTCCTCGGCGGCGGCAGCAACGTCCTGGTCAGCCAGGCCGCCGACGACTGGCTCACGCTCCTCGAGGCGATGGAGTCCCCGCAACGGTCCGGCCTCGTCCGCGCGGCCGCCCTCACCGACCTGCTCGGTCACGACGCCTCCAGCCTCGTCGCGGGCGGCGACCGTCTCACCGACGCGATCGCCACCCGGGTGCGCGACCTCGCCGACCTGCTGGGCACCCGCGGCGTGGCCGCGGTGGTGGAGTCCCTCACCGACGAGGTGTTCTCCGCGCGCATCCTGGCCCGACCCGACGGCTATCGCCGGATGACCGACCTGCGCCACGTGGCCCACCTGCTCCACGAGGTGGCCCTGCGCGAGCGGCTCGGCCTGTCCGGACTCGTCCAGTGGCTGCGGCGCCGGCGCACCGAGGCCGGCGAGTCGCCCGAGCTCACCCGGCGCCTCGACAGCGACGCGAAGGCCGTCCAGGTGCTCACGATCCACGCCAGCAAGGGCCTCGAGTTCCCGATCGTCCACCTGCCGTTCCTGTTCAACCGGTGGCGGCCCGACCGCGACGAGCGCCCGCGCTTCCACGACGCCTCCGGCAGCCGGTTCCTCGACGTCGGCGGGCCGGGTCACCCCGACTTCGCCGCCCACTCGCGTGCCGCCCAGGCGGAGGACGCGGGCGAGGTGCTGCGACTCGCGTACGTGGCGATGACCCGCGCGAAGTCGCAGCTCGTCGCGTGGTGGGCGCCCACGCGCGACGCCCGCAACTCCGGCCTGCACCGCCTGCTCTTCCGGCCCGACCCGGCCCGCCCGGAGGTCCCCGACGAGGTCACGACCCCCGACGACCCGACCGCGTGGTCGGTGCTGCGCGGCTGGAGCGAGCGGGGTGGCCCCGTGCTCGAGCGCGTCACCGAGCGCTCGAGTCCCGTGCCACCGCCGCCCGCCGAGACCGCCGATCTCGGAGTGCGCACCTTCGACCGCGCCCTCGACCTCGCGTGGCGACGCACGTCCTACTCCGGGCTCATCCGCGCGGAGCAGGAGTCCACGCCGCACGTGGGCAGCGAGCCCGACGCCGAGGGCACCACCGACGAGTCCGAGACCCTCGTCGTGGCGGACGTCGGACGCGACGAGCGGCTCTCGCCGATGTCCGAACTGCCCAAGGGCGCCACGTTCGGCAGCCTCGTGCACGCGGTGCTGGAGGAGGTCGACGTGACGGCCCCCGACCGGCGCGCCGAGCTCGAGCTCCGGGTCCGCGAGCAGCTGGCGCTCTGGCCGGTCGAACTCGACGTCGATGTCGCCGTGGCAGCGTTCGAGGCCATCCTCACGACGCCGCTGGGCCCGCTCGCCGACGATCTCGACCTGGCCACCGTGCTGGCCGAACGCCAGTTCAAGGAGCTCGACTTCGAGATCCCGATGGGCGGCGGCGACCACCCCGGCGCCACGATGGGCCGGCTCGCCGACCTGGCCGACCTGCTCGAGCAGCACCTTCCCGCTGGTGACCCGATCCGGCCGTTCGCCGATCGCCTCCGCTCGCCGGCGCTGGCCGAGCAGTCGCTGCGCGGCTACCTCACCGGCTCCATCGACCTCGCGCTGCGGCTGCCGTCGGGCCGCTTCCTCGTGGTCGACCACAAGACCAACTGGCTCGGCGCACCCGACGCGCCGCTCACGATCGGCGGCTACCGGCCCGACGCTCTCGCCACCGCGATGAACTCGGGCACCTACCCGCTGCAGGCGCTGCTGTACGCCGTCGTGCTGCACCGGTTCCTGCGGTGGCGCGTGCGTGGGTACGCGCCGCAGGAGCACCTCGGCGGCGTCCTCTATCTCTACGTGCGCGGCATGGTCGGGCCTGACGCCCCACGGCACGAGGTCGTTCCGTACGGGGTGTTCTCGTGGCAGCCGCCCACCGCGCTGGTGATCGCCCTGTCCGACCTGCTCGACGGCACCCGGCCGGAGGCCCTCCGATGACCCCGCACGCCACGATCGACGACTTCGTCGCCGCCGAGGTCCTCACCCCGGGCGACGCGCTGATGACCGCACGACTCGGACGGATCACCGGTGAGTCCGCTCCCCTGCCGTTGCTCGCCCTGGCGTTCGCGCTGCGCGCCGTCCGCCACGGCTCCACCTGCTTCGACCCGCGCCAGGATCCCGAGGTCCCCGGCCTCGCCTGGCCCGATGCCGAGGCGTGGCTGGAGGCCGTTCGCGCGAGCGGGCTCGGACGGGTGCTCGTCGCCGAGCACGACCTGCTCTACCTCGACCGCTACCGCGAGCTCGAGGTCGCGCTGTGCGACGACCTCGCGGCCCGGGCCGCCACGACGCCCCCGGCGCTCGACGAGCAGCGGCTCACCGCCGATCTCGACCGCCTCTTCCCGGGAGACGAGCACCTCGACCAGCGGGCGGCCGCCGAGCGCGCGGCCCGCGTGGCCACGATCGTGCTCACGGGCGGGCCCGGCACCGGCAAGACCACCACGGTCGCCGGCGTGCTGGCGATCCTGCAGGCCCAGTCGCTCGCCACGCTGGGCCGACCGCTGCGCGTGGCGCTCACGGCACCCACCGGCAAGGCGGCCGCGCGCATGCGCGAGGCGGTGGTCGCCACGGCCGCGCGCCTCGCCCTCACCGACGACGAACGCGCGTGGCTCACCGGCCTGCCCTCGTCCACGATGCACCGCCTCCTCGGCTGGCGCCACGACAACCACACGCGGTTCCGCCACGACCGCAACCGGCGGCTGCCCCACGACGTGGTCGTGGTCGACGAGACCTCGATGGCGTCCCTGGAGCACGTGGCCCGGCTGCTGGAGGCCCTGCGCCCGGACACCCGCCTGATCCTGGTCGGCGACGCCGACCAGCTGGCCTCGGTCGAGGCGGGCGCGGTGCTGCACGACGTCGTGGCCGGCTGGTCCTCTGAGCACGTCGTCCGGCTCACGCGCAGCCACCGCTTCGGGGCGGGCATCGGCCGGCTGGCCGCCGCGGTCCGCGACGGCGACGCCGACACCGCCGTCGACCTCCTCACGGCCGGTGAGCCGTCGATCCGGCTCGTCGATCCCGCCCGCGCCCACGCCGAGCTGGAGTCCACCCTGCTGCCGCTGGCCCGCGACCTCGTCGCCGCGGGACGGTCGGGCGACGAGGCCACGGCCCTCGCCCGGCTGGCCCGCCACCGGCTGCTGTGCGCGCACCGCGACGGCCCGCACGGAGCCACCACCTGGAACGACCACGTCACCGCCTGGCTGCGGCCCGACGTGGGCTACGACGAGTGGTACCCCGGCCGTCCGGTGCTGGTCACCCGCAACGACGCCCCGCTCGCGGTGTTCAACGGCGACGCGGGCGTGGTGGTGGCACGCGACGAGCACGTCCTGGTGGCGCTCGACGGCGACCCGGTGCGCGAGCTGGCCACCTCGCGCCTGCCCGACGTGCAGACCGGCTACGCAATGACGATCCACCGCAGCCAGGGCAGCGAGTTCGACCACGTCACCGTGCTGCTGCCGGGAGCCGAGTCGCGCGCCATGACGCGCGAGCTGCTCTACACCGCCATCACCCGAGCCGTCACCGGGGTGACCGTGATCGGCACGCCCGAGGACATCCGGACGGCGATCGGGCGGCGAGTCGCCCGATCCAGTGGGATCGCGGAGCGACTCGCCGCCCGTGCGGCGGTGCGCTGAGTCAGCGCTCGGCGCCGGTCATCGCCTCGGCGGCATCGAGAGCCTGCTCGCCGATCGACTCGTCCTTCTTGCTCGCCTCGATCGTGTGGCGCAGCGGCTTCTCGTGCACGAACCACAGCACTACGGCCGACACCAGGGTCAGCGGCGCGAGCCACAGGAAGATCGGCATGAGCGCCTCGTTGTAGGCGCCCACCACGATGTCGTGGATCTCCTGCGGGAGCTGGGAGACGGAGTCGGGCGTCAGCGAGGACGATCCGCCACCGGCCGCCGGCAGCCTCGTACTGAGCGAGTCCGTCAGGCGCGACGTGAAGATCGAGCCGACCGCCGCGGCACCGAGGGTGCCACCGACCTGGCGGAAGAAGTTGTTCGCGGCGGTCGCCGTGCCGACGATCCGGTGCGAGAACGAGTTCTGCACGATCAGCGTCAGGACCTGCATGCCCAGGCCGATGCCGATGCCGAGCACCAGCAGCGAGCCCTCGATCACCCAGCGGGAGTCGCCGATGTCGATCGTCGAGAGCAGGAACAGGCCCAGGCCGGTGACGAGCGCTCCCGCGATCGGGTACCAGCGGTAGCGGCCCGTGCGGCTCACGGCCTGGCCGACCGTGATCGACGTGACGAGCATGCCGCCCATCATCGGGATCATCATGAGACCGGCGTGCGTGGCGTCGACGCCCACCGACATCTGCAGGTACGTCGGGAGGTAGGACAGCGAGCCGAACATCGCGACACCCAGGATGATGACGCCGACGGTGGTGAGGTTGAAGTTGCGGTCGCGGAACAGCGCCAGCGGCATGACCGGCTCCTCGGCGCGGCGCTCGGCGAACACGAAGGCGATCGCGGCGACGACGGTGGTCACGGCCAGGCCGATGATCTGCGGGCTGTTCCAGTCGTACTGGTGTCCGCCCCACGTCGCTCCGAGGATCAGGGCGCTCGTGGCGATGGCCAGCAGCGCCATGCCCAGGTAGTCGACGCGGGTGCGGGCGCGCTCGACGGCGGGCTTCTGCAGCAGCATCACGACCGCGGCGAACGCCAGCACGCCCAGCGGCACGTTGATCCAGAAAGTCCAGCGCCAGCCGGGACCCTCGGTGAACCAGCCGCCGAGCAGCGGGCCGGCGACGGAGGACAGCCCGAACACGGCGCCGAGGATGCCCATGTACTTGCCGCGGTCACGCGCGGGCACGACGTCGGCGATGGCGGCCTGCGACAGCACCATGAGGCCGCCGCCGCCCAGGCCCTGCACCGCACGGCCGGCGATCAGGACGGTCATGTCCTGGGCGAGCGCGCCGACGAGGGAGCCGATCGTGAACAGCACGATCGCGAGCAGCAGCATGGGCTTGCGGCCGAGCCGGTCGCCGAGGCGGCCGTAGATCGGCATGGTGACCGTCATGCCCAGCAGGTAGGCGGTCATGACCCAGGCGATGTGGTCGGCACCGTCGAGCGAGCCGACGATCGTCGGCAGGGCGGTCGACAGGACGGTCTGGCTCAGCGATGCCAGCAGCATCACGAGCATGAGCGCGGCGAAGACGAGACGGACGGTCCGCTTCTGGTGGGGATCGGTGATGGTGGTGCTCATAGCGTGGTGGAGGTGACCTTCCGGAAGGTGTCGATGGCCGTCTCGAGGGCGGCGGCGCGGTGCGTGTTGAAGTGGTCGGGGTCGGTCGTCCACGCGAGCGTGACGACGGCCCCGGCGAGCAGGATCAGGGCGCGGGCCTGGTGCAGGTCGGTCGGCAGGCTCTCGATGCCGAGCCAGGGCGTCTCGACGTCCTCGACGAGACGCGACGCGACGTGCTTGCGGCTGTCGGTGAAGACCTGCGTGAGCCGGGTGCGCAGGCGCGGATACGCGACGGCCAGCCGGCGGCGCTGCACGAGGTCGACGCCCGGGCCGATCGTGCTGGCGGCGACGTCTGCCACGAGGTGACTGACGCGCAGGACGGGTGTCATGCCCGTGTTGTCCCGGAACGCCCTCAGCGTCTCGTCGCTGACCGACGGCGGACGGACGCCGATGATGGCGTCCTCCTTGGTCTCGAAGTAGTTGAAGAACGTCCGGGGCGAGATCCCCGCCTCGGCGGCGATCTGCGCGACGGTCACCGCGTCGGGGCCCGACTCGAGGGCGGCCGACGCAGCAGCGTGGTGGATCGCCGTCCAGGTCTGACGCTGGCGTTCGGCCACGAGAGGGCTCACGACTACTGATTGCACAAGTGCATTCTATGCACTCGTGCACTGGATGCACCACTGCAAAACCCCTGTAACGCGGGGTTGCGCCCTGTGCTTTCAGTCACGTGCGGTCGAAGGGTCTCACCGGAACTCAGCGCAGGTCGCCCAGCTCCGAGCGGTCCACCGTCGTGCCCACCAGCTGGCGCAGCGTCTCGTTGACGTCCCAGATCCCCACGTTCATGCCCGCGGTCACGCGGGACTCGGCGTCGAGCCAGTAGGCGATGAACTCGTTGGCCGCCAGGTCGCCCCGAATCTCCACCGCGTCCTGCGATCCCGGGCGGCCCACGTACTCCATCGAGAACTCGAACTGGTCGGTGTAGAAGTAGGGCAGCCAGTCGTGCACCGTGTCGCGACCCAGGAGCACGTCGGCGACGGCCCGTCCCTGGCGGATCGCGTTGTCCCAGTGCTCGACCCGCAACCGGTCCTGCAGGGTGACGTTCCACGCGTTGGCCACGTCGCCGATCGCCAGGACGTGCTCGTCCTGGGTCTGGAACCACTCGTCGACCACGATCCCGTCGTCCACCTCGAGCCCGGCGGCCTCGGCCAGCGCCACCGACGGCACCGCTCCGATCGCCACCAGCACGTGATCGGCGTCGATCGTCTCGTCCGCCGTGCGCACGCCGACCGGACCTTCGGCGCCGACGAGCACCTCCTCCACCGTGACGCCGGTCCGCAGGTCGACACCGTGCGAGCGGTGCAGCTCCGCCAGATGGGTGGCCAGCTCGTCGCCCAGCACCTTCTGCAGTGGCAGGTCGTCGCGCTCGAGCACGGTCACCTCGACGTCGTGGCTGCGCGCCGCGGCGGCGACCTCGAGTCCGATCCAGCCGGCGCCGACGATCACGAGGCGACCGCCGGCGCCGATCGCCTCCAGCACCCGGTCCTTGTCCTCGAGGGTGCGCAGGTAGAGCGCCCGGTCGGCACCGGGCAGGTCGGGGACGCGCGGCTCGGCGCCGGTGGCCAGCACGACGAGGTCGTAGTCGAGCCACTCCCCCGACTCCAGGCGCACCCGCCCGTTCCCGCGGTCCAGCTCGGCCGCCCGCGCCCCGGTCAGCAGGCGCACGTCGTTCTCCGTCCACCAGGACTCGCCGAGCACGGTCGGGTCGGTGTCCTTGCCCAGCAGCAGGTCATTCGACAACGGCGGCCGCTCGTACGGGGCCCTGTCCTCGGCCCCCACGACGGTCACCGAACCCTCGTAGCCCTCCTCACGCAGTCGTTCGACCGCCTTCGCGGCTGCCAGTCCTGCTCCGACGATCACGAGTCGCTCCATGGCCCCATCGTCCGCCGGTCCCGCCGAGGTGCAACCCCTGGTCTGCTGGCAGGTGCGACACAGCTGCTCCGCAGACCATCCGTGATCCTTGCTTTCTTTACCGTCCGGTTGGTAAAGTAAGTGTCATGAGCCCACCCGCTGCCGCCCATCGGCCCTCGCTCCGTGACGACATCCTCGAGAGCACGCTCGAGCTGGCCAGGACCGGTGCGGCGATCTCACTGGAGTCCGCCGCGCGCGCCACGGGGATCACCAAGCCCGGACTGATGTACCACTTCCCCACGAAGGAGGCGCTGATGACGGCCGTCGTCGACCATCTGATGGACGGCTACGAGCGTGACCTCCAGGACAGGCTGGGCGCGGACCCGACGGCCCCGTCCGCCACCGAGCGGCTCATCGCCTACCTCGACTGGGTGTGCGAGGGGCGCTTCGACTCCGGCGACCTCGTCATGTTCGCCGACCCGCGCCTGCGGGACACGCTCACCAGCCGGTGGAACGAACGCATCAGCCCGTGGGTGGCCGTCCCCGACAGCCTCCCCGCCACGCGACGAGCCCGGCTCCACGGTGTCCGGCTCATCGCCGACGGCATGTGGTTCAACGCCGCCGGCAACGGCCTCCCCCTGTCGGACTCCGACCGCGCCGCCGTCCGGGCGCTCGCTCATCAGCTCATCGAGGGGACGTCATGACGAAGTGGCTGCTGCTCGGCGCCGCCATCCTCAGCGAGGTGACCGCCTCCCTGTCCCTGAAGGGCGCGCTCGACCGCCCGGCCCTCTACTCCGTGGTCGTCGTCGGCTACGTCGGGTCGTTCGTCCTCCTGGCCCTGGTCCTGCGCCAGGGCATGGCCCTCGGCGTCGCCTACGGAATCTGGGGCGCCCTTGGCGTGGCGTCCACGGCGGTCATGTCGTCATTCATCTTCGACGAGACCCTCACCGCGCTGATGGGCGTCGGCATCGCGCTGATCATCGCCGGCGTCCTCACGGTCGAGCTGGGCTCCCAGCAGGCCCAGCGCAGCGCTCACCCGAAGGAGTCCGTCTGATGCAGTGGCTGTTCCTCGCCTCCGCCATCGTCTGTGAGGTCATCGGGACCCTGTCGCTGCGGATGGCCGCCACCGGGCGCCACGCCCACTACGTCACGGTCGCCTTCGGCTACGTCCTGGCCTTCGTGTTCCTCACCCTGACCCTCGACCAAGGGCTCGGACTCGGAGTCGCCTACGGCATCTGGGCCGCTGCAGGAGTCGCGCTCACGGCCATCGCGTCACGCGTCCTCTTCAAGGAGCCCCTCACACCGCTCATGTCGGGAGGCATCGCGCTCATCATCGCCGGCGTGCTCCTGGTCGAGCTCGGCGCGACCCACTGAGGTACGCGTCACCGTCCCTCCAGCGATGAGGCGGCACGCTGACGGGTGCCGATGCCGGATAGGCGGCATCGCTGAGCGGCCCCGGACACACGAGAGCGGCGCGGCCGTCCCCTTCCCCAGGGACGACCGCGCCGCGGTTCGTGGACGATCAGCTGCAGCCGCTGGTGCTGCCGCAGCCCTCGCAGACGTGGCAGGAGCCGGCCGGCCGCATCTTCGTGCCGCAGGTCATGCACAGCGGGCTGTCGACCGCCGCGCCCGTGATCTCCTCCAGCAGCTCGGCCGAGGTGTGCGCCCGGCCGGTGGCCGGACGCGCCGTCTCGATCTGGACCGCGACCGCCTCGGCGTCGGCGATCTGCGCCTCGGCCTTGAGCTCGGCGGCCTCCTGGGCCGACGGGCCCGCGGGCTCCTCGGTGACCAGCTCGGCAGCCGTGGTGCCGTCACCCTTGGCCGGCTCGTACGATCCGGTGTCCAGGTAGCGCTGACGCTCGTCGACCGAGAAGATCGACATCGCCGAACGGGTGTCGAAGTCGATGTAGTCCAGCGCCAGGCGGCGGAAGACGTAGTCCATGATCGACTGCGCCATGCGCACGTCCGGGTCGTCGGTCAGACCGGCGGGCTCGAACTTGAGGTTCGTGAACTTGCTGACGAACGTCTCGAGCGGCACGCCGTACTGCAGGCCGATCGACACCGCGATGCTGAACGCGTCCATCACGCCGGCCAGGGTCGAGCCCTGCTTGCCGAGCTTGAGGAAGATCTCGCCCAGCGTGCCGTCGTCGTGCGCGCCGGAGGTCATGTAGCCCTCGGCACCGCCGACGCTGAAGCTCGTGGTGATCGACGCACGCGACTTCGGCAGGCGACGACGGATCGGCTTCTCGACGATCTTCTCGACGACCTTGACCTCGGCCTGGGGCGCCTCGGCCGACGTCTTGTCGTCCTGCGACTTCTGGCTGGACAGCGGCTGGCCGACCTTGCAGTTGTCGCGGTAGACCGCGAGCGCCTTCAGGCCGAGCTTCCAGCCCTGGAAGTAGACGTCGGCGATCTCCTCGACCGTGGCCGTCTCGGGCATGTTGACCGTCTTGCTGATGGCGCCGGACAGGAACGGCTGGCAGGCCGCCATCATCCGCACGTGGCCCATCGGCTTGATGGCCCGCTCGCCGACGGCGCAGTCGAAGACCTCGTAGTGCTCGGGGCGCAGGCCCGGCGCGTCGATGACGTGACCGTGCTGGGCGATGAACTCCACGATCGCCTCGATCGTCTCGCCGGTGTAGCCCAGCTTCTCCAGCGCGGCCGGAACCGTCTGGTTGACGACCTGCATCGAGCCGCCGCCGACGAGCTTCTTGAACTTGACCAGCGAGAAGTCGGGCTCGATGCCGGTGGTGTCGCAGTCCATCATGAAGCCGATGGTGCCGGTGGGCGCCAGGACCGAGGCCTGCGAGTTGCGCCAGCCGTTCTTCTCACCGATCTTCAGGTTGGCCGCCCACTGCTTGGTGGCCTCCTTCTGCACGGCGATGTCCATCGCGTGCTTGGTGCGGATCTCGTCGTTGGCCGCCTGGTGCTTGCGCATGACGCGCTGGTGGCCGTCGACGTTGGCCGCGTAGCCCTCGTAGGCACCGACGACACCGGCCAGCTCCGCGCTGCGGCGGTAGGACGTGCCGGTCATCAGCGAGGTGATCGCGCCGGCGAGCGCACGGCCGCCGTCGGAGTCGTACGCCAGGCCCGAGGCCATCAGCAGGGCGCCGAGGTTGGCGTAGCCGATGCCGAGCTGGCGGAACTTGCGGGTGGTGTCGCCGATCGCCTCGGTCGGGAAGTCGGCGAAGCAGATCGAGATGTCCATCGCGGTGATGATGAACTCGACGCTCTTGACGAACTTCTGCGTGTCGAAGGTGCCCTCGGTGGTGAGGAACTTCAGCAGGTTCAGGCTGGCCAGGTTGCAGCTGGAGTTGTCCAGGTGCATGTACTCGCTGCACGGGTTCGAGGCGGTGATGCGGCCCGACTCCGGCGTGGTGTGCCAGTCGTTGATGGTCGAGTCGTACTGGATGCCCGGGTCGGCGCAGGCCCACGCGGCCTGGGCCATCTTGCCCCACAGCTCGCGGGCGTCGATCTCCTCGATGACCTCGCCGCTGGTGCGGGCGCGCAGGCCGAAGCCGGTGCCCTCCTCGACGGCCTCCATGAACTCGTCGTTCACGCGCACCGAGTTGTTGGCGTTCTGGTACTGGACGCTGGTGATGTCCGAGCCACCGAGATCCATGTCGAAGCCCGCGTCACGCAGCACGCGGATCTTCTCCTCCTCGCGCTCCTTGGTCTCGACGAACTCGACGATGTCGGGGTGGTCGACGTCGAGCACGACCATCTTCGCGGCACGACGGGTGGCGCCACCGGACTTGATCGTGCCGGCGGAGGCGTCGGCGCCCCGCATGAAGGACACCGGGCCCGAGGCCGTGCCACCGGAGGAGCGGAGCAGCTCCTTGCTGGAGCGGATGCGCGACAGGTTCAGGCCGGCACCGGAGCCGCCCTTGAAGATCAGGCCCTCCTCGCGGTACCAGTTCAGGATCGAGTCCATCGAGTCGTCGACGGCCAGGATGAAGCACGCGCTCACCTGCTGCGGGCTGGACGTGCCCACGTTGAACCACACCGGGCTGTTGAAGCTGAAGACCTGGTGCAGGAGCATGTACGTCAGCTCGTGCTCGAAGATCTCGGCGTCGGCGTCGCTGGCGAAGTAGTCGAAGTCCTTGCCGGCCTTCACGTAGGTCAGCACGACGCGGTCGAGCAGCTGGCGCAGGCTCTGCTCACGCTCGGGGCTGCCCACGGCGCCGCGGAAGTACTTCGTGGTGACGATCGTGGAGGCGTTGAGGCTCCAGAAGTCGGGGAACTCCACGCCGCGCTGCTCGAAGACGGTCTCGCCGGTCTTCCAGTTGGTCTGGACGACGTCGCGCCGCTCCCACGTCACCGCGTCGTACGGGTGCACGCCCTCGGTCGTGTGGACGCGCTCGATCTTGAGCCCTGCCTTGGAGGACTTGCGGCTGGTGCGAGGGGCGGGTCCCGAGTTCCCGCCGACCGTCTCGGTCATGTGGTGCTCCTGTCCTGGTGTGCTGCGTGAGGTTGGTGTGGCTGTGATGTGAAGCTGGTGGGCCCGTCGAACGGACCGGGACGGGTCAGGACCCGTGGTCGGACGACTGGGGTGACGTCGGCTGGGGTGACGACGGCGGGGTCGACGCGTCGAGCATCTGCCCGATGTCGGCGTGGTCGGCCATCAGCCCGGCGATCTCGGCGACGAAGTCGTCGGCGGAGTCGAAGGACTTGTAGACCGAGGCGAAGCGCAGGTAGGCCACCTCGTCGAGGTCGCGCAGCGGCTCGAGGATCGCCATCCCGATGTCCTGGGTGTTGATCTCGGCCTGGCCCGAGGCGCGCAGGGCGTCCTCGACCTGCTGGCCGAGGCAGGCCAGGTCGTCGGTGGACACCGGACGGCCCTTGCAGGCCTTGGCGACGCCCGCGATCGCCTTCTCGCGGACGAACGGCTCGGTGGCTCCGGAGCGCTTCACGACCATGAGCTGCATCTGCTCGATCGTGGTGAAGCGCTTCTCGCACTGCGAGCAGGCGCGGCGCCGGCGGATGGAGCCGCCCTCGTCGGCCACGCGCGAGTCGAGCACGCGGGTGTCGGTGTTCCGGCAGAACGGGCAGTGCATCGTTTCCTCCTCGCGTGGGGCCGAGATCGGGTCCCCGTGGATGAACCTGGGGACGAACTGTGGACATCTCCGCAGATCGTGTGGGCAACAGGCCGCAACCTGTGGACCTATATGTGGAGAATCACATCCGTGTAACTACTAGATGTAGTGGTTACTGTACGCCGCGCATCGACGCCAAGCAACAACTTCGCAAAGAAGTCCGACAGAAACGACATCGGCCCACGATGGAGGGACGTTTGCGCAGGTCAGGGCGGGGTGTGGGGATCTCGAGTCGCGAAATCCGGGCGTGTCGGAGAACATCGAGGGGTCACCCCCCAACAGCGAGGCCCCAACCGGGGCAGCGCCGGACCGAAGGGAGCCACGATGTCGAACGATCACCTGCTCCGCCCGGCTCCCCGATGACCTCTCAGATCTCGATGATCCTGCCCCTGCCGCCCGAGCTGCGCTCGGCGCGCCTGAGCGCTCTCTCCTCCATCGCCGTGCACCTGCGCGACCTCGGTGCCGCGCGGGACGCGGTCGACCAGGCGCTCGCCGACCCGGACAGCGCCCACGACCTCGTCGCCTCGACCGCACGGATCGCGGGCCTTGCTCCTCCCGACGAGGCACAGACCGGGGACCATGTCCTCACCACCTTGGCCGCGTGCTGCCACCCCGCTCTCCCCGAAGCCGCGCGGATCGCCCTCATGCTCACGACCGCCGCCGGGCTGCCGATCACCGAGACGGCCGGCGCGTTCTCCGTCCCGGACGAGACGATGACGCAGCGCATCACCTGGGCCGAGAACCGCGCCCGCGGGGCTCTCGGTACCGCCATCGCCGAGCGCGAGGCGCAGAGCCATCTCGGCCGTGTGCTCGACGTGCTGCTTCTGATCTTCGACGACGGCATCGTCCACCCGAACTACTCCGTGGACCTGCCGCACGAGGCACTGGAGACCACGCGTGCGGTGGTCCAGCTGTTCCCCGACCAGCAGGAGCCGAAGGCACTGCTGGCCCTCATGCTGCTGACCCGGGCGCGCCGCGACGCCCGCCTGGACTCCGATGGCAGCCTCAAGGCACTCGCACGCCAGGACCGCGACCTGTGGCGCCAGGACGAGATCCAGGAGGGCCTCTTCCTGCTCCGCGGCAGCCAGAGGGACGGCCGCACCGGTCCTTACCAGATCCGTGCGTCGATCCAGGCAGCTCACGTCACGGCCCACGAGGCGAAGGACACCGACTGGAACCGCCTGCTGGCCCTGCACGACCGGCTCATGCAGGTCAGCCCCTCCGACACCGTCGCGCTCGGCCGCGCTTGCGCCGTGGCCGAGGTGCACGGCCCCGAGACGGCCCTGGAGGGCGTGGAGCGCCTCGGCCTGGACAGCCACCTCTACCACGCCACGCGGGCCGAGCTGCTGCGCCGGCTCGACCGCGCCGAAGAGGCCGACCGCGCGTGGAGCGCGGCCGTCGCGCGGGCCCGCGGCGTCACCGAGCACCAGCGGCTGCGCGGCGCACTGGAGCGCTAGACAGGTCACATCCGCTGCGGTTGCGAGCCTCGGCCAGCGCCCTACGGTGGAGGCATGGCCACCAAACCCAAGTACACGGTTCCCGGTCTCAGCATCGCCGATGGCGAGAGCATCGCGAAGACGCTGCAGGACCGGTTGAACGCACTCAACGACCTGATGCTGACCCTGAAGCATGTGCACTGGAACGTCGTGGGACCCCACTTCATCGCCGTGCACGAGATGATCGACCCGCACGTCGTGGAGGTCCGCGACATGGTCGACGAGACCGCGGAGCGCATCGCCACTCTCGGCGCGGTGCCCCTGGGCACGCCCGCCGCGATCGTCGAGGGCCGGTCGTGGGACGACTACCCCCTCGGTCGGGCCACCACGACCGAGCACCTCAAGGCGCTCGACCAGGTGTACATCGGACTGATCGACGACCACCGCAAGGCCCAGGCCGCGGTCTCGGAGCTCGACCCGGTCACCGAGGACATGGTCATCGGGCAGATCAGCACGCTCGAGCTGTTCCACTGGTTCGTGCGGGCGCACCTCGAGAGCGCCGGCGGCGAGCTCAAGAGCTGACCACACCCACTCGAGCAGACGAATGCCCCGGTCCACGACCGGGGCATTCGTCCGTTCGGTCTCAGACCAGCGTGTGGGGGTGGGCCGCGTGGCCCTGCGCGCGGCGGTCCTGCAGGACCGCGATCCCGTGACCCGCGAGCGCGGCGAGCACCTGCAGCGCCATCGACGTGACGACGACGGCCGTCGCGAGCCACCAGTAGACCGGGCCCTCCCCCAGCCCGCTCAGCAGGACGAGGGCCAGGGACACGAAGCCCAGGACTCCCCCGGCCACCACCCACGCCAGGGCGCCCATGTCGGCGGGGCGCACCCGCTGCCAGACGTATCCCGCGACCACCAGCGACAGCAGCAGGGCGACGGCGATCCAGGCCGAGATCTCGGTGAGCGCGCTGCCGAGCCAGGCCGACGGGGCGCCGACGCCGTGGGCGTCGTCACGGACCGGCACCAGCCAGGTGGCGGCGCTGGCCACCAGCAACAGGGCGGCTCGGCTGATCACCTGGCGGCGGAACCTGGTCATCACGTGGATGTGGTGACCATGGGCGACGATGGCCATGGGCGGACCTCCCTCGACGTCGGTGTCACGGCTCACGCTACGCCGCCGGGGTCCGCAGCGGGCCGACTCGGCGATGAACGCGTGTCGAACACGCTCGGACGACCACGAGAAGACGCACACGGCGCCCACCGGCCCCTTCCCCGAGGCATCGATGGGCGCCGTGTGCGGGCGCGGTGGAGCGAGCGCTCAGTCCTGGACGGGAACCGCCAGCGTGGAGCCGATGGGCAGCGGCGCCCCGTCCTCGAGGGCGTTGAGCTTGATGATCTCGTCGACCGTGGCGCGGATGTCCGCATTCGGCCGAGCCTCGGCGGCGATGCTCCACAGCGTCTGACCCGGCTGCACCGTGACCGTGGTGACGGTGCCCGGGTCAGAGGCCGACCCCGTGGCCACGACGGCCGACCCGAAGACGATCACGAGCGTGGTGATGATCGCGAGCGCGACCGCCACGATGGCCACGCGGCCCCGGCCCGTGAGACGCATGGGTGCCGACGGCGCCGCGGCGGCCGAGGCGTACGTCGTGCGGGTGACGACGGGGCGTCGCGCCAGGTCGAGCGGGGCGAACGGGGTGTGGTCGAGGGTGATGCTCATGATGGCCTCCGGGGAAGTTCGGCAGTCGTGTCGTGCGGTGTTCGATTCGATCAGGTGTTCTATCGAACACATGAACGACTGTACGACCGACCTCCGACAAAATCGAGCACCATCGAAAACTTGTTCGAACGGCGTGTCGTGCGCCGCGTGGCTGACGCCGTTAGCGTCGGGGGCATGTCGATCGTCCGCACCTTCCTGACCGCCTGGCGCCAGGCCTCGGCCCGCCAGGCTCCCCTGCTGGCCGCGGGCGTGGCCTTCTACCTGTTCACGTCGCTGTTCCCCGCGCTGATCGCCGCCGTCTCGATCTACGGCCTGGTGGCGGACCCCGCGACCGTGGCCGACCAGACCGAGCGGATCTCCGACGCCCTGCCCGCGGACGCCGCGTCCCTGATCAACGGGCAGATCGAGCAGCTCACCTCGGCGCCGTCGAGCTCCCTCGGTCTCGGCGCGGTGATCGCGATCGTGCTGGCCGTGTACGCGGCCTCGGGCGGCATCGGCAACCTCGTCACCGCCATCAACCAGCTGTACGGCCTGCAGGACACTCGCTCGTTCATCGCACGGAAGGCGCTCGCCCTGGGGCTGACCGCCGCCGGGGTCGTCTTCGGGCTCGTCGCCATCTCCCTCGTCGCCGTGGTGCCTGCCGTCCTCGACGTCGTGGACGTGGTGCCGGGGATCCGGTTCCTCGTGAATGCACTCCGCTGGGTCGTGCTGGCCGCCGGCATCACCGTGGCGATCGGTGTGCTCTACCGCGTCGCGCCCGATCGGACGTCGACCAGCGGCATCGTCAACCGGGGCGTGCTGATCGCCGCCGCCCTGTGGCTGCTGGTCTCCGTGGGCTTCTCGCTCTACGTCGACCTGTTCGGCAACTACTCCAAGACCTACGGGGCGCTGGCGGGTGTCGTGGTGCTGCTGCTGTGGCTCTGGGTCGGCATGTACGCGATCCTGCTCGGCGCGTGCGTCGAAGCCGCCCGCGAGCACATCGTCACCCGCGAGACGCTCACCGAGGACGAGCAGCTGGCGCGCCGGCGCTCACAGGACGCCGAGGTCGCCGCGGGGCTGGACCGGTTCACCGACGAGCTCGACGACAGGCTGCGCCACTGACCGCGCTCCGGCGTTTGGTACCTTCGGCTCAGCGTCGCGTGCCGGTGGCAGTCCGTGCCAGGCATGGAGGCGTGGGACCCGAAGGAGTCGACGATGACCTCGTCGTTGCCTTCGCCCTCGCGTGACTGAGGGCGAGAAGATCAGGCTGACCGCCTGGAGTCATGAGCTGCGCCGAGTCCACGCGCGGCTGCGCGAGGCCTTGGCCGTGACGCGCGCGTCCGTCGCCGCGGGCGAGGCCGCAGGCCCCGCCGCGCGCGACCTGCTGCTGTTCTGCCACGGCTTCTGCACGGCCCTCTCGGGCCATCACCGGGGCGAGGACCACGAGCTGTTCCCCGCGATCGCGTCCGCCCACCCCGAGCTCGCCGACACCCTGCGCCTGCTGCGCCAGGACCACTCGATGATCGAGTACCTCGTCACGGGCCTGCGGGACGCCGTGGACCGGTCCGCCTCGGCTGCGGAGCTCGACCGGCACCTCGAGGGCATCGCCGCGGTCATGGAGAGCCATTTTCGGTTCGAGGAGCGGCGGCTGCTGTCGGTGCTGGAGACGCTGGAGCTCGACGCCGACCCCCACAGCACCCTGGGGCCGCTGTGAGCCCGCCGCGCCGGTCAGCCGAGGAGTCGGCCGAGCAGGAAGGCGATCGCGCCGACCACCACCACGAGGGCGATCGCACCGCTGACCAGCTCGACCGGCCCGAGGCCGTGGTCGGGCACGCCGTGCTGGCGCAGGTCCACCTCGAAGTCCGGCAGCAGCAGCTGCAGGTCGACGGTGGCGTGATCGGCCACCCCGTGCTCCCGCAGCACCTCGCGGGCGCAGGCCTCGACCTGCGCCAGATCCTCGGCCGTGGACGTGCCCACACCGGACACGTCGACCGCCCACTGGTCGCCCACGCGCGTTCCCACCACCACATAGCTCACGTCCCACACCCTAGGCCACGGGCGGACACGCCGAGTCGAACACGTGTTTGATTCGCCGCCCCACCGGGACTACGGTCGTGCCATGAGCGAGAACCTGGACGAGCCGGTCGACCTGACCGGGCTGACCAAGCGTCAACGGCGCATCCTGGTGTTCCTGAAGGACCACATCGAGTCCCACGGCTACCCGCCGAGCATGCGCGAGGTCGGCGCCGCCTGCGATCTCGCCAGCACGTCGTCGGTCTCGCACCAGCTCCGCATGCTCGAGCGCAAGGGCTTCATCCGCCGCGACCCCAACCGGCCGCGCGCCCTCGAGATCTACCTCCCCGACTCCAAGCCGGCGATGCGCTCGCGTCCTGCCGAGGTCGACGAGACCGACAGCGGCGACGCGGTCCCCCAGCCGGCCTACGTGCCGATGGTCGGGCGCATCGCCGCTGGTGGCCCGATCCTGGCCGAGGAGCGCGTCGAGGAGGTCATGCCGCTGCCTCGCTCGCTCGTCGGCGACGGCACCCTCTTCCTGCTCCAGGTCAAGGGCGACTCGATGGTCGAGGCCGCGATCTGCGACGGCGACTACGTCGTGATCCGCCAGCAGCAGGTCGCCGAGAACGGCGAGATCGTGGCCGCCCTGATCGACGGCGAGGCCACCGTGAAGACCCTCAGCCGCAAGAACGGCGAGGTGTGGCTGCTGCCGCAGAACGCCGCCTACGACCCGATCGACGGCACCGACGCCCAGATCATCGGCAAGGTCACCGCGGTCCTGCGCCGGGTCTGAGCCGAGCGCGTCAGTCGGCCGGCTCGACCGGACGCGAAGCCCACGCGCTGGCGACCATGTCGTCGAGCGTGTGGGTCAGCTTCCAGTCGAGGTCGCGCGCCGCGAGTGCGCCCGAGGCCACGATGCGGGCCGGGTCGCCGGGACGACGTCCCATCACCTCGGGCTCGAACGCGATGCCCGTGGCGTCGGAGACCGACTGCATGATCTGGCGCACGGAGACTCCCTCGCCGTTGCCCAGGTTGTAGACCCGCTCGAGCTCGTTCCCGGCCAGCAGGCGCCGCACCGCGGTGACGTGCGCCTCCGCGAGGTCGGCCACGTGCACGTAGTCGCGCACGCAGGTCCCGTCGGGCGTCGGGTAGTCGTCGCCGAAGATCCGCGGCCGGTGTCCTTGGGTGAGGGCCCGGATCACCAGCGGGAAGAGGTTGTGCGGGCTCGAGTCGTACAGGTCGGGCTCGCCCGATCCCACCACGTTGAAGTATCGCAGCGACGTGTGGCGCAGGCCCGTGGCGTGGGCCTGGTCGCGGATCATCCACTCTCCCACCAGCTTCGACTCGCCGTAGGGCGACTCCGGGTTGGTGGCGGTGTCCTCGGTGACCGTCTCGACGTCGGGGGTCCCGTAGACCGCCGCGGTGCTGGAGAAGACGATCGCGCCGATGTCGAGCCGCTCCATGGCGCGCAGCAGGCTCAGCGTGCCGCCGGCGTTCTGGCGCCACGTGTGGGCCGGTCGCTCGACCGAGACCCCGGCGTACTTGAACGCGGCCAGGTGGATGACGGCCTCGATGTCGTGCTCGGCGAGCTGATCGACCAACTGCTTCGCGTGCAGGACGTTGAGGTCGATGAACGGGACCTCCGGGCGCACGAACTCGCGGTGGCCGCTGGAGAGGTCGTCGACGACGACCGACTCCAGGCCGGCTCGCTCGAGGGCCCGGACGACGTGAGCACCGATGTAACCGGCTCCGCCGGTGACCAGGATCGCCATATTGGCAGCCTAGGGCGCCCGACTACTGGCGGAACTTCAGGGTGCCCACGGACTTGTTCTTGCCCCGCGTCACCTTGACCGTCTTCGGACCGGAGAATCCGCGCGAGATGCCGCGCCACGAGTCGGCGTTGACGACGATGCGGTAGCGACCCGACGCCAGGCCGGTGACCTTGAACTTGCCGCCGCCGTCGGTCATCGCGGTGCGGTAGACCTTCTTGCCGTCGGTGGACGTCAGGCGGATCATCAGCTCGGTGCGCGGCTTGACCTTGTTCGCCGTGACGCGACCGCTGACCGAGCCGCCCTTGTAGTTCTTCAGGCCGACGCGCATCGACGAGCCCTTGACGTACACGCGCTTGTACGTGCCGGAGGTCCAGGCCCGGCAGTGCTGGCGGTACATCTTGTAGTTCTTGGCCTTCCACTTCTCGAACCCGCGGTCGAGTCCGTTGAAGTAGCCGTCGTTGTTCTTGTAGCGGCTCTTGTACCAGGCGTGGCAGCCGGTGCGGCGGCCCATCTCGAACCAGTAGTAGCCCTCGCCCAGGCTCACCTGGCGGCCGCTGCCGGCACGGACCACGTCGGACGCGAGGATCGCGCGGCCCGTCGCGTACTCGCGGATCGTCAGGTAGCGGTCGACCTTGGCCGAGCTGGACCGGCCCTGGTAGCCGCCGGTGACGACCGAGACCTTGGTGCGGTGCCCGCCGACGTTCTGCACGCGGCCGGAGAGCCCGCCGTTGGGCAGCGGGAGCATGCGACCCGTGGAGCGGGCCTCGGCACGCTGGTTGACCATCGTGTGGCACGAGCCCCACCCGCGGTCGCTCGCGCCGAACCACAGGCCACCAGCGGGCTTCACGGCGTAGATGCGGTTGCCGGAGGTGGGCAGGAACCCGACCTCGTAGCGGCCGCTGGAGTTGGTGCGGGTGCGTCCGTAGACGTTGGCGCAGGACATGAAGTCCAGGTCGCGCAGCACGCGCGAGGACCTGGACCAGTACGGAGGACGGCCCACGACGGTGACCTCGGAGCCGGCGACCGGCTTCGAGCCGTTGACGACCTGGCCGCGGATCGACGCGTAGCGCGCATTGGCGACGTAGCGGTACTTGCCGCCACGGGTCACGCGGATCGTGGTGCCCGCGCTCATGTCACGCGCACCGCCGATGAAGGCGCCCGCGCCGTTGCCCCGGAACCACCACGAGCGGCGCTCGCCGCCGGAGGTGCCGATGATGTGCAGCTTGTAGCTGGCGGACGGGGAGTTGTTCGCCCCCATGCGGACGCGGAAGCCGAACCGGCCACCGTTGCGCTCGACGTCGTTGGCCGTGGAGATCAGCACGTTGCGGTTGCGCGAGCCCAGGCGCCACAGCTCGACCTTGACGCCGCTGGCGGCTGCGCCGCCCGTGCGGGCGACGGTGCCGGAGATGGTGCCGTACGTGACCTTGGCCTGCATCGTGATCGGCCGAGCGGCCGCGCCGCTCATGCGCACGACCGCCTTCGGCTTCGCGCGCCACGTCGTGTTCCGGAAGGTGACGTAGCGCGACGACCTGGCCTTGACCTTGAAGCTGCGCTTCTGGGAGGAGACACCGTCGACCCAGATGTGTCCCTTGCACGTCTTCTTCTTGGTGCAGCGCGCCCAGACCGAGCCGTATCCGGCGTCGGTCATGGCCACGAGGGAGGTCTTGGTCGACAGCGTGCCCGCGGCCTGCGCGGGTGCGACGGCGACGAAGAGAGATCCGACGAGCGCCAGGCATGCAGCGGCGAGCGAGGGAAGACGGAACGGCATGGGATCCCCGAGCTGGTTGAGCGATGAGTCCGGGCCACGGTATCAAACCGAGGCCTGATTCCCCGCCTTCGCCGTTTCGTCGAGGCGGCGCAGGGCCGCGGTGACCACCGTGCGGTCGGTCGTTCGCCACAGCGGCGGCAGCGAGGACGCCAGGAATCCGCCGTACCGCGCGGTGACCAGACGTGGATCCAGGATCGCGACCACGCCGCGGTCGGTGGAGCGCCTGATCAGGCGACCGACGCCCTGGGCCAGCAGCAGGGCGGCGTGCTGCGCGGCCACCTGCATGAAGCCGTTGCCGCCGCGACGCTCGACGAGGCGCTGGCGCGCGCTGCTGAGCGGGTCGTCGGGGCGCGGGAACGGGATCCGGTCGATGATGACCAAGGTGCAGGTGTCTCCCGGGAGGTCTACGCCCTGCCACAGGCTCAGCGTGCCGAACAGGCAGGCGCTGGGCTCCTCGGCGAAGCGGCGGGCCAGCTCGGGCAGCTGGGCGTCGCCCTGACAGAGGATGTCCAGATCGGGCAGGGACTGGCGGACGTACTCGGCCGCCCGCTCGGCGGCCCGCCGCGACGAGAACAGCCCGAGAGTGCGGCCGCCGGCCGCCTTCACCAGGGCGGTGATCTCGCCGAGCTGCTCGGCCTCGAGGCCGTCGCGCCCGGGCGCCGGGAGGTGGCGCGCGACGTAGAGGATGCCCTGGCGCTGGTAGTCGAACGGGGAGCCGACGTCGAGCCCGGTCCAGTCGGAGCCCTTCAGGTCCAGTCCGAGGGAGGCGGCGACGGGACCGAACGAGCCACCGAGGGTGAGGGTCGCGCTGGTGAGCACGACGGTCTTCTCGCCGAACAGCTTCTCGCGCAGCGCGCCCGAGACGTCGATCGGCGCGATGCGCAGGTGCAGGCCGGTGCGGCCCTCCCCCAGCCACAGCACCTCGGTCTCGCGCCCGGCGGCCATCCGCTCGGCCACGCCCCGGACGTCGTCGATCGAGGTGCGCGCCTGCTGGCGACCCGGGTCGGCCTCCTCGCCCTTCTCCTTGGTGAAGTTCGAGAAGCACGCGCGCGCACTGTCTCGGACCAGCGCGAGCGCGCCGGCCAGCGCGGGCTCGATCGCGTCGATCCGGCCGGGCTGGACGTGCGTGAGCGCGTCGGCGAGAGCGTCGGCGGCGTCGCCGAGGTCGTCGGCGGTGCCCGCGTCGTCGAGGTAGGAGCGGGCGCGGCGGGCGGCCCGCTCGATGAGGCCGGGATCGAGCTCGTCGGTGGACGCCTGGGTGACCCGGGCGGCGAGCTCGTGCGCCTCGTCGACCACCACGGCGTCGAACTCCGGCAGCATCGGGATGCCCTCGATCGCGTCGATCGCGAGCATGGCGTGGTTCGTGACCACGACGTGGGCGTTGGCGGCGTCCTCGCGGGCCCGCTCGGCGAAGCACTCGGCGGCGTACTCGCAGCGCGAGGCGCCGAGGCACTCGCGCGAGGAGACGCTGACCTGGCGCCAGGCGCGCTCGCCGTGGGTCGGCGCACCGTCGCGGTCGCCCGCGTGGCCGCCCTGCGCCTGGTCCTCGGCCCATTCGCGCAGCTGCACGACCTCGGCGCCCAGCGAGCCCTCGGGGACCTCGACCAGGACGCCCTGGTCGTCGGGAGCGCCCTGGCGGACGCGGTGCAGGCACGCGTAGTTGGCGCGGCCCTTGAGCACGGCGTGGTGCGGCACCGTGGACATCGTGCCGCGCGCCGCCTCCTTGAGGGCGGGGATGTCGCGCTCGACCAGCTGGTGCTGCAGGTTGAGCGTGGCCGTCGCGATCACGACGCGCTTGTCGTGCAGCAGCGCCGGCACGAGGTAGCCCAGCGACTTGCCGGTGCCGGTGCCGGCCTGGACCAGCAGGTGGCGCTCCTCGGACAGGGCCTTCGCGACCGCCTCGGCCATCGCGACCTGCCCGGGTCGCTCGGATCCGCCCACCGCCGCGACGGCGGCACCGAGAACGTCGGTCACACCGGGGCGGGAGGGCATGGCAGAACGCTACCCGGCGACCGGAGCCGCAGGCTCACCGATCCACAGGTGACCGGTCAGTGGGCCCGGGCGAACTGCTCGAGCTCCGCGGCGAGCTCGGGATGGACGCGGGCGACGACGTGCGTGCCGTCGGCGACGTGCTCGAGCTGCTCGATCTCGGCGTGCAGGTGCAGCTGGTTCACGAGGTCGCCGCGCGAGTACGGCACCACCGCGTCGACCAGCACCTCGGGCACCGGCAGGTCGGCCTCGATCGCGTTCAGCAGCTCGTCGATGCCCTCCCCCGTGCGGGCGCTCACGACGACCGCGTGCGGCTCACGGGCCAGCAGCGCCTTCAGCACCAGGGGGTCGGCCTGGTCGGCCTTGTTGATGACGATGACCTCCGGGACCCGGACGGCCTCGATCTGGGCGAACACCTCGCGGACCGCGGCGATCTGACCCTCGGGGTCGGGGTGCGACCCGTCGACCACGTGCAGGACGAGGTCGGCGTCCGCCACCTCCTCGAGGGTGGAGCGGAACGCCTCCACGAGCTGGTGCGGCAGGTGCCGGACGAACCCCACGGTGTCCGAGAGCGTGTAGACGCGTCCGTCCGACGTCTCGGCGCGACGCGTGGTGGGGTCGAGGGTGGCGAACAGCGCGTCCTCGACCAGCACGCCCGCGCCGGTCAGCCGGTTGAGCAGGCTCGACTTGCCGGCGTTCGTGTACCCGGCGATCGCGACCGAGGGGATCTTGTTGCGGCGGCGCTCGGCCTTCTTGGTCTCGCGGGTGCCGCGCAACTCCTTGAGCTCGCGGCGCAGCTTGGCCATCTTGGCCTGGATGCGGCGGCGATCGGTCTCGAGCTTCGTCTCACCGGGACCACGACCACCGATGCCCTCGCCGCCCGCGGCCTGGCCACCGGCCTGCCGGGACAGGTTGCCGCCCCAGCCGCGCAGGCGCTGGGTCTGGTACTGCAGCTGCGCCAGCTCGACCTGGGCCTTGCCCTCGGCGCTCTTGGCGTGCTGGGCGAAGATGTCGAGGATCAGGGCCACGCGGTCGACGACCTTGACCTTGACGCGGTCCTCCAGGTTGCGCAGCTGGCTCGGCGCCAGCTCACCGTCGCAGATCACGGTGTCGGCACCGGTGGCGCGCACCGCCTCGCGCAGCTCCTCCACCTTGCCGCTGCCGATGTAGGTGGCGGGGTCGGGCTTCTGGCGCCGCTGGATCAGGGCGTCGAGCACGTCGGAGCCGGCCGTCTCGGCCAGCGCCTTCAGCTCGGTCAGGGAGTTCTCGGCGTCCTCGACGGTGCCCTCGGTCCACACGCCGACGAGCACCACCCGCTCGAGCCGCAGCTGGCGGTACTCGACCTCGCTGATGTCCTCGAGCTCGGTGGACAGCCCGGCGACGCGGCGCAGCGACGAGCGGTCCTGAAGGTCCATCTCCCCCTGCTGGAGGTCGGGACGGTTCTCGTCGCTCATCCGCGCCACTCCATCGTTCCGCCGGCCACGATGACGGCCGGCCCTCGCAGGACGGTGCGCTCCGGCTCGACGGTCACGTGCAGGGTTCCGCCGGGCACGTCGACCCGGTACTCGGTGGGATCGTGTGCTCCGTCGGCACGCGCCGTGGCGATCGCCGCGGCGCACGCGCCGGTGCCGCAGGAGCGGGTCTCGCCCGAGCCGCGCTCGTGAACGCGCATCGCCACGTGGTGGGTGCCGCGCCGCTCGACGAACTCGATGTTCACGCCCTCGGGGTAGACCGACTCGGAGAACGCGGGCTGCTCCAGGAGGGTGCCGGCATCGTGCACGCGGTCGACGAACGCGACGGCGTGCGGGTTGCCGGTGTGCACCTCGAGCGCCTCCCAGGTCTGGCCGGCGGCGGAGACCTTGGAGTGGGTTCCGGTGGTGAAGGCGCCCATGTCGACCGCGATCTCGTCGCCGACGACGGAGAGGAACTTGAGTCCGTCGCGCGTGTCGATCGGGAACTCGGGCCCCTCGACCAGGCCCTGCTCGAGCAGGTGGCGTGCGAACACGCGGATGCCGTTGCCACACATCTGGCTCAGCGAGCCGTCGGCGTTGCGGTAGTCCATGAACCACTCGGCGGGCGAGTTGTGGCCCAGCGCGGTGCACCGCACGACGCGCATGACGCCGTCGGCGCCGATGCCGCGGCGCCGGTCGCACAGGGCGGCCACGAACGCCGGGTCGAGGTCACCGTGCAGGGTGCCGTCGTGGTCGGGCAGCAGCACGAAGTCGTTCTCGGTGCCGTGCCCCTTGAACCACGTGAATTCCATGTCCCCAGCCTACGGGTGTTCGACGAGCGCCACCGCACGCCCGAGCAGGTCGGGGTCGTCGAAGGGCAGCCAGTGGATCCGCGGATCCTTGCGCATCATCCGGTCCTGGCGCCGCGCGAATCGCCGCGTGCCGGACTTCGTCTCGGCGCGGGCCTCGTCCTCGGTCATCTCACCGGCCAGCATCGCCAGCACCTGCTGGTAGCCGAGCGCCCGCGAGGCCGTGGGCGAGCCGGCGAGGCCGGGCAGTCCCGTGACCTCCTCGACGAGGTCGTCGGCCCACATCGCGTCGACCCGGGCGTCGATGCGCGCGTCGAGCACGTCGCGCGGCACGTCGAGGCCGATCATCACGACCTCCGGGTAGATCGACACCGGGGCGGGCATCGTGGCGACGAACGGCCTGCCCGTCAGCTCGCCCACCTCCAGGGCGCGCACGATCCGGCGTCCGTTCGTCGGCAGGATCGCCGCGGCGGCCTCGGGGTCACGGGCGAGCAGCTCCGTGTGGAGCGCCTCGGGGCCGAAAGCGTCGAGGCGCTCGGTCCAGCGGCGGCGCACCTCCGGGTCGGTGCCCGGGAAGTCCAACGGGTCGAGCACGGCGCGCACGTACAGCGACGAGCCACCCACGAGGATCGGCACGGCGTCCCGGCCACGGACCTGCTCGATCACGGCTCGCGCCTCGCGCTGGAATGCCGCGACGCTCGCCTCCTGGGACGGGTCGAGGACGTCCAGAAGGTGGTGCGGGACGCCGTCACGCTCCTCCTCGGTGGCCTTGGCGCTGCCCACGTCCATGCCGCGGTACAGCTGCACGGAGTCGGCGTTGACGATCTCGCCGCCCACGGCGCGAGCCAGACCGACCGAGAGCCGCGTCTTGCCCGAGGCGGTAGGGCCCACGACGGCGACGACGGGGCGGCTCGGTCTCATGGTCCCAGTCTTTCAGGCGGGGTCCGCCGAGCCGAAGTACCGTGACGTCCGGGACCGATGCACGGTCCCGTCACGGACGAGAGGGCCATCCATGGGCTTCCTGGACAAGTTCAAGGGCAAGGACGTCGAGCAGCTAGTCGATCGGGCCAAGGAGGAGGCGGCGCAGCACGACGAGGACATCGACGCCGCGATCGACAAGGTCGCGGACCTCGCCGACAAGGCCACCGACGGCAAGTTCACCGAGAAGATCGACGACGCCGCCGCCAAGCTCAAGGAGGCCGCGGACCGGCTCGAGGACGACCCGAAGGCCTGAGGAAGCGCTGGCAGTGACGTTCCGGGGGTCGCCTACGGCGCGTCGGCCCCGGAAACGTCACGCTCAGGGCTCTCGCGGTACCGGCGGCCGGCCCACACGAAGTAGGCCAGGGCCAGGCAGAACACCACGATCGAGGTCCAGATGTTCAGCCGGAACGGCCCGATGTGGTTCACCGTGTCGATCCGCAGGGACTCGATCCAGCCGCGCCCGAGGGTGTAGAGCATGACGTAGAGCGCGAAGACCCGTCCGTGCGTCAGCGCGAAGCGCTTGCCCAGCCACACGAGCAGCGCCGCGGCCGCCAGGTTCCACAGTGCCTCGTAGAGGAACGTCGGGTGGAACGTGGCGAACTGCTCGAAGCCGTCGGGACGGTGCCGCTCGGAGATCTCCAGGGCCCACGGCACCGTGGTGGGACGGCCGAAGAGCTCCTGGTTGAAGTAGTTGCCGAGTCGTCCGATCGCCTGCGCGACGAGAAGTCCGGGCGCCAGGGCGTCGGCCATCTTCAGGAAGTCGATGTCGTACCGTCGGCACGCGATCCACGCGCCCAGGCCGCCGAACGCGATGGCGCCCCAGATGCCCAGGCCGCCCTCCCAGATCTTCAGCGCGTCGATCGGGTCGCGACCGTCGCCGAAGTAGAGCTGGGGGTCGGTGAGGACGTGGTAGATCCGTCCGCCGATGATGCCGAACGGCACGGCCCAGATCGCCACGTCGCCGATCGCGCCGGGACGGCCTCCGGCAGCCACGTAGCGCCGCTCGGCGATCCAGATGGCGGCGAAGACGCCGGCGATGATGCACAGCGCGTAGGCCCGCAGGGGCAGCGGCCCGAGGTGCCAGACGGCCTGCTCGGGCGAGGGGATGTAGGCGGCGATGGTCATGTCAGTCCCGCTCGACGCCGGTGCGCAGGTCGGTCACGAGGTCGCGGATCGCCGCGAGCCCGGAGGCCTCGTCGGGCTGGTCGAGCAGGCAGCGCACGAGCGCCGAACCCACGATCACCGCGTCGGCGAACGCGGCGATCTCGTGGGCCTGGGCGCCGTTGCTGACGCCGAGCCCCACGCCGACGGGCTTGTCGGTGACCTTGCGCAGCCGGCCGACCAGCTCGGGCGCGAGGCTGCTGGTCTGCTCGCGCTGTCCCGTGACGCCCATGACCGCGGTGGCGTAGATGAAGCCGCTGGCGGCCTCGGCCGTCATCGCCAGTCGCTCGTCGGACGACGACGGCGACACGAGGTAGACGCGGTCCAGGCCCTGCTCGCGGGAGGCGCGCTCCCAGTCGATGGCCTCGTCGGGAATGAGGTCGGGCGTGATGATTCCGGCTCCCCCGGCGGCGGCGAGGTCGGCGGCGAACCGGTCGACGCCGCGGCGCTCGACCGGGTTCCAGTAGGTCATGACCACGGTGGGAGCGCCGGCGGCCGAGGCCTCCACGACGCGGAACACGTCGTCGACCCGGGTGCCGTTGACCAGCGCGGCCTCCGCGGCGGCCTGGATCGTGGGACCGTCCATCACCGGATCGCTGTAGGGCAGGCCCACCTCGACCAGGTCCACGCCGGCCTCGATCATGGCGCCGATGGCCGCGATGGAGCCGTCCACCGTGGGGAACCCGGCGGGCAGGTAGCCCACGAGGGCCGCGCGGTTCTCGGCGCGCGTGCGCTCGAACAGCTCGTCAATCACCGTCATCGCGCCACCGCCTCTGGAAGAGCAGGATAGGTCGGCGGCGCGATGTGTGCGCCGGATTCGTTCACTCGCTCGCGCTCGCTCATCGGTCGGTCTCCGCCCGGTCGTTCTCGTCCAGCAGGCCGAAGTACTTCGCGGCGGTGTGCACGTCCTTGTCGCCGCGGCCCGAGAGGTTGACCAGGATCGTGGCGTCGGGGCCCATCTCCTTCGCGAGCTCCACCGCACCGGCCAGCGCGTGCGCCGACTCGATCGCGGGGATGATCCCCTCGGTCTTGCACAGCAGGTCGAACGCGGACATCGCCTGCGCGTCGGTGGCGGGCCGGTACTGGGCCCTGCCGATGTCGGCCAGGTGCGCGTGCTCGGGTCCCACGCCCGGGTAGTCGAGACCGGCGCTGATCGAGTGGGACTCGATCGTCTGGCCGTCCTCGTCCTGCAGCAGGAACGAGCGGGCGCCGTGGAGCACGCCGACCTCGCCGGCGGTGATCGTGGCGGCGTGGCGACCGGTCTCGAAGCCGTCGCCGCCGGCCTCGATGCCGATGAGCCGGACGCTCTCGTCAGGCACGAACGCCGTGAACAGCCCGATCGCGTTCGATCCGCCACCCACGCACGCGACGGCCGCGTCGGGCAGCCTGCCGGTGAGCTCGAGGACCTGGGCCCGTGCCTCGTCGCCGATGCCCCGCGTCAGCTCGCGCACCATCGTCGGGAACGGGTGCGGCCCCGCGGCGGTGCCGAAGAGGTAGTGCGTCGTGTCGACCGTGGTGACCCAGTCGCGCAGGGCCTCGTTGATCGCGTCCTTGAGGGTGGCGCTCCCGGTGGTGACCGGGATGACCTCGGCGCCCAGCATCTGCATGCGGGCGACGTTCAGGGCCTGGCGCTCGGTGTCGACCTGGCCCATGTAGACGGTGCAGTCCAGGTCGAGGTAGGCGCACGCCGTGGCCGAGGCGACTCCGTGCTGGCCGGCTCCCGTCTCGGCGATGCAGCGCGGCTTGCCGATGCGCTTGGCCAGCAGGGCCTGCCCGATCACGTTGCGGATCTTGTGGGCGCCGGTGTGGTTGAGGTCCTCGCGCTTGAGCAGGATGCGCGCTCCCACGGCCCGCGAGAACCGGTGCGCCTCGTACAGCGGGCTCGGCACGTTGGCGTACTCGCGCAGCATGCGGTCGAGCTCGGCGCGGAACACGGGGTCGGCCTGGGCGGCCTCCCACTCGCGGGTGATCTCGTCGAGCGGGGCGATCAGGGCCTCGGGCATGAACCGGCCGCCGAAGCGACCGAAGTGGCCGGGACCGTCGGGAAGTGCCGATCGCGACGGCGATCGGCCGGAGGTGTCAGTCATGGTCGTCCTGGGTGAGGGGTCGGCAGGGAGCTGGTGGGTTCAGCTCGGCTGCCATCGATGCTGCAGCGCCGGATGGGAGCCGGCCGCGACCAGGTCCGCCACGGTGGCGCGAGGGTCGTCGCCCTTGACGAGGGTCTCGCCGACGAGCACGACGTTGGCGCCGAAGCGCGCGTACTCGATCACGTCGTGCGGCCCGCGGACGCCGGACTCGGCGACCTTCACCACCGAGTCGGGGATGTGGGGGGCGAGCCGCTCGAACGTCTGGCGGTCGACCTCGAGCGTCTTGAGGTTGCGAGCGTTCACGCCGATGAGGTCGGCGTCGGCGTCGAGGGCGCGGCGCACCTCGGCCTCGTCGTGGACCTCGATCAGCGGGGTCAGGCCGATCGACCGAGCGCGGTCGATCAGCGACTCCAGCGCGTTCTGGTCGAGAGCGGCCACGATCAGCAGCGCCATGTCGGCACCGGCGGCCCGGGCCTCCCACAGCTGGTACGACGTGGTGATGAAGTCCTTGCGCAGCACCGGCACGTCGACCTGGCCGCGCACGGCACGCAGGTCGTCGAGGGTGCCGTTGAAGCGACGCTGCTCGGTGAGCACGCTGATCGCGGCGGCGCCGCCGGCCGCGTAGTCCGCGGCGAGCTGGGCGGGGTTCTTGATGTCGGCGAGCGCGCCCAGGCTGGGGCTCGACCGCTTCACCTCGGCGATCACCGAGACGCCTTCGGCCCGGAACGCCGGCATGGGGTCCAGTGCGGGGGGCTGCTTGTCGGCCTGACGCTTGAGGTCGTCCAGGGACACCCGGCTCTGTCGCTCGGCCAGGTCCTCGGCCACCCCCGCGAGGATGTCGTCGAGTACGGTCATCGCACTCTCCCTTCCCCTGTCGGGACTCGGCTCCGAACTGACCTCCAGCGTATCCCCGCGCCGTGGTCAAGCGGCACGCACCCTCCGTTTCGAGACAGCATCACTGGCAGGATCGATGATCCGCACGGTGTACGGAGCGCCCGATCCTCCCTATGCTCGCCCGTATGTCGACCAACGAGCCGCCCACCGGACCCGACCCGGAGACCCCGGACGGTCCCGTCCCGCCCCCGCCGCCGCCCCCGCCCTCCTACGGCGGCACCTCCTACCCGCCGCCCCCGCCCGGTGACGCGTCCGGCGGCGGCTACCCGCCTCCCCCCGGAGGCCCGTCCGGCTACGGCGCCGGCGGGTACCCGCCTCCCCCGCCCGGCGGCTCGGGGTTCATCGAGCCCTTCAGCCCGACCGACGCGATCGGCTACGGCTGGCGCAAGTTCTCCGCCAACGCGGGTCAGTGGATCATCGCCGGACTGGCGATCTTCGCCGTCTCGGTGATCTTCGGCCTCTTCAGCTTCCTCGTGCAGCCGGACATCGACGCGAACGAGACCAACCCGTTCGCCGGGTTCAACTTCGCGAGCATCGTGGTGAACCTGCTCTCGACGCTGGCCACCTACGTGATCTCCGCGTTCATCTACCGCGGCGCGCTCGACGAGACCGAGGGCCGGCCGTTCTCGCTCGCCGACACGTTCTCGCGGGTGCCGGTCGGGCCGGTCATCCTGACGTCGCTGCTGGTGTCGATCGGCATCACGATCGGCCTCGTCCTGTGCGTCCTGCCGGGCATCATCTTCGCGTTCCTGTCGTACTTCGCGCTGCTGTTCGTCGTGGACGAGAACCAGTCCCCCGTCGACGCGATCACGTCGAGCGTGAAGCTGGTGTCGGCCAACCTCGGCCAGGCCCTGCTGCTGGCGCTGCTGAGCTTCGTGATCGTGCTGATCGGCGCGTGCCTGTGCGGCCTCGGCCTGCTGGTCGCCTACCCCGTGGTGACGATCGCCACGGCGTACGCCTACAAGAAGTTCCGCGACCAGCCGGTCGCCGCCTGACACGGCAGGACACGGCGCGGCCGGGCGAGCAGCCCGGCCGCGCCGTCCTATGCTCGGCGGGTGACGAGCTATCCCCCGCCGCCCGGCCAGCCTCCCTACGGCCAGGGGTATCCCTCGGCGCCGGACAACAACCAGGCCGTGTGGGCCCTGGTCATCGCGATCGTGAGCGTGTTCCTCTCCTGCTGCTGCGGGGTGTTCTCGATCGCCGGCGGCATCGCGGCCATGATCCTGGCCAAGGGTGAGCGCGACCGCGCGCGGCAGTGGGGCGGCCCGTACGCCGACACCTCGATGGCCACCGCCGCCTACTGGGTGGGCGTCGCCGCGATCGTGATCGGCGCGCTCTCGCTCGTCGTCGGCGCCCTCAGCGTCGTGCTGGACCTGGCACTGACGCCGTGACGGGGCGCGGCAGCAGCAGGCTGCCCACCGCCGCAGCCACGGCGAGCGCTCCGGCCAGCAGCCACGCCGACGTGTAGTCACCCGAGGACGCGCGCAGGGCGCCACTGGCCGCGGCCGCGACGCCGGCGCCGATCATGTGCGCCGCGAACACCCAGCCGAACACGATGCCGCCCCGCTCGGGACCGAACGCGGTCCGGCACAGCACCACCGTCGGCGGGACCGTGGCGACCCAGTCCAGGCCGAACAGCGCCACGACCACCAGCATCGGCGGCTCCACCGTCGGGCCGAGCAGCGCCGGCACCGCCAGCAGCGCGACGCCGCGCAGCGCGTAGTAGACCGACAGCAGGAGGCGCGGGTCGTAGCGGTCGGTCAGCCAGCCGGAGCCGATCGTGCCGACGATGTCGAAGATGCCCACCACGGCCAGCAGCCCGGCCGCGGTCGTGGCCTGCATGCCGTGGTCGTGGGCGGCGGGCACGAAGTGGCTGCTGATGATCCCGTTCGTGGTCCAGCCGCACACGAAGAAGGTGCCCGCGAGCAGGAGGAACGAGCGCGTCCGGAGAACCTCGCGCAGCACCGTGACCGCGTGGACGACGGCGGCGCCCGCGGTCTGCGGCACGACGGCGGCCGCCTCGTCGTCGATCCCGCCGTACGGCTCGAGGCCCACGTCGGAGGGGCGGTCGCGCAGCACCACCGCGACGACGGGCACCAGGGCCGCGCAGCAGCCCGCGATCGCCAGCGACGCGGCGCGCCACCCGAACTCGTCGACGATCGCGGCCAGCAGCGGCAGGAACACGAGCTGCCCGGTGGCCCACGCGGCGCCCAGGATGCCCAGCACGAGGCCCCGCCGAGCGACGAACCAGCGATTGACGACGATCGCGCCGAACACGAGCGCGACCGAGCCGGTGGCGACGCCGATCACGAGGCCCCACAGCACCGAGAGCTGCCAGGGCGCGGTCATCACGGTGGAGGCGAGGCAGCCCAGGGCGATCAGCAGGAGGGCGGCGACGGCGGTGCGGCGGACGCCGATCCGCTCGAGGAGGGCCGCGGCGAACGGCGCCGCGACACCGTAGACGATGAGGTTGAGCGAGACGGCGATCGACGTCTCCGTGCGGCTCCAGCCGAGGTCCTCCTCGATGGGCACCAGCATCACGCCGAGGCTGGACCGGAACGCGGCCGACGCCAGGAGCACGAGGAACGTGACCCCCGCGACGAGCCACGCCCGGTGCACCCGCCGCCGAGGTCGGCCTCCAGCCATCGACGCAGCCGCGCCGGCCGGCGTCCCCATGTCCGTCACGGTGTCTCTTCTCGTCAGGGGGCCAGCCAGGCGCCCCACGGCGTCAGCCGCGCGATGCCGAAGACGGCGGCCACCACGCCCAGGGCGGTCACGGTGCGCGCCGACCAGGTGAGGTAGCGCGCGGGCAGCCCGCGCGCCCGCCGGCCGAGCCACACGAGCCACGCCACCACGCCCAGGGCGACCAGGGCGACCGCAAGCAGGTTGCTGGAGACGGCGGCCGCGAAGTCGCCGCGCGTCAGCAGGTTCACCGCGCGCAGTCCCCCGCAGCCGGGACAGGGCTGCCCGGTCAGGACGAGGAACGGGCAGAAGCCGTAGGCGCCCTCGACGTGGGGGTCACGGAAGTGCAGCAGGGCGAACGCCGCGAGGCCGGCGCCGCCGGCGATCAGCGGGGCGCGCAGCAGACGACCGCGCGAGGCGGTCGTCGGGATGACCTGATCGGTCAGTGATCCTTCACCCGGCTGGTGCCGTACCCGGCGACGGACATGACCTTGCCGAGCGGGAGCGCACCCACCGCCAGCACGACGCCGATCGTGAAGAGGACCCAGTTCGGCTCGGGGATCAGGGCGATCCCGCCGATCAGGAAGCCGGCGAGGCTGACGAGGACGGCGGTCCAGGCGGCCGGCGACGATCCGTGCGACATGGGTGGTGCTCCTAGTGGTGCTCGGGGTGGTTCGGACGACAGCCTACTCGGTGGTCAGGCGGTGGGATCGACGCCGTCGTCCATCGCCTTCCACAGGTCGCTCGCGTCGGGCTCCCGGGCGGCCGGGGTCTCGTACTTGCGGCCCATCGTGGCCCAGCGCGGACCGAGCCAGGCGACGGCGCCACCGACCACGACCACCAGCGCGAAGCCGGCGATCGCGAAGGCCGGAGCGGCGGTGGAGCTCCAGTCCACCGTGGCACCGGCGACGGCGGCCTCGTCGATCGCGCGCTGCTGCGCCGTCTGCAGCGCGTCCCCGGTGCGGCTCGAGATCACCACGCCGACGACGCCGGCCACCGCGACGAGGGCGCCGATCACCCGACGCAGCCGGGGCCCGCCCGCGAGCACGCCGAGGGCGGCGGCCATCACCAGCAGGGCGAGCCCGGCCGCACCCGGGACGACGTCCGCGCCCGACACGGCGAGGTCGGTCTCGGGGATTCCCGCCGCGCGCGCGGTGGCCTCGGACCAGGTCGCGCGGACGGCCAGCAGCGTGCCCCCGCCGAGCGCCAGCAGCACGAGGACGGCGGGCCCGAGGAGGTTGCGGTTCACGTCAGGAGGTCCTGGTCGAAGCACGTGGTGGCGCCGGTGTGGCACGCGGCGCCGACCTGGTCGACGACGACGAGCAGCGTGTCGCCGTCGCAGTCGAGGCGGACCTCGCGCACGTGCTGGGTGTGACCCGACGTCTCGCCCTTGACCCAGTACTCGCCACGGCTGCGGCTCCAGAAGGTGGAGCGCCCGGTGGTGAGGGTGCGGTGCAGCGCCTCGTCGTCCATCCAGCCGACCATCAGCACGGCGCGCGACGTCGCGTCCTGCACCACCGCCGGGACCAGGCCGGCCTCGTCGCGCTTCAAGCGGGCGGCGATCGCCGCATCCAGGGAGCTCACGTCCCCCAGTGTCTCAGGCGCGGCCCCGCGCCCCGCATCAGGCGAGGGTCGCCTGCGCGACCCAGGAGGCGTGCAGGCGAGCGTAGACGCCCTCGGCCTTGACGAGATCGCGGTGGTGACCGTCCTCGACGAGACGGCCCTGGTCGAACACGAGCACGCGGTCGGCGTTTTCCGCGGTGGACAGCCGGTGGGCGATCGTCACGCTGGTGCGGCCCTGCAGCAGACGGTCGAGTGCCCGGGTGGCGCGCAGCTCGGTCTGCGGATCGACGGCACTGGTGGCCTCGTCCAGCACGAGGAACGCGGGGTCGGCCAGCGCCGAGCGGACGAGCGCGACCAGCTGCCGCTCCCCCGCCGACAACGACTCGCCACGCTGGCCCACCCGCGTGTCGAGCCCGCGCGGCAGGGCCGCGAACCAGTCGGCGAGGCCGAGCCGCTCGACGGCGTCGACGAGGTCGGCGTCCGTGGCGGTGCGCGATCCGTAGCGCAGGTTCTCGCCCAGCGTCGCGTCGAACAGGAAGCCCTCCTGCGGCACCATCAGCACGTGACGGCGCAGGTCGTCGAACGGGACCTGCGCGATGTCGACGCCGCCGAGGACCACACGGCCCTCGGCCGGGTCCATCAGGCGGGTGAGGAGCTTGGCGAACGTGGTCTTGCCCGACCCGGTCTCGCCCACGACGGCGACCCGCTGACGGGCCTGGATCGTGACGTCGACGTCGGCCAGCACGGTGGGGCCCTCGGGGTAGGAGAACGAGACGTGCTCGAAGCGCGCCTCGAGGTCGCCCTCGGGGAGGCGCTGCCCGTCCGGGCCCGGGTCGACCACGTCGGCCGGGGTGTCGAGCAGGTCCAGGACCCGGCGCCACGAGGAGATCGCGTTCTGTGCCTCGGAGATCACCTGGGTGGCCATCTGCGCCGGGCCGGTGAAGAGCCCGACGAGGAACACGAACGCCACGATCGTGCCGACGGAGAGCTCGCCGAGCACACCCAGCCAGACGCCCACGGCGAGCACCGCGGCGTTGGCGATGCCGCCCACGAGGATCGCGGCGGAGAACGCGCCGGCGGTGATCGTCTGGGCGCGGATGTTGTTGCGGTAGTTCGCGCTGACGGCGACGTCGACGCGGTGCTGCGTGCGGTCCTCGATGCCGTAGGACCGCACGACGGCCGCGCCCACGACGGGCTCGGCGATGACGGCGAGCATCTCGCCGACGCTGGCGCGCACGCGGTCGTAGGCCCGCGACATCGCGCCGGCCAGCCAGCGCAGGCTCAGCGCAAGGGGCACGAAGCTGATCAGGACCACCAGCGTGAGCTGCCACGACAGGAACGCCATGACCACCGTCGCCACCAGCATCTGGCCGATGCTGATGATCATCATGATCCCGGTGAACTGCAGGAACTGGCTGATCTGGTCGACGTCCGAGGTGACGCGCGAGACGAGCGACCCGCGGCGCTGCGTGTTCTGCGTGAGCATCGACAGGTCGTGGACGTGCCGGAACGCCGCGACGCGCAGGTTCGCCAGCCCTCGCTCGCTCGCGGTGAAGATCCGCACCTTCGACCAGTAGCCCGCAGCGGCGATCACGATCATGAGCAGCGCGGCGATGCCCACGTAGCGGGCGATCAGCGCGGTGTCGACGTCGCCCGAGGCGAAGCCGTCGTCGAGCGCGGCCCGCACGACGATGGGCACGAGGGAGCCGCCCGCGGTGCTGAGGAGCGCGAGCACGAGCGTCAGCCAGATGCCCTCGGTGATCTCGGGGTTGCGGCGCATGCCGCGGACGAGGACGGAGATGCCGCCCTCGCGGGGCGCGGAGTCACTCATGGTCGACCTCCTCACGGGCCTGGTCGTACGCGTCGACGAGGTTGCGGTAGGCGGCCGAGCGCTCGCGCAGCTCGGCATCGGTGCCGCGGTCGGCGACACGGCCGCCGGCGAGGAACACGACCTCGTCGGCCAGCGCGATCGTCGCCTTGCGGTACGCCACCACGACAGTGGTGGGCGAGCCGTCGCGGTCGGCCAGGGCACGCAGGATGCGCTGCTCGACCTCGGGGTCGAGGGCGCTGGTGGCGTCGTCCATCACGAGCACGCGCGGGTCGCGCACCAGGGCCCGGGCCAGAGCGAGACGCTGGCGCTGGCCGCCCGAGAGCGACGTGCCGCGCTCCCCCAGCTCGGTGTCGAGGCCGTTCGGCAGGGCCGACACGAACCGGTCGGCCTGCACGATGCGCAGCACCTCCCAGACCCGCTCGTCGGGGACGTCGAGGTCGAGCACCACGTTGGCGCGGACCGTGTCGTCGAACAGGAACGTGGACTGCGGCACGAGGGCCACCGCACGGGTGAGCGCTCGCTGCGAGAGCCGACGGGCGTCGGTGCCGCCGATCAGCACCGCGCCGTCGTCGGGATCGACGAGGCGGGTGACCAGGGAGGTCAGCGTGCTCTTGCCGCTGCCGGTGGCGCCCACGACCGCCGTGACGGTGCCGGCGGGCACGGTGAACGCGATGTCGTTGAGCACCGCCGTGTCGGGCTCGTCGGGGTGGCTGTAGTCGAGGTCTGTCACGGTGAGGTCGACAGGTCCGGCGCCCGGCACATGGGCGTCGCCGTAGTCCATGGCGTCGTCCTCGTCGATGACGCGCGACACCCGGTCCCAGCCGACGACGGCGCGCGGCAGCTCGCCCAGCACCCACCCGAACGAGCGGATCTGCATGCCGATCACGGTGAACAGGTAGGCCACCTGGACCACGTCGCCCGCGTCGGCGCCGCCGCCCTGCACGCGCCACGCGCCGAGCAGGAGCACGGCCAGGACGGCGAGGTTCGGCAGCGCCTCGATGACGGGGTCGAAGATCGCGCGGATCCGACCGATCGCGATGGCGGCGTCGCGCAACCGCTCGCTGGCGGCGCGGAAGCGTGCCGTCTCGTCGGCCTCCCGGCCCAGCGACTTGACGACGAGGGCGCCGTCGAACGACTCGTGGGCGACGGTGGAGACGTCACCGCGCAGGCTCTGGGCGAGCGCGATCCGGGGCCCCTGCCAGCGCTGGTAGACGGCGTTGGCCAGGAAGAGCAGCGGGATGACGACGAGCCCGACCACCGTCAGCACCGGATCGGCCAGCACCATCGTGGCGATCGCGGCGACCAGCATGGCAATCGTGCCGAGCGCCATCGGCAGCGGCATGAAGACCGACCAGGTCGCCTCGACGTCGGCGTTGGCGTTGCTGAGCAGCTGACCCGCGGGGTGCCGGTGGTGCCAGCGCAGCGGCAGCTGCAGGTAGCGGCGCGTGACGCGCAGTCGGTCGTCGCGCACGAGCCGGAAGAACACCACGCCGCCCAGCAGGCGGCGCCCCACCACGCCCACGGTGCGCAGCACCGCGGCCAGCACGAACAGGCCCACGCCGGCCCACAGGGTGGACCAGGTGACGGCACCGGCGGCGACCGAGGGGGCGATGACGTGATCGGTGGCCCAGCCGAGCACCCACGCGTCGGCGACGGTCATCACGCCGAACAGCAGGGAGGCGAGCGCGGCCCACGTGAACATCACCTTCTGGCGGGCGATGCCCCGGCCCATGACCCCGAAGCCGCGCCGGGTCAGCCGGTCGGTGCCACCGCCGCTGAGGGTGTCGAGCGCCGGGGCGCTCACCGGACCACGTGTCCGGCGCCTCGCAGCGTCTCCTTCACCGCGGGGATCGTCAGCGTGCCGAAGTGGAAGACGCTGGCGGCCAGCACGGCGTCGGCGCCCGCGTCGACCGCGGGGGCGAAGTGCTCGAGGCGCCCGGCGCCTCCGCTGGCGATGAGGGGAACGTCGGTGGCGCCGCGGGCGGCGCGGATCATCTCGAGGTCGAAGCCGGCCTGCGTGCCGTCGGCGTCCATCGAGTTGAGCAGGATCTCGCCCGCGCCGAGCTCACTGGCGCGGCGCACCCACTCGATGGCGTCGATGCCGGCCGACCGGCGGCCACCGTGGGTGGTCACCTCGAACCCGCTGGGCTGATCGTCTGCACGTCGAGCGTCAACGCTCAGGACGAGCACCTGATTCCCGAAGCGGTGGGCGATCTCGCCGATGACGTCGGGTCGGGCGATCGCGGCGGTGTTGATGCCGACCTTGTCGGCGCCGGCGCGCAGCAGCCGGTCGACGTCCTCGACGGCGCGCACTCCCCCACCGACGGTGAGCGGGATGAACACCTGCTCGGCGGTCTGGCCGACGATGTCGTAGGTCGTGGAGCGATCGCCGCTGGACGCGGTGATGTCGAGGAAGGTCAGCTCGTCGGCGCCCTGGGCGTCGTAGACGCGCGCCATCTCGACCGGGTCGCCCGCATCGCGCAGGTCGACGAAGTTCACTCCCTTGACGACGCGACCGCCGTCCACGTCCAAACAGGGGATCACACGGACGGCTAGGCTCACGGCCATGAGCGTAGTGCGTGGGTCCGACGTTCCTACGAGCCGCCTCTGGCTCCTGGCGGCGGTCACCGCACTGGCTCTCGGCGCCTGCTCGGAGTCCCCCGACGAGACCCCGGACCCGGCGACCTCCGCGACCTCGGCGGCCCCGAGCCCCACGACGGAGCCGCCCACCTCGGAGCCGCCCGCCGCCCTGCCGTCGATCGAGGACCTGACCGTCGCCCCGGGTGTCGTCGGCCCGGCACGCACCGGCATGTCGCGCGACGAGGCGCTCGCCACCGGCCTGTTCGACGCCGACGTCGAGGTCCCCGGCGAGGAGTGCGGCCGCAGCGAGCCGCTCGGGTGGAAGTCCGACTACGCCTCCTCGCTCGACGTGCTGACGAAGGAGGACGGCACCGTCGTCTCCTTCGGCGTGCGCGGCGAGCAGCCCCGCACCGCCGCCGGCCTGGGCGTCGGCAGCACCCTGAAGGACGTGACCGGCGTCTACGAGACCGCCGAGATGATCGAGGCCGGCTACGGACAGACGGGCGTGTTCGTCACCGAGGGCGATGCCTGGCTGGGCTTCCTGTTCACGGAGGACCCCGAGTCGATCGAGCCCACCAGCGAGGTGCTGATGGTCGAGGTCACCACGGGCACGCGTCCCGACCTCATGCGCGACGGCTGCTGAGCGTCAGCTCTCGTCGTCCTCTTCGTCCTCGCGCCGGCTCAGCCGGCGCTCGATCCTTCGCTCGTGGTGCTCGATGCGCTGCCCCCGGTTGACCACGTGCATGAGCCAACCGACGCCGACGCCGAGGATCGGGAAGATCGGCCAGAAGAAGAGCAGCTCGCCGCTCGCGATGCTGGTGGCTCCCCAGATCCCGCTCGTCATGACCCCGATCGCCACGACCCCGTTGCGGGCGTCACGCGTCTCCCGCCGGTAGCGCCGCAGCGCCTCCTCGTGCACGGACAGGGCCGCGGGAGTGGGCGCCTCGAGGTCCTGCAGCAGGGGCACGAACTCCCCCAGCAGCGTGGCCGCCAGGGCGCTGTGGGACCTGCGGTCGAACTCGATCCGGTCGAGCCGGCCGTCGGCGTAGGCCTCCCGCAGGGCCTCGACCGCCGTCTCGCGGTCCTGGTCGCCCGCGCGGATGCCGGCCACCTCCGCACGACGCGGATCGGCACTGAAGCCCTCCCACCGCACGAGGCCGGTCACGACTACTCCGCGACCGCGGCCAGCGCGTCGGGCAGCGTGAAGGCCCCGGCGTAGAGCGCCTTGCCGACGATCGCGCCCTCGACGCCGATGCCGGTCAGCGTGGCGATCGCGCGCAGGTCGTCGAGGCTCGAGACACCGCCCGAGGCGACGACCGGCTTGTCGGTCTGCTCGCACACCTGACGCAGGAGGTCGAGGTTCGGACCCGTGAGCGTGCCGTCCTTCGTGACGTCGGTGACCACGTAGCGCGCGCAGCCGTCGGCGTCCAGGCGGGCCAGGACCTCGAACAGGTCGCCACCCTCCTTCGTCCAGCCCCGGGCGGCCAGAGTGCGGCCGCGGACGTCGAGGCCCACCGCGACCCGGTCGCCATACCGGGCGATCGCCGAGCGGCACCAGTCGGGATCCTCGATGGCGGCCGTGCCGAGGTTGACCCGACGGCAGCCGGTGGCCATCGCGGCGTCGAGCGACTCGTCGTCTCGGATGCCGCCCGAGAGCTCCACCTTCACGTCCAGGCGGCCCACGACCTCGGCCAGCAGGTCGCGGTTGCTGCCCTTGCCGAAGGCGGCGTCGAGGTCGACCAGGTGGATCCACTCCGCACCGTCGGCCTGCCACTGCAGGGCGGCGTCGAGCGGGGAGCCATAGGACGTCTCGCTGCCGAGCTCGCCCTGGACCAGGCGCACGGCCTGGCCCTCGGCGACGTCGACGGCGGGGAGGAGTTCGAGAGTCACCCCGCGATCGTATCGACCGCCCTCCGTAGAGTGGGCGGGCCATGAACGACAGCCACCCCGAGCACGCCCCGGTCGACGCCGAGGACCCCACCGAGCCGTCCGCCGTCACGCTGCCCCACACGCCCGCCGAGGACGTGCTGGGCGTGCTCACCGGCACGTGGCTGGCCTCGCTGGGCCTGCACCTGCTGTACGAGGCGCACGCCGTCACCGGCGGCACCGCCGGCCTGTCGCTGCTGATCACCTACGCCGTGGCCCTGCCGCTCCCGGCCGTGCTGCTCCTGGCGAACGTGCCGTTCTTCGCCCTCGCGCTGTGGAAGAAGGGCTGGCGGTTCACGGTGAGGTCCGTGATCGCCGTCGCGCTGATGTCGCTGTTCACCGCGGTGCACGCCGAGATGATCCCCTCCCCCGACCTCGCCCCCGTCTACGGGATCGCCACGGGCAACCTGCTGGCGGGCGTGGGCATCCTCATCCTGTTCCGGCACGGCTCGAGCCTCGGCGGCTTCAGCGTGCTGGCGCTCATCGCGCAGGAGCAGGCCGGCCTGCGCGCCGGGTACGTGCAGATGGCCCTTGACCTCCTCGTGGTCCTGGCCGCCCTGCTGGTGGTGCCGTGGGACAACGTGCTGCTGTCCGCGCTCGGCGCGGTGATCCTCAACGTGGTGCTGGCGTTCAACCACCGGCCGGAGCGCTACCGCGCCTGACCGCGGCTAGAGGGTCGCGATCCAGTTCTCGAGCAGGCGGCGGCCGGCGTCGCCGGACTTCTCCGGGTGGAACTGCGTGGCCCACAGCGGGCCGTGCTCGACGGCGGAGACGAAGCGGTCGCCCCCGTACTGCGTCCACGTGACGCCCGGCGCCCGGAAGGCCGTGCCCTCGGCGTCGAGCAGCCACTCGCGCACGCCGTAGGAGTGCACGAAGTAGAAGCGCTCCGACTCGATCCCGGCGAACATCACCGTGTCGGCGGGCGGCTCCACCGTGTCCCAGCCCATGTGCGGCACGATCGGCGCCTGGATCTTCTCCACCGTGCCGGGCCACTCGCCGCACCCGGTGCTGCGCACGCCGTGCTCGATGCCCTCGGCGAAGAGGATCTGCATGCCCACGCAGATGCCCAGGACGGGACGGCCGGCGATGAGGCGTCGCTCGATGATCCGCTCGCCGTCGACCGCCCGCAGGCCCTTCATGCAGGCGTCGAACGCGCCGACGCCGGGCACCAGCAGGCCGTCGGCCTGCTCGGCGACCTCGCGGTCGGCGGTCAGGACGACGTCGACGCCCCGCGACTCCCCCGCGCGCTCGACGGCGCGCACGGCGGAGCGGAGGTTGCCCGAGCCGTAGTCGAGGACGGCGACGGTGGTCATGCCGGCGCTCCGCTCACAGCGCGCCCTTGGTCGACGGGATCCCCGTCTCGCGCGGGTCGGGCTCGACGGCGGCACGCAGGGCCCGCGCGAGCGCCTTGAACTGGCACTCGGCGATGTGGTGCGGGTCGCGCCCGGAGATGAGGTTCATGTGCAGCGTGATCCCGGCGTGGTGCGCGATCGACTCGAAGACGTGCGAGGTCAGCGAGCCGATGTACGAGCCGCCGATGATCGCGGTGATCTGCCGCTCGGGCTCGCCGGTGTGCACGAAGTAGGGGCGGCCCGACACGTCGACGACGCACTGGGCGACGGCCTCGTCGAGCGGGATCATGGCGTTGCCGTAGCGACGGATCCCGGCCTTGTCGCCGAGCGCCTCGCGGAGCGCCTCGCCGATGCAGATCGCCGTGTCCTCCACCGTGTGGTGGGCGTCGATGTGCAGGTCGCCCTCGGAGCGGACGGTGAGGTCGATGAGCGAGTGACGGCCCAGCGCCGTGAGCATGTGGTCGTAGAAGCCCACGCCCGTGCTGATCTCCGTGCGGCCGGTGCCGTCGAGGTCGAGCTCGACGACGACGTGCGACTCGGACGTCTTCCGCTCGATCCGTGCGGTCCTGCTGCTCATCGGGGGCCCACCTCCATCAGTGCGGCGCGGAACGCCTGCATCTCCTCCGGGGTGCCGATCGACACCCGGAGCCAACCGTCGGGTCCCACCTCGCGGATCAGGACGCCTCGATCGACCAAACCCTCCCACACGGCGTGACGATCGGGGAAATGCCCGAACAGGACGAAGTTCGCGTCGGACGCGGCCACGTCGTACCCGCGCTCGGCGAGCCAGTCGGCCGTCTCGTCGCGTGTCGTGCGCAGCGCGTCGACCTGGGCGAGCAGCTCGTCGGTGTGCCGCAGGGCGCCGAGCGCGGTGGCCTGGGTGACCGAGGAGAGGTGGTACGGCAGCCGCACGATCCGCAGCGCGTCGACGACCGCCGGATCGGCGGCGAGGTAGCCCAGCCGTCCCCCGGCGAGGGCGAACGCCTTGCTCATGGTGCGGGTGACGATCAGCCGCGGGTGGCCGGCGAGCAGCTCGAGCGCGGTGGGCGTCCCCTCACGCCGGAACTCCGCGTAGGCCTCGTCGACCACGACCATGCCGGGCGCCACGTCGAGCACGGCGCGGAGCTCCTCGGGTGCCAGCGCGGTGCCCGTGGGGTTGTTCGGCGAGGTCAGGAAGACCACGTCGGGCTGCTCCGCCTCCACGAGCGCGACCGCGGCCGGCACGTCGATCGCGAAGTCCTCGCGCCGGCGCCCCGCGACCCAGCGCGTGTGCGTATTGCGGGCGTACTCGGGATACATCGAGTAGGTCGGCGCGAAGGACAGCACCGTGCGGCCCGGGCCGCCGAACGCCTGCAGGATCTGCTGCATGACCTCGTTCGACCCGTTGGCCGCCCACACCCGGTCGGCCGTGAGTCCGTGACCGAGGTAGGCCGCCAGGGCCTCGCGCAGCGCCCACGCCTCCCGGTCGGGGTACCGGTTCAGCTCCAGCGCGGCCTGGTGCACCGCACCGGCGATGTCCGCCGCGGCCTTCTCGCTCGGGCCGTAGGGGTTCTCGTTGGTGTTCAGGCGGACCGGGACGTCGATCTGGGGAGCGCCGTACGGCTCCTCGTTCCTCAGCTCGTCGCGGATCGGCACCCAGCTGGGCACAGTCACTGGCCACGCTCCAGGCGCGCGGTGACGGCGGCGCCGTGGGACGGCAGGTCCTCGGCCTCGGCGAGCGTGACGACCTGGGGCCCGACGTCGCGCAGGGCGGCCTCGGAGTAGGTCACGACGTGCATGTTCTTCACGAACGCGCGCACGGACAGGCCCGACGAGTGGCAGGCGCACCCGGCGGTGGGCAGCACGTGGTTCGACCCGGCGGCGTAGTCGCCGAGCGAGACGGGGGCGAACGAGCCGACGAACACGGCCCCGGCGTTGACGATGCGGTCCGCGACCGCCGGCGCGTCGGCCGTCTGGATCTCGAGGTGCTCGGCCGCGTAGGCGTTGGCGACGTCGACGCCCTGGTCGGTGTCGCGCACCAGCACGGTGGCCGACTGCGAGCCGGCCAGGGCCGTGCGGATCCGCTCCTCGTGACGGGCCAGGGGCACCTGGCGGGTCAGCTCGGCGTCCACGGCGTCCGCGAGCTCGAGGGAGTCGGTGATCAGCACGGCGGCGGCCATCGGGTCGTGCTCGGCCTGGCTGATGAGGTCGGAGGCGACGAACGCCGGGTCGGCGGTGGAGTCGGCGACGATCGCGATCTCGGTGGGGCCGGCCTCGGAGTCGATCGCCACGACACCCTGCAGGTGGCGCTTGGCGGCGGCGACGTAGATGTTGCCCGGGCCCGTGACCAGGTTGACGGGCTCGTTCTCCTCCGTGCCGTACGCGAGCATGGCGAGCGCCTGCGCGCCACCGGCGGCGTACACCTCGTCGATGCCCAGGCGCGCGCACGCGGCGAGGATCGTGGGGTGCGGCAGGCCGCCGAACTCGACCTGCGGAGGGCTCGCGAGGGCGATCCCGGGCACGCCGGCGACCTGGGCCGGCACGGCGTTCATGATCACGGTGCTGACCAGGGGCGCGAGGCCGCCGGGCACGTAGAGGCCCACCCGCTGCATCGGCACGATGCGGCGCTCGACGAGCGCACCGGGCGCCACCTCCACGGAGACCGTGCGCTCGAGCTCGGCCTCGCAGGTGGCCCGCAGCCGGGTGATCGACTCGTCGATGGCGTCCAGCACGGCGGGGTCCAGGCCCAGGCGCGCCTTCTCGATGTCCTCGGCGGACACGCGGAGGCGCTCGGACCGGACGCCGTCGAAGCGCTCGCCCGCGTCCAGGACCGCGGCCGCCCCGCGGTCGCGCACGTCGTCGCAGATGGGGACGACCGCCGCGAGCGCATGCTCGACGTCGACCTCGGCACGGGGCACCGCGTCGCGGTAGCCGTCGGTCTGGTCACGCAGGTCGAGTCGTCTCAGCACACCCTGAAGTCTAGGTCGCACGATGGCCTAGCCTCACAGCGTGTCCCACTCGCCCATCGACGCGCACTGGCAGCAGCCGGTGACGGCGGGCGCGGTCACGGCGCTCGTGGGCTTCACCTCCTCGTTCGCGGTGGTGCTGGCCGGCCTGCGCGCCGTGGGGGCGACCCCGGGCCAGGCCGCCAGTGGCCTGCTGGCGCTGACCCTCGGCTTCGGTGTCCTGATCATCGCCCTGGCCCTCGTGCACCGCGTCCCGGTGACCCTCGCCTGGTCCACCCCGGGCGCCGCGCTGCTCGTGTCCACCGGGTCGGTCGAGGGCGGCTGGCCCGCCGCCGTCGGAGCCTTCGTCGTGACCGGACTGCTGATCGCGCTCATCGGCGCGGTCCCGGCGCTCGGGGCCCTCGTCGCCCGGATCCCCACCGAGATCGCCCAGGCGATGCTGGCCGGAATCCTGCTGCAGCTGTGCATCGCGCCGTTCGTCGCCCTGGCCGACTCTCCCGGGTACGTGGTGCCCGTCATCGTCGCGTGGGTCGTGGCCAGCCGGCTCGCGCCGCGGTGGGCCGTGCCGGTGGCGCTGCTGGTCGCGGTCGGCGCGATCGTCGTGGCCGCGTCCCGGTCAGGCGAGTCCCTGGACACCGCGGCGCTCGTCCCCCACCTCGAGTGGACCACACCCACGTGGACGTGGCCGGCGATCGTCGGCATCGCGCTGCCGCTCACGATCGTCACGATGGCCTCGCAGAACCTGCCGGGTGCGGCCGTGCTGCGCAGCTTCGGCTTCTCCGTGCCGTGGCGGTCGTCCGTCGTGTCGACCGGTCTCGGCACCGCGGTCGTCGCGCCGTTCGGCGGACACGCGATGAACCTGGCGGCACTGTCGGCCGCGCTCGCCGCGGGTGAGGAGGCCGGACCCCGTGACCGGCGCTGGATCGCCGCCACCTCGGCCGGCGTCGGCTACCTCGTGATCGCCGGCGCCGCGGGGCTCGTCGTCGCCCTGGCCGACGTCGCGCCCCCGGGCATCATCGAGGCCGTGGCCGGGCTCGCCCTCATCGGGGCGCTCGTCGCCTCGCTGCAGGGTGCCTTCGCGCACGAGCGCCACCGCACGAGCGCCGGGCTGACGTTCCTGTTCGCCGCCTCGGGCGTCTCCCTGCTGTCGGTCGGCGCCGCCTTCTGGGCCCTGCTGCTCGGGCTTGCCGTCCGCGCCACCCTCGAGCGCGACTGACAGCTCCCCCGGTCAAGCGGGGAAACTGACACTGAACATGGTTCGCGAACCTCGTTCAGTGAGAGAAAACCCGGCTAACCGGGGAAACTGCACCCCGGACGGCGGTAGCCTCACGCAGGTGGTCAACAAGAAGGTCGGCGACGCGACCCCGGCGCTCGCCGCGCTGCACCGCGCGGGCGTGACGGTCACCGCCCACGCCTACGAGCACGACCCGCGCGCTCGCTCCTACGGGCTCGAGGCGGCAGACGCCCTCGGGCTGGAGCCGGCACGGGTCTTCAAGACGCTGATGATCGACGTCGACGGAACGCTGGCCGTGGCGGTCGTCCCCGTCTCGGGGAGCCTGGACCTCAAGCGCGCCGCGGCGGCGCTGAACGGCAAGCGCGCCCAGCTGGCCGACGCAGCGGCCGCACAGCGGGCCACCGGCTACGTCCTCGGCGGGATCAGCCCGTTCGGCCAGCGGCGCCTGCACCGCACGGTGGTCGACGCCAGCGCGCTGACCCATCCGACGGTGTTCGTCTCGGGCGGCCGCCGCGGGCTCGACCTGGAGATCTCGCCCGACGACCTGGTGGCTCAGACCCGCGCCGTCACGGCTCGGATCGCTCGCTGACCTCGTCCGGGTACTCCTCCCGGTCCTCTTCCCCGTCGGAGCTGAGGTAGAGCGCGAGCGTGTAGCTCAGCACCGCGACGAGCGGCCACACCAGGAACGGGACGATCCCGTCGACCCCGAACTGGGCCGACACCTCGTCGCCCACCTCCAGGCCCTTGACGTCCTCGGGCGGCGGAGGCCCGAGCCAGATCCCGAGCCGCCAGCACACGAGCGACGCGGCCGACGACGCCGCGGCGAGTCCGACGACCGTCTCCCACCGGCCGGGACGGGTGAGCCGGTGGACGGCGACGCCCGTGAGGACGCCGAAGACGATCCCGACGATGACGAACACCGCCACGACCTGGAAGTCGCCGGTGGCGTTGCCCTCGGTCAGCACGAGGCCGCGCTCGGTGGCCAGCCAGCGCGAGGGCTCGGCGAACGCCCACCACACCAGGGCCGCGGGGATCCCGCCGGCGACGACCGCCAGCAGCACCCGGGACGTCCGGTTCACGCGAGGCACCCCGGTCCGAGGAGTTCCTTCAGGTCGGCGAACAACGATGACGTGGTGGACACCCGCAGGCCCTGGTCGAGGCGCATCGTCGTGGTCTTGCCCTGGCCGGAGAGCCTCAGGTGCACCTCGGTCACCCCCGGGTGCGCCCCGAGCACCTGCTTGAAGGCGTTGATCGTGTCGAGCGTGCAGCGGGAGGCGGCCAGGCTGACGACGAGAGGCTGGTCGGTGCGACCCTCCCCGATCGCCGGGCGGGTGACCTCGTTGGCCGACAGGTCCATGCCGTCGTCGTTGCGCCGGACGCGCACCTTGGCCACGACGAGCGAGTCCTGGGTGAGCACCGAGGCCGCGAGGTTGTAGGCCGCGGGGAACACCGCGATGTCGACCGAGCCCTCGAGGTCCTCGAGGGTGATCGTCGCCCACGTGTCGCCCTTCTTGCTCATCCGGCGCTGGACGCTGGTGACCAGGCCGCACAGCTTCAGCACGTCGCCGTCGGGGCGGTCGCCGTCGAGCAGCGTGCCGACCGAGGAGTCGGAATTGGCCGCCAGCACGTGCTCGAGCCCGCCGAGGGGGTGGTCGGAGACGTAGAGACCCAGCATGTCGCGCTCGAACGCGAGCTTCTGCGTCTTCTCCCAGTCGGCGATGTCCGGCACGGTGATGCCGAGCCCGTCGAACTCCTCCTCGAACGCGCCGAACAGCGAGTCCTGGCCGATCGCCGCGTTGCGCTTGATGTCGATGTACTGGTCGACCGCCTCCTCGGCGATCGAGGCCAGCGCGCGCCGGCCGTGCCCCAGGGAGTCGAACGCGCCGGCCTTGATCAGCGAGTCGAGCACGCGCTTGTTGCACACCTGCGTGGGGACCTTGTCGAGGAAGTCGGCGAAGTCGGTGAAGGCGCTCTTGGTCTCGCGCGCCTCGATGATCCCGGCCACGACGTTCGCGCCGACGTTGCGCACGGCGGTGAGGCCGAAGCGGATGTCGGGACCGACCGAGGCGAAGTTCGCCACCGAGTCGTTGACGTCGGGCGGCAGCACCTTGATCCCCAGGCGCCGGCACTCGGCCAGGTAGAGCGCCGACTTGTCCTTGTCGTCCTTGACGCTGGTCAGCAGCGCCGCCATGTACTCGGCCGGGTAGCGCGCCTTGAGGTAGGCGGTCCAGTAGCTGATGACGCCGTACGAGGCCGAGTGCGCCTTGTTGAACGCGTAGTCGGCGAACGGGACCAGGATCTCCCACAGCGTCTTGACGGCCGCCGTGGAGAAACCGCGCTCGACCATGCCGGCCTCGAAGCCGACGAACTCCTGCTGGAGCACCTCGCGCTTCTTCTTGCCCATGGCGCGACGCAGGTTGTCGGCCTGTCCGAGGGAGTACCCGGCCAGCACCTGGGCGATCTCCATGACCTGCTCCTGGTACACGATCAGCCCGTAGGTGGTGCCCAGGATCGGCTTGAGCGCCTCGGTCAGCTCAGGATGGATGTAGTCGATCTCCTGGCGCCCGTTCTTGCGCTTGGCGTAGTTCGTGTGGCTGTCCGCGCCCATCGGACCGGGACGGTAGAGCGCGATGACGGCGCTGATGTCCTCGAAGTTGTCGGGCTGCATCTGCTTGAGCAGCTGGCGGATGGGCGGCGAGTCGAGCTGGAACACGCCGAGGGTGTCGCCGCGGCACAGCAGCGCGTACGCCTCGGGGTCGTCGAACGTGAGGTCCTCCAGCACGAGGTCGATGTCGCGGTTCGCCTTGATGTTCTCGATGGCGTCATTGAGGACCGTGAGGTTGCGCAGGCCCAGGAAGTCCATCTTGACCAGGCCGAGCGACTCGCACATCGGGTAGTCGAACTGCGTGATGACCGAGCCGTCGGCCTCGCGCTTCATGATCGGCACGATGTCCAGCAGCGGGTCGCTGCTCATGATCACGCCGGCCGCGTGCACGCCCCAGTTGCGGATCTGGCCCTCGAGGCCCAGCGCGATGTCGTAGACCTTGCGCACGTCGGGGTCCTGCGCGTGGAGGTCGCGGAAGTCCTTGCCGTCGTTGTAGCGGCTGTGCGACTCGTCGAAGATCTCGGCGAGCTTCACGCCCTTGCCCATGACGTCGGCGGGCATCGCCTTGGTGATCTTGTCGCCCATGGCGAACGGGTAGTCCAGGATGCGGCTGGCGTCCTTGACCGCGGCCTTGGACTTGAGCCGCCCGAACGTGGCGATCTGGGCGACCTTGTCGGTGCCGTACTTCTGGGTGACGTACTGGATGACCTCGCCGCGACGACGCTCGTCGAAGTCGATGTCGAAGTCGGGCATCGAGGGGCGCTCGGGGTTGAGGAAGCGCTCGAAGATCAGGCCGTTCTGCAGCGGGCACAGGTCGGTGATCCGCAGTGCGTAGGCCGCGATCGAGCCGGCACCCGATCCACGGCCCGGACCCACGCGGATGCCGTTGTCCTTGGACCAGTTGATGAAGTCGGCCACCACGAGGTAGTAGCCGCAGTACCCCTTCTGCGCGATGATGTCGAGCTCCATCTCGGTGCGCGCGCGCACGTCGTCGGAGAAGTCGGTGCCGTAGCGCGACTCGATCCCGCGCCAGACCTCCTGGCGGAACCAGGACTCCTCGGTCTCGCCGGCGGGCACGTCGGCGCGGGCCATGTAGCCGCCGGTGGACTCGGTGAACTCGACGTCGCAGCGCTCGGCGATCAGGAGCGTGTTGTCGCACGCCTCCTTCATGCCGTGCTTGTCCTCCCACAGCGAGCGCATCTCGGCGGCGGACTTGATGTAGTAGCCGCCTCCGTCGAAGCGCAGGCGCTTCTCGTCGCTGATCCGCTTGCCCGAGGCGACGCAGATCAGCGCGTCGTGGGCCGCGGCGTCCTGCGGGTGCGTGTAGTGCGAGTCGTTGGTGGCCACCGGCGGGATGCCGAGCTCGCGGCCCAGGCGCAGCAGGTCGTCGCGGACCCGGCGCTCGACGGAGATGTCGTGGTCCATCAGCTCGAGGAAGAAGTTCTCCCTGCCGAAGATCTCCTGCAGCTCGGCTGCCTCGCGCCGCGCCTCCTCGTACTGCCCGAGCCGCAGCCGGGTCTGGACCGCGCCCGACGGGCAGCCCGTGGTGGCGATGAGCCCGTTCGAGTAGGTCTCGAGCAGCTCGCGGTCGGCGCGTGGCTTGTAGTAGTAGCCCTCGAGGCTGGACAGCGACGACAGCCGGAACAGGTTGTGCATGCCCTCGGTGGTGGAGGCCCACATCGTCATGTGGGTGTAGGCGCCGCCGCCGGCGACGTCGTCGCCACCCTCCTCGGCCGCGTTGCCGCGGCCCCAGCGGACCCGCTTCTTCTCACTGCGGTGCGTGCCCGGGGTGAGGTAGGCCTCGAGGCCGATGATCGGCTTGACGCCGTGCTTGCGGGCGGTGTTCCAGAAGTCGTAGGCGCCGTGCACGTTGCCGTGGTCGGTCATCGCGATCGCCGGCATCTGCTGCTCGGCGGTGCGGGCGAACATGCCGTCCAGCAACGAGTGTCCGTCGAGCATCGAGTACTCCGTGTGGACGTGCAGGTGCACGAAGCTCGAATCACTCGCCATGGTCGCCGTCGGCCTCCGCTACGTCGTTCGTTCCCCGCCCGGGGACAGGTGTCGGGCCGCCAGAGGAGCCGGCAGCCGAGGGGTCGGGGAAGGACTCCAGCCTACGTGAGCACCCGACCGGAGTCGGTAGGCACGCCCACGCGGGAGTCCTCCCCCGATGCGCTACTTGGTGGACGCTCGCTGGTAGGCCCGCACCGAGAGCGGCACGAACACCGCGATGATGAGCACCACCCACAGCAGCGTGTACAGCACCGGGTTCTGCAGGCTCCACACGTCGGGCACCGGGACCCCGACGGGGACGTTGCCGAACAGCTCGCGCACGGCCTGGGTGAGCGCCGACACGGGGTTCCACTCGACGAACGGCTGCAGGAACGGGGGGAACGACTCGGTGGGCACGAACGCGTTCGAGACGAACGTCAGCGGCATGATCACGATGAACGACGCGTTGTTGATCACGTCGACGCTGGGCACGATCAGACCGACCCAGGCCATGATCCAGCTGATGGCGTAGGCGAAGACCAGCAGCAGCAGGAAGGCGGCCAGCATCTTGGGGATGCCCTCGTGCGCCCGCCAGCCGACCAGCAGGCCGGTGAGCGCCATGATGATCAGCGACAGCACGTTGTAGACGACGTCGGCACCCGTGCGCCCCACGAGCACCGCTGAGCGTGACATCGGCAGGGAGCGGAACCGATCGATGAAGCCCTTCTGCATGTCCTCGGCCATCGCCGCGCCGGAGAACGTGGCACCGAACACGACCGTCTGGGCGAAGATGCCGCCGATCAGGAACTCCTTGTAGTCCAGGCCCGGGCCGGCATCGATCGCGCCGCCGAAGACGTAGGCGAACAGCAGGACGAACATGATGGGCGAGATCAGGACGAACACCATGATCTCGGGGACCCGCTTGATCTTGATGAGGTTGCGCTTCGCGCACACCCACCCGTCGCTGAGGACGCGCATGGGCGCGCTGCGCTCGGTGATGACGGTCATCGTCCAGCCTCCTGCTCGTTCGCTTCGTCCTCGGCCTGGTGACCGGTCAGGGACAGGAACACGTCGTCGAGGGTGGGCCGTCGCAGCCCGATGTCGAGGACGTCGATGCCGGCGCCCCGGATGTTGCCCAGCACCTGCATGAGGTCGTCGGCCCCCGAGCCGCTGACCGCCGCCGAGAGCGCGCGGTCGTTCTGCGCCACCTCGCCCTTGGCGACCTCGGCCAGGAAGTCGTGGACGCGGGGCGCCTGCTCGAGGTCGTCGACGACGACCTCGATGCGCTCGCCGCCCACCTTCGACTTGAGCTGGTCGGCGGTGCCCTCGGCGATGGAGCGGCCCCGGTCGATCACGATGATGTTGTCGGCCAGGAGGTCGGCCTCCTCCAGGTACTGCGTGGTGAGCAGCACCGTGCCGCCGTTCGCGACGAGGTCGGCGATGACCTCCCACATCTGCTGGCGACTGCGTGGGTCGAGGCCCGTGGTGGGCTCGTCGAGCACGATCACCGGCGGCTCGGCCACCAGCGCGCCCGCGAGGTCGAGCCGGCGCCGCATGCCACCCGAGTAGGTCTTCGACGGCCGGTCGGCCGCGTCGGACAGGCCGAACCGCGCGAGCAGGTCGCGCGCCCGGGCGCCGGCCGCCTTGGCCTTCATCCCGTACAGCCGCCCGACCATCTCGAGGTTCTCGTAGCCGGTGAGGTACTCGTCCACCGCCGCGTACTGCCCCGACAGGCCGATGCGCCTCCGCACACCGTCGGGGTCGGCCAGGACGTCGACGCCCGCCACGGATGCCTGGCCCTCGTCGGGTGTGAGCAAGGTGGTGAGGATGCGGACCGCCGTGGTCTTTCCCGCACCGTTGGGCCCGAGCAGTCCCAGGACGGTGCCCTCGGGCACCGCCAGGTCGAGACCGGCCAGGGCCTCGACGTCGCCATAGCGCTTGACCAGTCCGGTCGCGCGGATCATGTCACTCATCCTTCGATCATGGACGAAGGGTCCGACAGAAATAAGCCCCTGCGGGACGACTCCTGCGATCGGTGGTAGGAATGGGCCAGCATTTCCGCGAACTCGGGGGGTTCATCATGGTGGCCGAACTGCAGCTGGTCCTGCGATTCGATCCGGACGCGCTCGAGATTCCGGGGGATCCCGAGCGCCTGCGCGGCGGTGCCGAGAAGCTGCAGGACTTCATCACCGGGCTCACCGACGTGGGCCAGCGGCTCCGCGAGGCCGACGCGCCGAAGGAGTCGCGAGGGCCCACGGTCCGTGCGATGTCCCGCGTGGCCGGCACCGTCGGACGGGTGCTCGAGGCCGACGCCGAGCAGCTCTCGGACGTGGCCGAGCTCGTCCGGCGCCAGGCCGATCGCCTGACCGATGCCCAGGGCACGGTCGATGAGGCCCGACGCCGCTGGCGTCAGGCCCGTGACGAGCTCCGTGACCAGGTCGACGACCTCAACGAGCGCGTCGCCCGGGCCGAGCGCGAGCGGAACGAGCGGATCGAACGCGAGGAGCGCGAGGAGAAGGCTCGCAAGGACGGCAAGAACGGGGGTCACGGTGGTGGCGGCGACCGCGACCGTGAGCGTCGCGATCCCGAGCCGCCCACCGAGGCGGCGCAGCTGATCCGCGCCATGGACCAGCAGGTGCTCAACCAGGTGGACGGTCCGCTGCGCCGGCTCGCCGGCCTCGAGTTCACCGACCGCCACGGCGCCGTCGCGATGGCGATGGACGGCAAGGTCGACCAGATTGCCGAGCGCTACCGCCAGAGCGTGCAGGCGATCTTCGACGACGTGGTCGAGGCGCTCCGCCAGGTCCACCGGGTCGACGAGCAGCTCGTCGAGCAGCTCCCCCGGCGCGAGAAGGCCCTCGCCTCGGTCGCGCAGGCGCCCGACCAGCAGGCGGCGCCCGACCTGACCCGCGTGTCCCGCCCCGAGGACCTCACCACCGTCGGCGAGCAGCTGCAGGAGTGCGCGCAGGCCCTCAACCGCGCCGACGAGCAGCTCCCCGAGATCAGGATCGCCATCCGCGAGGGTCGCATGACGCCCGAGGACGAGCGCATCGGCAGCATGAGCGGGTTCCAACGCACCTGGAAGGAGCACCTCGACCAGGTGCGCGAGGACCTGAACCACGCCCGCAAGGCCGGTGAGGAGATCGCGCGCGAGCTGCGCGAGCTCGACGAGCGCGGAGCCCGCGAGGTCCGCCGCGCCTTCCGCCAGGCCGACTGAACCCGCCGACGCGCCAGCTGCGCGAAGGGCCTCTCCCTCGGCCCGGGAACCGTGTACGTTAACCGGACGTTCACGTACGGTTCGTGTGCGTGACACCGAAGGCAGGGGGAAGCATGAGCAGCGCGGTCGACCGGCTCGACTCCTCGCAGGAACGCGACGACTACTGGAACGCCTACTACGCCGACAGCGGCGTGGGGCGTCCGTTGCCGTCGCAGTTCGCCGCCTTCGTGGCGGGCGAGCTCGACGGTCCGGCGCGGATCATCGAGTTCGGCAGCGGGTCCGGACGCGACACCCTGTTCTTCGCCGCACACGGTCACGACGTCACCGGCGTCGACGCCTCGAAGGCCGCCGTCGAGGCGTGCACCGCGCAGGCCGCCGAGCTCGGCCTCGACGTCGAGTTCCTCGCCGCCACGATCGACCAGGACGGCCTCGCCGCGCAGCTGCGCATGAGTCCCGGCAGCTCCGTGGTCTATGCCCGCTTCTTCGTGCACGCGATCACCGACGAGGAGCAGACCGCGTTCCTCGACCTGGCGGCGGCCCTGACCTCCCCCGGCGACCGGCTGGCCGTCGAGTACCGCACCGTGCGCGACTCCAGTGGCGCCAAGGTGACCGGCAGCCACTTCCGCCGATTCGTCGACCCGACCTCCTTCAACGCCGAGGCCGTCCTGCACGGGTTCGACGTCACCTACGCCGTCGAGGGCTTCGGCTTCGCGAAGTACCGGCAGGACGACGCCTACGTGGCGCGGGCGTTGTTCGCGAGGCGGTGAGGTGACCCCGCTCGAAGCGGCGCTCCGCGAAGCCATCCGCGAGGTCGACGGCACGTTCCCGGACTTCGACTTCATCCGTCCGGGCGGTGAGCTGCGCGTCGACCTCGGTCGCACCGTCGACCGGGTGCGGGTGGACCTCCTCTCCCCCGGGATCCTGCGCCTGCAGTCCTTCGGCATCGTGACGGCGGACGCACTCCCGCCCGACGCGCTGGCGCGTCGCAGCACCGTCGCGGCGAGCAGCTGGTCCGGGAGCGCGCAGGAAACCCTTCAGCCGTCCCGCCTCCTGGACCCCGCCCACCACGACGGCCTGATGATCCAGACGCAGCACGAGGACCACCCCTGGGCCGAGGTCACGTTCGATCCGCCGGTCGAGGTCGCGGCCGTGCACCTGCGGGCGATCGACGCCCGCGCGGCGGTCGAGGACCGCGACGTCCGGGTGCACGTCGGCTCCCCCGGCTCGGAGCTCGAGACCGTGTACGACGCGACCGAGCGCGGGGACGGCCTGCGCGAGCTCCTCGCCGCCGCGGCCGACGAGGTGCCGACCGAGATCCGCGTGCCGTTCCAGGCGGTGACCGAGTCCCTCGCCCTGACGATCACCGGCGAGTACCGCGACGCCCGGGCGACGATGAAGCAGGTCGCGAAGAAGATCCCGGAGGAGGACCGGCTCGCCTTCGTCGCGGCCGTGAACGACGGGGTGCTGCTGCGCCGGTCGCTCGAGTGGACCGCGCACGGCCCGACGCGGTCGTTCCGCTTCTGGTCCGACGAGGAGAAGGTCGACTACGTCCGGTTCACCGCCTCGGTCGCCGAGGCCCTGCGCGAGCTGACCCCACACGTCTGCTTCGGCTACGGCGCCGCGCTCGCGGTCGTCCGCGACGGCGACCTCATCCCCCACGACGACGACCTGGATCTCATCGTGGCGTTCGAGCCCCACGAGGCGGCCACGCTGCCCGAGGCACATGCCCGCGTGGAGGAGTTCCTGCGCGGCCGCGGCTTCGCCGTGAAGGGCGACTTCTTCGGCCACCGTCACGTCGCCTCCGCCCCCGGCAGGAAGAGCGTCGACGTGTTCTCGGCGCTGTTCGAGGGCGACCGCATCGCGTGGTACCCCGGCACCCGGGGCGCCCTCCACCGCTCGACGATGTTCCCCCCGAGCCAGGGAGACCTGCTGGGCGTCCCGTGCCCGCTGCCCGCGCACCCGGCGGAGTACCTCGAGACGATCTACGGACCGGGCTGGAGCACGCCCGACCCGGGCTTCCGGCACCGGTGGCGCAAGAAGGACTTCGCCGACCAGGCCGTCGCGGCACCCACCGCGACCGAGCCGGAGCCCGAGCCCGAGCCCGAGCGACGCGGCTGGCTCGCGCGGGTGCTTCAGTCCTGGCGGTAGGTGCTGAGGAAGTTCCCCATCCGCTGGATGGCCTCGGCAAGATCGCGCGACCACGGCAGCGTCACGATGCGGAGGTGGTCGGGATCGGGCCAGTTGAAGCCCGTCCCCTGCGTGAGCAGGATCTTCTCGCTCATCAACAGGTCGAGCACGAACCGCTGGTCGTCCTTGATCGGGTACACCTCGGGGTCCAGGCGCGGGAAGGCGTAGAGGGCTCCGCGCGGCGTGACCACGCTGACGCCGGGGATCTTGCGCAGCTCGTTGACGGCGGTGTCGCGCTGCTCGAGCAGGCGGCCGCCGGGCAGGATGAGCTCCTTGATCGACTGGTAGCCGCCGAGCGCCACCTGGATCGCGTTCTGGGCCGGCACGTTGGGGCACAGGCGCATCGAGGCCAGCAGCGTGAGGCCCTCGAGGTAGTCCTCCGCGCGCTCGAGCGGGCCGGTCACCACGAGCCAGCCGGCGCGGTAGCCGCACACCCGGTACGCCTTGGACAGGCCGTTGAAGGTCAGGGTCAGCACGTCGGGCGCGACGCTGGCCATCGGGATGTGCACGGCGTCGTCGTACAGGATCTTGTCGTAGATCTCGTCGGCCATGAGGATCAGGTCGTGCTTGCGCGCCAGGTCGGCGATCGCGGTGAGCGTCTCGCGGCTGTAGACCGCGCCCGTGGGGTTGTTCGGGTTGATCACGACGATGACCTTGGTGCGGTCGGTGATCTTGGACTCGAGGTCCTCGAGGTCGGGGTTCCAGTCGTTCTCCTCGTCGCACCGGTAGTGCACCGGCCGGCCGCCGGCGAGGTTGGTGACGGCGGTCCACAGCGGGTAGTCCGGCGTGGGAATCAGCACCTCATCGCCGTTGTCGAGCAGCGCCTGCAGGGCGATCTGGATCAGCTCGCTGACGCCGTTCCCGAGCCAGACGTCGTCGATGTCGATCGCCGGGAAGCCGTCCTGCAGCTGGTAGTGGTGCACGACTGCGCGGCGGGCGGACTGGATGCCGCGGGAGTCGGAGTACCCCTGCGCCGTCGGGAGGCCGGCGATGACGTCCTGGAGGATCTCCGAGGGCGCGTCGAAGCCGAACGGCTGCGGGTTGCCGATGTTGAGCTTGAGGATCCGGTGACCCTCGGCCTCCAGCTGGGCAGCTCGCGCGCTGACGGGGCCGCGGATGTCGTACAGGACATCCCTCAACTTCTCCGACTGGCGCACGACAGGGCTCATGCGCCCATTGTGCCGGACGGCCTCCGTGCGCAGCGCTGGCAGTGACGTTTGCGGGCGCGACACGCCGGTCAGTACCCCACGAACGTCACTGCCAGCGTCGACCCGGCCCCCAGGAGCGGAACCACGCGGGTTGCTCGAGGGTCCAGTCGCGACGGTGGGAGAGCCGGGCGTCGCGATGACCGAGCCGGATGCGGTGGACCAGGCCCGGAACGTCCCTGTGGTCGAGCGACGTCGCACGGACCACGACCAGGCCGGCGCGCTCGAACCTCTCCTCCCGAACGTTGTCGTCGGTGTGGTTCTGCGCGTCGCGGTGGTGAGCGCCATCGGTCTCGATCACCAGCCCGGTCTCCTCGTCGAGAAGGTCGGCGACCCCGAGCAGGGCACCCGATGGACCAAACACCGGCGCGTTGACCTGTTGGTCCTGCAAACCGGCGTCCAGCTGTGCGACGAGCCTCGTCCGGGTCTCGAGCGGACTCGCGCTGCGCTCCGATCCGAGCCGCAGGGCCTTCTTCGCCCTCATGATGCCGCGCGTCTTGCGATGTGAGTCCACCACCTGCTGCACCGCCCGCAACGAGGTGTGCGCCGTGTCCCGCACTCCTGCGACGGCCGAGTCCAGGGCGACGACCGCTGCCCTGAGTGACGGGGCGAGGCGCATCTCGTCGTACACGGCTCGCGCCATCGTCGTCACCGGAACACCCTCGAAGCACGTGACCTCGTGTTCCCAGACGGCGGCCCGGCACGGTTCGACCACCTTGCGGCGGCGCATCTGCGTTCCCGCACCGCAGTGCACGAGCGCCGGGCGCAGCTCTTGGTCGCGGCCGTCAAACGCGTCGTTGCCCTGGAATCGCAGGGAGGCCCATCCGCCGAGGACACATCCGTCGGTCAGGAGCGCTATCGCGTCCGCGACTCGCCCGTCGGCCTCCCCCACCGCCATGCCGGCGGGCCGCCACAGTCCGTGCGCACGCTGCTCCCACATCGGGCCACGCAATTCATCCGGCGTCGCCGTCAACGCACGGGTTCTCGCGGTCGCGAAGATCGGCTCCATGATCCGCAAGCGTGGGCCGTCCAGCGCTCGTTGCTCGCGTTTTCCACATCCGAATTCGCGAGCGTGACCCTTCGGGGGTACTCACCGGCGTGTCGGCCCCGCAAACGTCACTGCCAGCGCTTCCCGCGCCCGCGCCTCAGTCGAGGTCGCGCACGACGTCGAGCGCGCGCTGGAGGTCGTCGGGGTACGGGCTCTCGTACTCGGCCCACTCGCCGGTGCCGGGGTGGGTGAACCCGAGCCGCACGGCGTGGAGCCACTGGCGCTCGAGGCCGACGCGCTTGGCCAGCACCGGATCGGCGCCGTAGAGCGGGTCGCCGACGCACGGGTGCTTGATCGCGGCCATGTGCACGCGGATCTGGTGGGTGCGGCCCGTCTCGAGCTTGATCTCGAGCAGCGACGCGAAGCGGTGCGCCTCGAGCGTGTCGTAGTGCGTGATGCTGGCGCGGCCGTCGGCGCGCACCGTGAACTTGAAGTCGTGCTTGGGGTGACGCGCGATCGGCGCGTCGATCGTGCCGGTGTGCGGGTCGGGGTGGCCCTGGACGAGCGAGTGGTAGGTCTTGTCGACCGTGCGATCGCGGAACGCCTGCTTGAGGATCGTGTACGCGCGCTCGGACTTCGCGACCACCATGAGGCCGCTGGTGCCGACGTCGAGCCGCTGCACGATGCCCTGGCGCTCGGGGGCGCCGCTGGTGGAGATCCGCACGCCCACGCCAGCCAGGTGGCCCGAGACCGTGGGACCGTCCCAGCCCACGCCGGGGTGCGCGGCCACGCCGACGGGCTTGTCCACGACCACGATGTCGTCGTCCTCGTGCACGATCGACATGCCCTCGACCTCGGTGGGCACGACGACGGCGCGCCGCGGAGCCGGGATGGTGGCCTCCATCAGCGCGCCGTGCTCGACGCGCTCGGACTTCATCGGGGCGGCGCCGTCGAGCAGCACCAGGCCCTCGGCGACCAGGTCGCCGGCGCGCGTGCGCGAGACACCGAACAGCCGCGCGAGGGCGACGTCGACGCGCTCACCGGCCAGGCCCTCGGGAATGTAGACGCTACGCACCTCGGTGGTGTCGTCCGATGTCACGAGTCCTCCCGGGTGCCGTCGAAGCGGTGACCCCGCCACGACCGCCAGATGATGATCACGGCCGCCACCGTCAGGGCGATGTCGGCCACGTTCCCGACGAAGAACCCGGCGTAGTCGATGAAGTCGACGACGTGGCCCCGCAGGAACGACGGCTCACGGAAGAGCCGGTCGATCAAGTTTCCCACGGCGCCGCCCAGGAACAGCCCGAGCCCCACCGCCCACCAGGGATCACGCAGTCGCGGGGCGATGACGACGAGGGTCACGGTGACCGCGATCGCGATCAGGCTCAGCACGATCGTGTAGCCGGCTCCGGTGCCGAGCGCGGCACCGGGATTGAGCACGAAGCGCAGGCTCAGCAGGTCGCCGAGCACGGGGATCGCGTCATGCCCGTCGAGTCGGGCGACGGCCCACCACTTGGTGAGCTGGTCGATCGCCACGACGGCGAGCGCGACTCCGGCGAAAAGGCCGACCCGGCGCCGGCCGAGGGGCTCGGCCACCGGGTCCGTGGACGGGGTCACGGGAGTCAGCGACGCTCCTCGCGGCGCTTGCAGTCCATGCACAGCGTCGCGCGGGGGAAGGCCTGGAGGCGCAGCTTGCCGATGGGCTCGCCGCACTGCTCGCAGACGCCGTAGGTGCCGTCCTCGAGACGGGCCAGTGCCTTCTCGGTCTGGAGCAGCAGCTCGCGCTGGTTCGCCGCGAGCGACAGCTCGGCGTCACGCTCGAGACTGTTCGACCCGACATCGGCCTGGTCGTTGCCCGCACCGTCGACGCCTCCGGACAGAATGTCCTGCAGATCCTTGGCCGAATGGTCGAGCTCGGTCTTGAGCCTGGCGAGGTCCTCGGTGAGTTCCTCGCGCACGGCCTTGGCCTCGGCGGGGGTCCACGGCTCTTCGTCCGCGCGCACGGCCAATGTGGTCTTGGGCATGCCCGGGACAGTAGACCGACCACGGGGCCGGTGCAAGTCGGCCCACCGTAGGATTGGCCGAGTGAGTCAGGACGCCCCGAACGCCCCCGCAGTGCCGCCCACCTCCGCTCCTTCCGGGGCCGCCGGTGATGCGCTGCGCTACCGCCCCGTGCCCGCCCACGTCGACCTGCCGGCGATGGAGCGCGAGATCCTCGATCTGTGGGCCGAGCAGGGCACCTTCGCGGCCAGCCTGAGCACCCGCGCCGACGCCGAGCGCTGGACCTTCTACGAGGGCCCGCCGACCGCGAACGGGGTGCCCGGCACCCACCACGTGGAGGCCCGCGTCTTCAAGGACGTCTTCCCCCGCTTCAAGACGATGCAGGGCTACCACGTCGAGCGCAAGGCCGGCTGGGACTGCCACGGCCTGCCGGTGGAGATCGCGGTCGAGAAGGAGCTGGGCTTCAACGGCAAGCCCGACATCGAGGCGTTCGGCATCGCCGAGTTCAACGCGAAGTGCCGCGAGTCCGTCCTGCGCAACGTCGACCAGTTCGAGGCCATGACCGAGCGGATGGCGTACTGGACCGACATGTCGGACCCCTACCGCACGATGGACGCGTCCTACGTGGAGAGCGTCTGGTGGGCGCTGTCGCAGATCCACGGCAAGGGCCTGCTCGTCGAGGACTACCGCGTCGCCCCCTACTGCCCCCGCTGCGGCACCACGCTCTCCGACCACGAGCTGGCGCAGGGCTACGAGACCGTCGTCGACCCGTCGGTCTACGTGCGCTTCCCGCTGACCTCGGGACCGTGGGAGGGCACCGACCTGCTGGTCTGGACCACCACGCCGTGGACGCTCGTCTCGAACACCGCGGTGGCCGTGCACCCCGACGTCACCTACGTGGTGGCCACCGACGGCACCGATCGCGTCGTCGTGGCCGAGCCGCTCGTCGGTGCGGCCCTCGGCGAGGGCTGGGAGGCCGTCGAGACCGTCACGGGCCGCGACATGGAGCGCTGGACCTACCGACGGCCCTTCGACCTCGTCGAGATCCCCGACGCGCACTTCGTCGTGCTCGGCGACTACGTCACCACCGAGGACGGCACCGGCCTGGTGCACCAGTCCCCCGCGTTCGGCGCCGACGACATGGCGGTCTGCAAGGCGTACGGACTGCCCGTGGTCAACCCGATCACGCCCGACGGCCACTTCGAGGCCGACGTCGAGCTCGTCGGCGGCGCGTTCTTCAAGGAGGCCGACCCCACCCTCGTGGCCGACCTCGACGCGCGCGGCCTGCTGTTCACCAAGCTCGACTACGAGCACAGCTACCCGCACTGCTGGCGCTGCCACACGCCGCTGATGTACTTCGCCCTCCCGGCCTGGTACATCCGCACCACGGCCCGCAAGGACGAGCTGCTCGCACAGAACGAGCAGACCAACTGGTACCCCGGCACGATCAAGCACGGCCGCTACGGCGACTGGCTCGAGAACAACATCGACTGGTCGCTGTCGCGCAACCGGTTCTGGGGCACTCCCCTGCCGATCTGGCGCAACGACGCCGACCCGAGCAAGGTCGTGTGCGTCGAGTCGCTGGCCCACCTGTCGGAGCTGACGGGCACCGACCAGTCCGACCTGGACCCGCACCGGCCCTACATCGACGACGTGACCTTCACGGTCGACGGCGAGCCCGGCACCTACCGCCGCGTGCCGGAGGTCATCGACGCGTGGTTCGACTCCGGCTCGATGCCGTTCGCGCAGTGGGGCTACCCCCACGTCGAGGGCTCGAAGGAGAAGTTCGAGCGCGCCTACCCCGCGCAGTACATCGCCGAGGCGATCGACCAGACGCGCGGCTGGTTCTACTCGCTGATGGCCGTCGGCACGCTCGTGTTCGACCGGTCCAGCTACGAGAACGTCGTCTGCCTGGGCCACATCCTGGCCGAGGACGGCCGCAAGATGAGCAAGCACCTGGGCAACATCCTGCTGCCCATGCCGCTCATGGACGACCACGGCGCCGACGCGCTGCGCTGGTTCATGGCGTGCTCCGGCTCGCCGTGGTCGGCGCGCCGCATCGGCCACAACGCCCTGACCGACATCGTGCGCAAGGTCCTGCTGACGTACTGGAACACCGTGGCCTTCCACGTCCTGTACGCCCGCGCCGAGGGCTGGAGCCCGGCCGGCGCCGACGTGCCGCCGCCCGCGGAGCGGGGTGTGCTCGACCGGTGGCTGCTCTCGCAGACCCAGGACCTCGTGCGCGAGGTGACCTCCGCGCTCGAGGACTTCGACACCCAGCGCGCCGGCCTGATGATCTCGACCTTCGTCGACGACATGTCCAACTGGTACGTGCGCCGCTCGCGCAAGCGCTTCTGGCGTGGCGACGCCGCCGCGCTGGCCACCTTGCACGAGGTCCTCGACGTCCTCACGAGGCTGATGGCTCCGCTCGTGCCGTTCGTCACCGAGCGGGTCTGGCAGGACCTGATCGTCCCGGTCGATCCCGACGCCGCGCCCTCCGTGCACCTCGCGGACTGGCCGGTGGCCGACGAGTCGCTGCGCGTGGACGGTCTCGCCGAGCGGGTCTCGCTGGCGCGACGTGTCACCGAGCTGGGCCGCGCCGCGCGCGCCGAGGCGAAGGTCCGCACGCGCCAGCCGCTGCGCCGCGCCCTGATCGGCTCAGTGCACTTCGAGCAGCTCGGCGACGACCTGCGCGCGCAGGTGTGCGAGGAGCTCAACATCGAGCAGCTCGGCTCGCTGGCCGATGCCGGCGCCGATCTCGTCGAGTTCTCCGCCAAGGCGAACTTCCGCCAGCTCGGCAAGCGCTACGGCAAGCAGACCCCGGTGGTCGCCCAGGCGATCGCCGCGGCCGACGCCGGCGAGCTCGTCGCGCGACTCGAGAAGGGCGAGGCCACGGTCACCGGCGAGGACGGCCAGACCTGGCAGGTCGAGGCCGACGACGTGATCGTCACCGAGCGCCCGCGCGAGGGCTGGTCGGTCGTCAACGAGCAGGGCGAGACGGTCGCGCTCGACCTCGCGATCGACGACGAGCTGCGCCGCGCCGGCCTGGCCCGTGAGGCCGTGCGCGTGATCCAGGAGGCCCGCAAGGCCGCCGGCCTGGAGATCACCGACCGGATCACCCTGACGTGGACCGCCGACGGCGAGACGGCCGACGCCCTGCGCGAGCACGGCGCGAGCATCGCCGAGGAGGTCCTCGCGGTGTCGTTCGAGCCCGGCGACGCCGCCGACGTGCGCGACGACGACCTCGGCCTCGCGGTCAGCCTCAGCCGCGCCTGACCCGCGCGCCCGCCAGGCCCAACGAAGGCCCCGGACCCACTTCTGTGACAGGAGTCGGGTTCCGGGGCCCTTTCGGGCCGAATCCCGTCACAGAAGTTGGGGCGGGGCGGCCGGGGCAGGCACACGAACGACGGCGCCCGATCCCCTGAGGGATCGGGCGCCGTCGTTCGACTCAGTACGCGCGGTGTCGCAGCGTCACTCCTTGCCGTCGAGCGCAGTCCCCTGCTGCGGCGCGACGGGCTGGCTGCCCTCCAGCTGGGCCAGCTGGTCCTGGAAGTAGGCCTTCAGGCGGGCGCGGTACTCGCGCTCGTAGGCACGCAGGTGGTCGATCTCGCCCTGGAGCTCCTGACGCTCGCGCTCGAGGTTGGAGATGACCTCCTTGCGACGCTGCTCGGTCTCGACGTCGAGCTGCTCGGCGCGCTTGCGCGACTCGTACTGCAGGGTGTCGGCGTTGCGACGGGCCTCGGCGGACACCTGCTCTGCCTCGACACGGGCCTCACCGATGATCGTGTCGGCCTCCTCCTTCGCGGCGTCCATGAGCTGGTCGGCGTTGGACGACGCGATCTCGAGGAGACGCGCGGCGGCCGTGGAGGCCTCGGCGGTGGAGGTGACGCGGAGCTCCTGGGGCGCGGCCGGCGGCGCCACGGGGGCGGGGGCCGGCTCGGGCTCCTTGACCGGCTCGGGCTCCTTGACGGGCTCGGGCTTGGCGGCGACCGGGGCGGGCTGCGCCTTCGAGGCGTCCTCGAGCGCGGACTCGAGCTCGGCGACCTTGGCCTTCAGCTCGGAGTTCTCGCTGACGAGACGCTCGAACTCGACCTCGACCTCGTCGAGGAACTGCTCGACTTCGCCCATGTCGTAGCCGTCGCGCAAGCGCACGGCGGTGAACTGCTTGTCGCGAATGTCCTGGGGCGTGAGCGCCATCTGGTCACCTCTGCGTGTGAGTCGGGTCTGTCTTGGGAAAGATTCGGGGCCTCATCAACGGTACCGCTTCAGTCTAAGCACCGGACAACGGCCCGGTGCTCAAGTCTCAACGATCACCTAAAAGATCACGACCACCAGGGACTGGGCGATGAACAACAGGAGCAACAGCACCATCGCCGAGACGTCGAGCATGATCCCGCCCAGACGGATGGACGGGATCACCCTGCGCAGGGCGCGCAGTGGCGGATCGGTGACCGTGAAGATGAACTCGCACAGCACGGCGATGAAGCCGCGCGGCTGCCACTGACGGGCGAGCAGCTGCACCCAGTCCACGACGAACCGGGCGATCACGAAGATGATCGCCAGGTAGATCAGGTTGTAGAGGACGACGCCGATCGTCGACACGTCGCCTCAGCTCTGGTTGTAGAAGCCGCCGGCCGCGAGCTGCGCGCGGTCCTCGTCGGACACCTGCACGCCCTCGGGCGACAGCAGGAACACCTTGGCGGTGACGCGGTTGATCGTGCCGTGGACCGCGAAGACCAGGCCGGCCGCGAAGTCGACGAGGCGCTTGGCGTCGTCGTCGCCGATGTCCGAGAGGTTCATGATGACCGGGACGCCGGACCGGAACGACTCGCCGATCGTGCGGGCGTCGTTGTACGTCCGGGGCGTGACGGTCTCGATGCGCGCGAGGTCGGCCACGGACATGCCGGGCTGACGACGGTCGTCGAGGGCCGTGACGGAGCGCGGCGCGACCTGCTGGGGGGCGGCCTGGCGCACGGGTGCCGCGGCGCGAGCCGGGGCCTCCGTCTCGTACTCGAGCGCCTCGTCGTACTCGGCCTGCTCGACGAGTCCGAGGTACTCGCCCATCCTCCGCATTGCGCCAGCCATGCTCACTCCCGATCTTCGGTCTTGACGTTGTTGAGACTACTGCAGTACAGGGCGCTGCCCGAGCACCGAACGACCCACGCGCACGTGTGTCGCGCCGTGCGCGATCGCGACCTCGAAGTCCTCGCTCATCCCCGCTGAGATCATGGTCGCCGACGGCGTGGTGTGCCGCAGTTCGGCGCTGATCTCGCGCAGGTGGGCGAAGCTCGGGGCGGGATCGCGGCCCAGGGGCGCGACGGTCATCACGCCACCGAGCTCGAGGTGGGGGCACTCCCCCGCGATGACGTCGGCCAGGGCCTGAACGTCGGCCGGGAGCACGCCCGCGCGCCCCGGGTCGGTCGTGTCGAAGTCCACCTGGACGAGGCACCGCAGGGTGCGCCCGGCGGCCTGCGCGCCACGGTCGAGCGAGCGGGCCAGCTTGGCCCGGTCGACGCTGTGGACGACGTCGGCGTAGCGCGCGATCGCGCCGGCCTTGTTGGTCTGGAGGCCGCCGACGAAGTGCCAGCGCAGCGCCACGCCGGCCTCGACGGCCGCGAGGTGCTTCCCGGCCGCCTCGGGGTGGCGGTTCTCGCCGACGTCGGTGACGCCGAGCTCGGCCAGGAGCGCGACGTCGGACGCCGGGTGGGTCTTGGTGACGACCACGAGGGTCACCTCGTCGGCGGACCGGCCGGCCGCGTCGCAGGCCTTGGCGATGCGCTCGCGGACGGCGGCGAGGCTCTGCGCCAGCTCGTCACGGCGTTCCATCGCCACTCCCCTCGTGCAGCACCACGGCGGCGCCGAAGCGACCGGCGGCATCGCCCTGGCGCCGGTGGGACCAGAACCGCTCGTCCTCGATCGTGCAGCCACCGAGGTCGTGGACGACCACGTCGGCGCGCCGCAGCTGGGCGACGACGCCGGCGCCGATGTCGAGTCCGGGCGTGCCTCGGCGCGTGGTGGCGCGGGCGGCCGGCTCGACCGCCGCGACCTCGTCGGCCATCGCGGCCGGCACCTCGTAGCAGGATCCGCACGCCCGGGGACCGACCCACGCCTCGAGGCGCTCGGCACCGCGGGACCGCATGGCCTCGACCGCCGCGCTCGCGACTCCCGAGGCCATGCCGACGCGGCCGGCGTGGACCACGGCGGCGAGCGGTCGGTCAGGATCGACGAGCACGACCGGCACGCAGTCCGCGACGCGGACGATCGCGACCACGCCGGTGCGGTCGAGCACGAGGGCGTCGGCCTCGGGCTGGGCCTCGGGGTCGGCCACGGCGACGGTCGCCCCGTGGACCTGACGCATGAGCGCCGGGCGGCCACCGAGCGCGGCAGCGACCACGCCCGGACCCTCCGCGGGTGATCCGTCGGCCGGACCCCGGCCCAGGTCGGTGCGCGCGTCGGTGAAACCGAACGACGCGACCCCCAGGTCGGACCGGAACCAGAACGGCGCGGAGCGGTCAGGAGCGTGGGCGGGCACGGTCAGCGCAGGAAGTCCGGGATGTCGAGGCCGTCGCCGAACTCCTGGCCGGCGGGCTGGCCGACCGGGACGGGCTCGGTGACGACCCGCTGCTCGGAGCTGTCGGACCGCTCGGCGGGCTTCTGCGCGGCGGGCGCCGACTCCTTGGCAGCGGCCTGCTGCTCACGGCTGCGCAGCGCCGGCTGGGCGGCGTCGCGCTGCTTGGGCTCGCCACCGTCGAAGCCGGCGGCGATCACGGTGATGCGCACCTCGTCGCCGAGCGAGTCGTCGATGACCGTGCCGAAGATGATCTTGGCGTCGTCGTGGACGGCCTCCTGCACCAGCTCGGCGGCCTCGTTGATCTCGAACAGGCCGAGGTCGGAGCCGCCGGCGATCGACAGCAGGACGCCGCGGGCGCCCTCGATCGAGGCCTCGAGCAGCGGGCTGGAGACGGCGAGCTCGGCGGCCGTGGCGGCGCGGTGCTCACCGCGGGCCGAGCCGATGCCCATGAGGGCCGAGCCGGCGTCGCTCATGATCGACTTCACGTCGGCGAAGTCGACGTTGATCAGGCCGGGCGTGGTGATGAGCTCGGAGATGCCCGAGACGCCCTGGTAGAGCACCTGGTCGGCCTGGCGGAACGCGTCCAGCAGGCTGATGCTCTGGTCGCTGATCGACAGGAGTCGGTCGTTCGGGATCACGATGAGGGTGTCGACCTCCTCGCGGAGTCGCTGGACACCCACGTCGGCCTGCGCCGCGCGGTTGCGTCCCTCGAACTTGAAGGGCCGGGTGACGACCCCAATGGTCAGGGCACCGAGCGACCGCGCGATGCGCGCCACGACCGGCGCGCCGCCGGTGCCCGTGCCGCCGCCCTCGCCCGCCGTGACGAAGACCATGTCGGCGCCCTTGAGGGCCGCCTCGATCTCCTCGGCGTGGTCCTCGGCCGCCTTCTTGCCGATCTCGGGATCGGCGCCCGCGCCGAGGCCGCGCGTGGAGTCACGGCCCACGTCGAGCTTCACGTCGGCATCGGTCATGAGCAATGCCTGGGCGTCGGTGTTGATCGCGATGAACTCCACACCCTTGAGCCCGGCCTCGATCATGCGGTTGACGGCGTTGACACCACCGCCGCCGATGCCGACGACCTTGATCACCGCAAGGTAGTTCTGGACCGCCATGTCGTTCCCCTTCAAACCTTAAACTTCAAGTGGAGGCTTATAGTTATGTCAACCTCGTCGATGGTTTGACACTAGGTGGGCCGTCCGGACGATCGTCGATGACACGCCGTGTCGCGCGTGTGTTGTTGAACTCGATGCGGGTGGGGCGGCTGAGGGCGCGCGTCACTCGAGCGTCGTCGGGCGCTCGGGGGCGCTGACGTCGTAGCTGCGTGCGTCGATCTGCAGCAGCGGACGCAGCACCGACAGCTTGGCCTGCGCCTCCTCCGCGCTCCCCCACACCACGGTGCGGTCCTTCGACAGGGCCAGCTCGATCGAGTCGCGGGTCTCGGCCGTGATCGTGTCGGTGTCGCCGAGCAGGTCGCGATCCCCCGCGGCGATGTCCGCGGCCACGCGTGCCGTGGCGGCCACGACGCGGCGGTCCTCGATATCGACGTCCAGCTCGGGCAGGTGCCGAGGACGAGAGTTCAGCGGACGGTAGATCACGCCGGAGGGGTCGACGGCCCACGGCGTGCCCGAACGGTCGACCCACGCGACCGCGTCACGCTCGGTCACCACGATGCGGATCGTGTGCGGCAGGTCCCGCTCGACCTTCACGGACTCGACCGGCTTGAGGGTCGCGACCCGTTCGGCGATCGCGTCGGTGTCGACCCGCAGCACCGGCGTGCCCAGGGGAACCTCGGCGGTGCGAACGACTCGGTCGACCGGCACGTGCTCGGTGCCGCTCACGGTGACCTCACGGGACTCGAAGACGCTCGAGAACCAGATGGCCCACACGGCCCCGGCGACGACGAGCACCAGCAGGACCACGCCGGCGATGCGCCACCGCGAGCGGCGACGCTTCAGGCGGAGCTTCTCGGCGAACCGGTCACTCATCGCCGGAGTCCCGCAGCAGCTCGAGCAGGGCCGGCCCGACCGTGGTGACGTCCCCGGCGCCCAGGGTCAGCACGAGGTCGCCCGACCGGACCAGCGGCAGCAGGAATCCCGGCACGTCCTGCACCGGTCCCCCGGCGACGGCGTGGGCACCGGCGGCCTCGACCACGAGCGCCGACGTCACGTCAGGATCGGCGGCCTCGCGCGCAAGGTAGAGGTCGGCCACGACGACGAGGTCGGCCGCGGCCAGCTCCTGACCCATGCGCGCCCCGAACAGGCGCGTGCGGCTGACCAGGTGGGGCTGGAACACCACCACGAGACGGTCGCCACCGGCCAGGGCCCGGGCCGCGGCGAGGTCGGCGGCGATCTCGGTGGGGTGGTGGGCGTAGGAGTCGACGACGCGCACGCCGGCGGCCTCACCCTTCGGCTCCATCCGGCGGGCGGCACCCGTGTAGGCCGAGAGGCCCTCGATCATCCCGATGAGGTCGTGGCCGAGCTCGCGGCCGATCGCCAGGGCCAGCAGCGCGTCGGCGGCGTAGTGGCGTCCCGGCACGGCCAGCACGACCTCGGTGGGCGGCCAGTTGCTGGCGGAGACCGTGAAGCGGGTCGTGGAGCCCACGACCTCCACGTCCTGGCCTCGCACGTCGGCGTCGTCGGCGAAGCCCGCCGTGACGAGGCGCGGGCTGTCGACGGACTCGCGCAGGCGCCGGCAGCCGGGATCGTCGGCCGAGATCGCCACGACCTCCTCGACCGTGCCCGTGAACTCGGCGAACGCCTGCTCGTACGCGTCGACGGTGCCCCACGTGTCGAGGTGGTCGGCGTCGATGTTGGTGATCACCGCGGCGTGCGGCCGGTAGTGCAGGAAGGCGCCGTCGCTCTCGTCGGCCTCGACGACGAACTCCGGACCCGCACCGCGGCGGGCGTTGGTGCCCAGTCCCGCGACCTCGGCGCCGATCGCGAAGGACGGGTCGGCACCGGCGCCCCGCAGCGCGAAGGTGAGCATCGCGGTGGTGGTGGTCTTCCCGTGGGTGCCCGCGATCGCGATCCGGCGGTCGCCCAGCATCGTGGACATGAGCCCGGCGGAGCGCGGCCACAGCCGCAGTCCGCGCCGCTGCGCCTCGACGATCTCGGGGTTGTCCTCCGGGACGGCGGTGGAGGCGATGACGGTGTCGCGGTCGGCGAGGTACGCCGCGTCGTGGCCCACGTGGCACGTGATGCCCGCAGCGCGCAGGCGCCCGAGCACCGCGGACTCCTTGCCGTCGCTGCCGGTCACGTCGACACCGGCCTCTTGCAGGAGCAGGGCGATCGCCGAGAGACCGGCCCCGCCGATCCCGATGAGGTGCACGCGACCGAGGCGGTCGGCGGGCAGGACCTCGCTCGGCAGGTCGATCCTCACCGGCGCTCCTCCCCCGCGCGGTGCACCAGGTCGGCGAGGCGCTCGGCGGCGTCACGCCGCACGATGCCCGAGGCGGCCCGGGACATGCGCTCGAGGCGCTCGGGCGAGGTGACCAGCGAGACGACCGCGCTGTCGACCCAGGCCGGCGTGAAGGCCGCGTCCTCGATCAGCAGCGCACCTCCTGCCCCCACCACGGGGTGCGCGTTGAGGGCCTGCTCACCGTTGCCGATGGGCAGCGGCACGAACACGGCAGGCAGGCCGACGGCGGCGACCTCGGTGACGGTGTTGGCGCCGGAGCGGCACACGACGAGGTCGGCCGCGGCGTAGGCCAGGTCGATCCGGTCGATGTACTGCTCGACGACGTAGGGCGGGTCACCCTCACGACGGTCGAGGTCGACCTCCTCGGGACGGCCGGCCGCGTGCAGGACCTGCACCCCGGCGTCGGCGAGGTCGCGGGCCGCGGCGGACATCGTGGTGTTGATGCGGCGCGCGCCCTGCGAGCCGCCGGTGACCAGGATCGTCGGCCGGTCGGCGTCGAGGCCGAAGTGCGCGCGCGCCTCGGCGCGCGCGGCATGACGGTCGAGGTCGGCGATCTGCCGGCGGATCGGCAGGCCGATGTAGGTGGCGTGGCGCAGATCGGTCTCGGGGAAGCTGGTGGCCACGTGACGCGTCAGGCGCGCGCCGAGCTTGTTCGCGATGCCGGGCAGCGCGTTGCCCTCGTGCACCACGAGGGGCAGCTTGCGGCGGCGGGCGGCGAGGTAGGCCGGCACCGAGACGTACCCGCCGAAGCCCACGACGACGTCGGGACGGAAGCGGTCGATGACGTCGAGGGTGGCCGAGACCGAGCGGCGCAGGTTCGCCGGCAGCCTCACCAGGTCGGCGTTCGGGCGACGCGGCAGGGGCACGGGCGGCACCAGCTCGAGCGCGTGGCCGGCCTGCGGGATCAGGGTGACCTCGAGACCGCGGGGCGTGCCGAGGCAGACGATGTCGTCGCCTCCCTCGGCCAGGACGGCGGCGGTGGCGAGCAGCGGAGACGTGTGACCGGCGGTACCACCGCCGGCGAGCAGGACACGCACGGTCAGCGACCCACCGTGCGCTGCTTCTTGCGCGCCTTCGCGCGACGCGAGGTGGACAGCGCCCGTGCGGCGCCCGGTTCGGTGGTGGCGCAGTTGGCCAGGAGGCCCAGCGCGGCGAGTGTGGCGATCATGCTGGACCCACCGTACGAGATGAGTGGGAGCGGGACGCCGATGACCGGCAGCATGCCCAGCACCATGCCGATGTTGATGACGGCCTGGGTCGTGAGCCAGATGGTGATGCCGGCGGCCAAGTAGCGCGCGAAGCGGTCGCGGCTGCGGTGCGCGATGCGAAAGCCCGTGTACGCCAGCAGGCAGAACAGCACGAGGATCACGAGGCTGCCGGCGAGGCCGAGCTCCTCGCCGATCACGGCGAGGATGAAGTCGGTGTGCGCCTCGGGCAGGGCACCCCACTTCTGGCGGCTGCTGCCCAGGCCGAGGCCCCAGAAGCCGCCGCGGGCGAAGCCCATCATCGCCTTGATCGCCTGGTAGCCCGACTGCTCGGGATCGGCCATCGGGTTGAGGAACGACATGAACCGGTCGACGCGGTGCTGGGCCGTGGCGACGAAGAACAGCAGCAGGACGACGAGTCCGGCGCCGAAGCCGAGCATCGGCTTCAGCGGCAGCCCGGCCACCCAGAGCATGCCCGCGATGATCGCGAACAGGATCACGGCGGTGCCGAGGTCCTTCTGGAACACGACCAGGCCCGACACGGCGCCGGCGATCGGGACGACCGGCGTGATGACGTAGCGCGGCGTGCCGAGGTGACGGTGCCGTCGCGTGTAGAGGTCGGCGATCCACAGCACGATCGCGAGCTTTGCGAACTCCGACGGCTGCAGGTTGAAGCCGGCGAACAGCGGGATCCAGTTCCGGTTGCCGTTGATGTCCATGCCCAGGGGCGTGAAGGTCAGGCCGATGAGGAGCACGACGACGAGGAGCGCCGGTCGCGCCAGCTGCCGCACCCGCGCCAGGGGGATGCGCATCGCGATGACCATGGCGACCAGGCCGACCACGGCGAAGATCGCCTGGCGGCCGAAGATCTCGAAGGAGTTGCCGTACACCCGCAGGGCGAACACCGAGCTCGCGCTCAGCACCATGATCAGGCCGAGTCCGAGCAGCAGGCCGGTGGTGCCCAGCACGAGCTGGTAGGAGGCGAGCGGACGCTCGAGCAGGGTCCGCACGGTGTCGAGGGTGCTCGACGACCGCCGAGATGCGGTGGTACTCATGGCGTTCCTTCGGGGAAGAGAAGAGAAACTGCTCACCAGTGTGGCCCGTGGGACGGCGTGCCTCGGGGACCTGCGGGCGCGTGTCGCCCGAGGACCCGGTCAGGCCCCGCCGACGGGCGCGCGCGCGGGGCTGGTCGGTGACCGGTGCCGGGCGTACGGTGGATCGATGGGGCTCGACTCGGACTTCCCGGTCGCACGCATCACGGACCCGGACGATCGCGTGCCGATCTACTTCGGGCGGCGGGTCATCGGGCACCTGGGACCCGCCGACGCCTTCCACTCGTCGGCGACCAACGTCACGTGCCGCATCAGTCGCCGCAACGGCGCTTGGTACAGGCTCTGGAACCCCGGCGGGTGGGACCCGACCGCGACGTCGGCCTACGTCTCGACCGCACGCACCTTCCTGCAGAACGTGGACGCCCCGAACCCGATGCACGACTGCGTGGGCAACACCGACTCCCCCGGGCCGCCATGGTGGCGCGATGTCGTCGTCGCCACCACGATCGCGGGCAGCGTCCTCGCGGCGATCGCGGCACGACGGTTCCTGCGCGAGCGGCTCCCGCGTCCCCCGATCCCGCCGCCCGTCGAGAGGCCCGGAGCGGGACCGTGAGCGTGCGGTGGGGTCAGTCGCGGCCGAGCCGGCGCACGGCCTCCGCGAACGCATCGCCGCGGTGGGCGTAGTCGCGGAACTGGTCCATCGAGGCGGCGGCCGGCGCGAGCAGGACGGTGTCGCCTGGGCGCGCGAGCCGGCGAGACGCGGCGACGACCGAGTCCATGAGGGAGTCGGCGTCGGCCCCGTCGGCCAGCTCCACCGGGACGTCGGGCGCGTGCTCGGCCAGCGCGGCCGCGATCAGCTCGCGGTCGGCGCCGATCAGGATCGCGCCACGGATGCGATCGCGAGCGTCGCGGACGAGGTCGCCGTAGGACGCGCCCTTCGCCAGTCCACCGGCGACCCACACGACCTGGTCGAACGCCTGCAGGGAGGCGCGCGCCGCGTGCGGGTTGGTGGCCTTGGAGTCGTCGACCCAGCGCACCCCGTCGGCCTCGGCCACGGTGCTGATGCGGTGGGGGCCCAGCCGGAAGGCGCGCAGACCGTCACGGACCGCGACGGCGGGGACCCCATGAGCCCGCGCCAGCGCCGCGGCCGCCAGGGCGTTCTGCACGTTGTGCGGCGAGGCGTCGTCCAGGTCGGAGAGCGCCGCCAGCTCGGCGGCGCTGGTGGCGCGCTCCTCCACGAACGCACGGTCGACCAGCAGGTCGTCGACGATGCCCACCATGCCGCGGTCGGGGATGCCGAGGGTGAAGCCGATGGCGCGGGCGCCCTCGACGACGTCGGCCTCCTCCACCAGGTGCATCGTCGCCTCGTCGGCGACGTTGTAGACGCACGCGCGCTGGACCTGCTCGTAGACCTTGCCCTTCGCGGCGGCGTAGGCCTGCGCCCCGCCGTGCCAGTCGTAGTGGTCGGGGGCCAGGTTCAGCACGGCGGCCGCCTCGGCCGACATCGACTGCGTCCAGTGCAGCTGGAAGCTGGAGAGCTCGACCGCGAGCACGTCGCGGCCCTCCGGATCCATGACGGCCTCGAGGATCGGCGTGCCGACGTTGCCGACGGCCTGGGCGCGCAGGCCGCCCGCCTGCAGGATCGCCTCGAGCATCTGGACGGTGGTGGTCTTGCCGTTCGTTCCCGTGACGGCCAGCCACGGCGCCGGGTCGCTGCCGCGCAGGCGCCAGGCCAGCTCGACCTCGCCCCACACCGGGATGCCGCGTCCAGCGGCCGCGGTCAGCAGGGGTGCACTCGGGCGCCAGCCCGGCGAGGTGACCACGAGGTCGACGTCGCCCGGAAGCGCGGCCGTGGTGCCGGTGCCGAGGCGCACGTCGGCGCCGAGGACCTCCAGCAGGTGGGCCTGCTCGCGACGCTGGTCATCGCCCTCGGACTCGTCGAGCACGACGACGCTGGCGCCGAGGTGGTTCAGGGTGTCGGCGGCGGCGAATCCACTGACGCCGAAGCCCGCGACGACCGCGCGGACGCCCTCCCACGAGGAGTCGCGGTGCAGCGACGTGACGTCACGCTCAGAAGGCACCGACGACCCACTCCCAGTAGAAGAGGCCGATGCCCGAGATCACGCAGATGCCGCTGATGATCCAGAACCGGACCACGATCGTGATCTCGGCCCAGCCCTTCAGCTCGAAGTGGTGCTGCAGCGGGGCCATCCGGAAGATCCGCTTGCCGCCGCTGATCTTGAAGTACCCCACCTGCAGGATCACCGAGAAGGTGATGATGACGAACAGTCCGCCGAGCACGATGAGCAGCAGCTCGGTGCGGGTCATGAGCGCGAAGCCGGCCATCAGGCCGCCGAGCGACAGCGAGCCGGTGTCGCCCATGAAGATCTTGGCGGGCGAGGCGTTCCACCACAGGAAGCCGAAGCACGCGCCGGTGACCGCGGAGGCGACCACCGCGAGGTCGAGGGGGTCGCGCACCTCGTAGCACTTGGGACCGGGGTCGAGCAGGAAGCAGCTCTGGTTCGACTGCCACACGTTGATCAGCACGAAGGCGCCGAACACCATGACGGCGGCGCCTGTGGCGAGGCCGTCGAGCCCGTCGGTGAGGTTCACGCCGTTGCTGGCGCCCGCGATCATGAGCAGCACCCAGACGATCAGCAGGACCGTCGGCAGCTCCCACGACAGGTCGCGGGTGAAGGAGATCGCGTGGGTGATCGGGGTCTGGCCGTTGTCGTTCTCCCAGCCGATCGCGAGCACGGCGAAGACGAGGCCGACCAGGATCTGGCCGATCATCTTGGCCTTGCTGCGCAGCCCCAGGTTGCGCTGCTTGGCGACCTTGATCCAGTCGTCGAGGAAGCCGATCACGCCCAGCCCGACGAACAGGAAGAGCAGCAGGATGGCCGAGGCGCTGGGCTCGTAGCCGGTGACGAGCTTCGCGATCGCGTAGCCGAGCACGGTGGAGATGATGATGACGAGTCCGCCCATCGTGGGCGTCCCTCGCTTCACGTGGTGCGACGTGGGACCGTCGTCGCGGATGAGCTGTCCGTAGCCCTTCTTCACGAGGACGGCGATCGCGAAACGGGTGCCGACGAGTGTGCCGACGAGCCCCACGACTCCCGCGATCAATACGGCCAGCATCGCTTCCGTTGTTTCCTTCCGTGCGTGTCAGTCGCGCAGCAGCGCTTCGACGACCCGCTCCAGACGGGCCCCCCTCGATGCTTTCACAAGCACCACGTCACCGGCGTTCAGGCTCGCAGAGAGCTCACCCACTGCCGACTCGACATCGTCCACCAGCACGCCGGCGGGTCCAGCGCCCCGAGCGATCTCGGCGGCTCCGGCACCCACGGCGATGACCCGGGCGATGCCCAGGTCGGCGGCCAGGCGACCGATCCGATGGTGCTGCTCGGGCGACTCCTCGCCCAGCTCCAGCATCTCACCGAGGACGGCGGTGCCACGGCCCGGGGCCAGCCCGGCCAGCGCCCGCAGCGCCGCGGCCATCGACTCGGGATTGGCGTTGTAGGCGTCGTTCACGACGACGACTCCCCCGCGCGTCTCGTGGCGCTCCATGCGCATGGGCGAGGTGGCCCGCGCGGTGGCGAGCGCCTCCACGGCGGCGGCGGGCGGGACGCCCAGGGCGGAGGTGGCCGCGACCGCGGCGACGGCGTTGATCGCGTGGTGCTCACCCAGCTGCGGGACGGTGGCGTCGAGGACCGTGCCGTCGACCTCGAGCCGGAAGTGCGGGTGACCCGACGGATCGAGGACGACGTCGCCCGCGAGCCGCACGCGGCCGGCGCGGCCGAAGGTCAGCACCGTGCCCTGCGTGCGCGAGGCCATCGCCGCGACCCGCGGGTCGTCGGCGTTGAGGACGGCGGTGCCGTCGGGTCCCAGCGCCTCGACCAGCTCGCCCTTGGCCTGGGCGGTGCGCTCGAGTCCGCCGAACTCGCCGGCGTGCGCCGTGCCGACGTTGAGGACCACGGCGACGTCGGGTGGCGCGATCGCGCACAGCGAGGCGATGTGGCCGATCCCCCGCGCGCCCATCTCGAGCACCAGGTGACGCGTTCCGGCGTCGGCGCGCAGGACGGTCAGGGGCACGCCGAGCTCGTTGTTGAACGAGCCCTCCGGCGCCACGGTGGCACCGTGCGCGGCCAGGATGTGGGCCATCAGGTCCTTGACCGAGGTCTTGCCCTGCGAGCCGGTGACGGCGACGACGTCGACATCGGTGTCCGCCCTGAGCGCCGCCAGCCGGTCGGCCGCGAGGCGGCCCATCGCGGTGACGGGGTCCTGGACGATCACGTGAGGGCCCGCGACGGGGCGCGTGGCGATCGTGGCCACGGCACCGGCCTCGAGGGCGGTCTGCACGAAGTCGTGCCCGTCCACCCGCTCGCCCGGGATCGCCACGAAGAGCGAGCCCGGGGCGGCGCGTCGCGAGTCGATGACGACCGCGCCCTCGACCGCGAGGGTGTCGTCGCCCTCCACCCGCCCGTGCGTCGCGGCGGCCACCTGGGCGAGGGTCGTGCGGATCACGTCGTGCCGCCGATCAGGGAGACGAGCACCTCGCGGTCGTCGAAGGGGTGGACGACGTCGCCGACCTGCTGGCCGCGCTCGTGACCCTTCCCCGCGACCACGACGGTGTCACCCGTGCGGGCCTGCCCGACGGCGGTGGCGATGGCCTCGTGGCGGTCGCCCACCTCGAGCACCTGCGCCGCCCCGCGCTCCGCGCCGGCCAGGACCTCCGCGCGGATCCGTGCCGGGTCCTCGGTGCGGGGATTGTCGTCGGTGACGATGACGACGTCGGCGAGCCGGGCGGCCACCTCGCCCATGAGGGGCCGCTTGCCCTTGTCGCGATCACCGCCGGCGCCGATCACGACGATCAGCCGTCCTGCCGTGACGGGCCTCAGCGCACCGAGGACCGCCTCGACCGCCTCGGGCTTGTGCGCGTAGTCGACGACCGCGGTGAAGGGCTGGCCGGCTTCGACCCGCTCCATGCGGCCGGGGACGCCACGAGCGGCGGCGACACCCCGGACGAGGTCGTCGAGGTCGTGGCCCTCCCCCGCGAGCGCGACGATCGCCGCGACCGCGTTGGAGACGTTGAACGCGCCGGCCAGCGGGACCGACAGCTCGGTCTCGGCGCCGTCGGGCGCGATGAGCGTGACGTCGCTGCCGAGCCGGTGGGCCCGCACGTTGACGGCGCGCCAGTCGGCCGCCGCGCCCTCGGTCGAGAACGTGGTGACGGGCAACGAGGTCAGCTCGGTGAGCCGCCGACCGTGGGCGTCGTCGAGATTGATCACGGCGCGCCGGGCGTGCTCCGGCGTGAACAGCTCGGCCTTCGCGGCGAAGTAGGAGTCCAGGTCGTGGTGGAAGTCCAGGTGGTCGCGGCCCAGGTTGAGGAACACGGCCGAGTCCAGCACGAATCCGTCGACGCGTCCCTGGACGATGGCATGGCTGGACACCTCCATCGCGCACGCCGCCACCTGCTCCTCGGCCATGACCGCGAAGAGCGCCTGAAGCGCGGGCGCCTCCGGCGTGGTGAGGCTGCTGGCCGCCGGGCGTCCGGCGATGCGCGTGCCGATCGTGCCGATGACGGCCGAGTGCGACTCCCCCAGCGCGGCCTCGGCGAGGTAGGTGGTGGTGGTCTTGCCCTGCGTGCCGGTGACCCCGACCGTGGTGAAGCGGGTGCTGGGGCGGTCGTAGAAACGGGCCGCGAACTCGGCGAGGTGCGAGCGCGGGTGCTCCACGACGACCGTGGGGACGCCCACCGGCAGCGCCGCCGCGCCCTCGGCGTCGGTGAGGATCGCGACGGCCCCGGCCTCGAGCGCCTGGGGCGCGAAGCGGGATCCGTGCGTGGTCGCTCCGGGCAGCGCGGCGAACAGGTCTCCGGCCACGACGTCACGGGTGGAGAGGCTGATGCCGGTGACGGTCGCCTCGCCCGACACGGTGGCCGCGGGCAGCTCGGCGGCCACCCGCGAGAGGGGCCACGTGGGCCTGTCGTGCGGCCTGACCCTCATCTCGTCCACCCGCCCCAACTTACCGGGCGGCACGACGGCTACCAGTCCTGCTTGATCTTCGGCGGCTTGGCGCCCGTGGGCGTCACGCCGAACCGCTCCAGCGCCATCGACATGATGTCGTGGAAGACCGGGCCGGCCATCGAGCCGCCACCGGCGTTGCGCGGCGGCTTGTCGATCACGACGTACGTGATGAAGCGCGGGTTGTCGGCCGGCGCGAAGCCCATGAAGGAGATCGTGTTCTGGCCGCGGACGTAGCGCCCCGTGTTCGGGTTGACCCGCCAGGCGGTGCCCGTCTTGCCGGCCACGCGGTAGCCCTCGATCTGGGCGGCCGGCGCGGTGCCGTCGTCGGCCGTGACGGCCTCCATCATCCGGGTGACCTCGGCGGCGGCCTCGCGGGAGACGACCCGCCGGGACTCGCCCGCCGGGGTCTTCTCCACCGAGCCGTCGGCCTTCGTCAGCGAGTCGACGACCCGCGGCGTGCACATCACGCCGCCGTTGGCGATCGCGCCGACCGCGCGGACCATCTGGATCGCGTTGACCGACACACCTTGGCCGAACGAGGTCGTCGCGTGCTTGGCCTTGGTCCAGTCGCGCACCGGGGAGACGATGCCCACCGACTCCTCCGGCAGGTCGATGCCGCTGCGCGCGCCGAAGCCGAACTTGCGCAGGTAGGAGTAGAAGGTCGAGTCCGACATCTGCTCGGCCGCGACGATCGTGCCCAGGTTGGAGGACTTGGCGATGACGCCGGCGGCCGTGAGCTTCAGGGCGCCGTGCTGCCAGTAGTCACCGATCGGGAAGCCGTCGATGACCATGCCCGAGGGCACCTTGATCTTCGTGTCGGCCGTGACCTTGCCCTGGTCGGCCAGGGCCGCCATGGTGATCGTCTTCATGACCGAGCCGGGCTCGAAGACGTTGGAGACCGCACGGTTGACGAGCGTGTCGTCGCTGACGCCGTCGCGGCTGTCCGGGTTGAAGGTGGGCGCCTGCGAGAGCTGCACGATCTGGCACGTGCGGACGTCCATCGTGACGGCCAGGCCGTAGTCGGCGCCGGCCGAGCTGACGACGTCGCGCAGCCGCTGGTCGGAGTACCACTGCAGGTCGCGGTCGATCGTGGTGTTGACGTTCGCGCCCGGCACCATCTCCTTGACCGTGGAGTCAGCCATCGGGATGCGCTGGCCGGTCGAGGAGACCTCGTAGGTGGACGAGCCGTCCGTGCCGGTCAGCCCGGCGTCGTACTGCATCTCGAGGCCGGCGATGCCCTTGCCGTTCTCCTCGGTGATGCCCAGCACGTTCGCCGCCAGCGAGCCGCCCGGGTAGCTGCGCAGGCTCTCGGTCTCGGTGAAGACGCCGGTGTAGTTGGCCTCGGCCACCGCCTTCACGGCCTTGCGAGCCTCGTAGGCCGGCAGGTCCTTGACCAGGTAGACGAACTTCGAGTCAGGGGTGCGGAGCTTCTGGATCGTGTCGAAGTAGTCGATCTCGTCGCCCAGCTTCTCGTGCAGGATGCGCGCGATCTCCGGGGCATTCTCCGCGGTCATCGACGGGTCGGCCGTGATGGTCAGGCCGTCGGTGCTGGTCACCAGCTCCTCGCCGTTGCGGTCGACGATGTCCCCGCGCGGCGCCGGGATCACGGCCTTGCGGGTGCCGGCCTCGATCGCCATCGCGGCATAAGCCTTCGTGTCGACGGCCTGGATCTGGAAGAGCCGGGCGCCGAAGATGACGAACAGGGCCAGAACGCAGATGACCAGGACGCGCAGGCGGCTGCGGGTGATGGCGAGCGGCATCAGCCGGCCCTCCTGACGTTGGTGTCGGGTTCGGCGGGGACGGGCTCGCCGATGACCTTGCCGTCGGCGAGTCGCAGGAAGACAGGGTTCGCGTTGGGCACCATGCCCTCGCTCAGCGCTCGGTCGGCCAGGCCGGAGGGGCTCTGCATCCGGTCCACCTCGGTGGCGAGCTGCTCCCGCTGGGCCTGCAGGAGCGTGGAGCGCTGCTGCAGCTCGTCGATCTTGAACGCCTGCGCCTGCATCGCGGTGCTCAGCAGGATGAGGCCGACCAGTCCGGCGGCCAGGATCGAGAGCACGACGACGACGAACGGGGCGCGGCGCGCGCGCACCCGCACCGGGCCGACCAGCTTGAGACCGACGTCGCGGGCGTCACGACCGCGGGCCGCGAGGCCGGACGCGAGCGCGGAGGAGCGGGCGGCCGCCGAGCGGCTCAGGGCACGGGGAGACGTTGCGGTGCTCATCGGTTCTCTCGCTGGCGCTCGTTCATGGGGCGATCCGTTCGACAGCGCGCATCCGGACCGAACGCGCGCGGGGGTTGTCGGCGATCTCGTCCTCACCGGCCAGCTCGGCGCCCCGGGTGAGGGAGCGGAAGCGGGCCAGCATGGACTCGGGCACCACGGGGAGGTCCCGCGGAGCCGTGGACGTGGTGGCGGAGGTGATCACGCGCTTCGTGATCCGGTCCTCCAGCGAGTGGTACGACAGCACGACGACGCGCCCACCCACCGACAGCAGGTCGAGCGCGGCCGGCAGGGCGCGGCGGTAGACGCCGAGCTCGTCGTTCACCTCGATCCGCAGCGCCTGGAACGTGCGCTTGGCCGGGTTGCCGCCCGTGCGCCGCGCGGGCGCCGGGATGCAGCGACGGATGAGGTCGACGAGCTGGGCGCTGCGGTCGAAGGGCCGGGTCTCGCGCTCGGTGACGATCTCCCGGGCGATGCGGCGGGCGAACTTCTCCTCGCCGTACTCGCGCAGGATCCGGGCGAGGTCCTTCTCGTCGTACGTGTTGAGGACGCCGGCCGCGGTGAGCTCGTCCTCGGAGTTCATCCGCATGTCCAGCGGGGCGTCCTGGGCGTAGGCGAAGCCACGGTCGGCCAGGTCGAGCTGCATCGAGGAGACGCCGAGGTCGAACAGGACCCCGTCGACCGTGGTGCGGCCGCTGTCCGCGACGACCTCGGGGATCTCGTCGTAGACGGCGTGGGCCGCCTCGAAGCGGTCACCGAAGGGAGCCAGCCGCTCCCCCGCCCGGCGCAGCGCCTCGGGGTCGCGATCGACGCCGATGACGTGCAGGGACGGGTAGCGCGTGAGCATCGCCTCGGCGTGTCCACCCAGGCCGAGCGTCGCGTCGATGATCACCGGGTGCTCGTGACGCTCCACCACGGGGGCGAACTCCGACACGACGCGGTCCAGCATCACCGGGACGTGCCGGGCGCTCATGCGCTCGCCTCGTCCAGGCAGGCCGGCAGGGCGATGGGGCCCGATCCCCGCCTGCAGAGTTCTGACGCCGGGGAAGTGACGTCAGAACCCCTCAGGCGGGCATCGCGCCCCACCGCGGAGGTGCTCAGAAGATCCCGGGGAAGATCTCCTCCGACAGGTCGGCGAAGCCCTCCTCGTGCTCGTCGGAGAAGTCGTTCCAGCGAGCCGAGTCCCAGATCTCGAACCGCTCGCCCGTGCCCACGACCGTGCAGTCGCGGTCCAGGCCGGCCCAGTCGCGCAGCAGCTGCGACACGGGCACGCGTCCCTGCTTGTCCGGCGTCTCGTGCGCCGCTCCACCGAAGAGCATGCGGACGAAGTTCCGCGCCTGCCGGTTCGTGAACGAGGCCTGCCGGGCGCGTCCGGAGAAGTCGTCGAACGCCTCGGGCGTCCAGCCGTAGATGCAGTGCTCCTGACCTCGGGTCAGCACCACACCGTCCGTGAGCAGCGGCCGGAACTTCGCCGGCAGGAAGAGCCGACCCTTCTCGTCGAGGCGCGGCGTGAAGGTGCCGAAGAAGTGCGTCGATGCCGGTGCGGTCATCGCGTCCTCCCTGCTCCACGTCGCTCTCCTCTGAGGTCGAAGTCCGGTGTTTCCACCACTACGCCCCACCTTAACCCACAACGCTCCACCATCCACCCGCTTTTCGTCAAGGGAAGGGCGTGTCGCGTGGGACGGGAACGAAAAAAGCCCGCCATCTGGGCGATGGCGGGCTGGTGGAGCGAAGTGGGGGAAGTCAGGTCATCGGGACCGTCTCGGGCGGGGCATGACGAAGGCCCCGCCGATCGGCGGGGCCTCGTGGAGCGTGCGTGTCGTGGTGGTGGATCAGATCCCGTCGTCCTGGCGGCGCTGCCAGCGCTCCTCCATGCGCTCGACGAAGGAGCCGGAGCCCTTCGGCGAGGCCGGGGCCGGTCCGCCGGCATCCTGGGCGCCACTGATGCCACGGCGCCAGGCTCGGACGAAGAAGTAGGCGGCGGCCACCATCGCCACGAAGCCCAGGGCACCGATCCAGGTCATCTTGGACACGGCTCCGCCCAGCAGCATGGCGACACCGGCCAGGAAGCCCACGACGCAGATGGCCGCGACACGGCGGTTGTGCGCGATCAGCTTGGAGCCGCGCAGCGTGGACGCGAACTCGGGATCCTCGGCGGCCAGCGACTGCTCCAACTGGGCGAGCAGCCGGGCCTCTTCGTCCGACAGTGGCACGGTGACTCCTTGGTCAGGGGTGTGAGGTCGATTCTAGGCGGGCCATGGTCTGCAAACCAGCCGAACGACCTGCGAACTGCGGAATCCGGCGAATCGTCTGCTCGAGCCCGAACAGCTCCTCGCGCGCACCGGCCGATCCGTCGACCACGACGCCCGGCACCTCGTCGCTCAGGACACGCACGCCCTGGCTCACGACAGGGGTGAGGCCCTGGCCGGAGAGCAGCTGCTCGAGCTCCTCGAGGTACCACCGTCGCGGGCCGAGGGTGTCGAGGTCCCAGGTGGCGTCGGGCACGGCGTCGACGAGGGCTCGGGCCGCGGCGAAGTCGCCCGCGGCGGCACGTGCGGTGATGGTGGCGACCCGTCCGGCGACGACGACGCTGAGCCAGCCGCCGGGCCGCAGCACGGCTCGCGCCGCACCCACGGCCTGGGCCGGGTCGACGACGTGCTCCAGCACGCCGTGGCAGATCACCAGGTCGACGCTGGCGGGCGGCACGTGCTCGGCCAGGTCGGTGGAGTCGCCGAGCCGTCCCTCGACGTCCACGCCGGCCTCGGCGGCACGCCGGGCGGAGGCCGCGAGGGCATCGGGGCTGGGGTCGACCACGACGACGCGGTGGCCGAGGGCGGCGACGCGGACCGCATCGGACCCCGTTCCCCCGCCGAGGTCGAGGACACGGAGGGAGCCCGAGCCGTCAGCGGCGGCGCCGGCCTGCACGAGCGCGTCGAGCACGGACTGCCACGCCAGCACTCCACGGATGGGACCCATGACGCCACCCTCCCACAGTCCCCCGGAGCGCGATCGAGGGCCGGTCCCCCGCGCGATACGGTCACGGCATGGACCTCGCCGCCCTCGTCTTCGCCACCGGCTGGGCCAGCGGCGTGAACGCCTGGGCCACCGTGGGGGTGCTCGGGATCGTGGCGCGTGCCGGCGGCTCGGAGTGGGTCCCGGCCGGCTTCGGCGACTGGTGGGTGATCGGCCTGAGCCTGGGCATGTTCACGATCGAGTTCGTCGTCGACAAGGTGCCGTGGCTCGACTCGGCGTGGGACGGCATCTCCACCGTCGTGCGTCCCGTGGTCGGCGCGGTCGTGGCCTGGAAGCTGGCCGAGTACGGCGGCGAGCTCGACCCGGCCCTGCTCGCCTTCCTCGGAGGAGGCACCGCGCTGGCCTCGCACGGGGTGAAGTCCGGCGTGCGCGCCGCGGTCAACACCTCGCCCGAGCCCTTCTCGAACGCCGCCCTCAGCGTCGGCGAGGACGTGAGCGTCGTGGCGGTGGTGCTGCTGGCGCTCGCGCACCCGTGGATCGCACTGGCCGTCACCGCCGTCGCGCTGGTGCTCGGCGTCTCGCTCTTCCTGTGGCTGTGGCGCGCCGTCCGCCGGGCGCGGGCGCGACGACGCGACAGGAGGGGATGACGGTGGCCCGGATCATCGTCGTGGGCAGCGGCTTCGCCGGACTGTCCGCCGCCGCGCGCCTGGCGAAGCTGCGTCACGACGTCACCGTCCTCGAGCGTGACGCCGAGCCCGGCGGGCTGCTGCTGGGCCGCACGATCGGCGACCGGCGCTGGGCCGCCGGACCCGACAGCGTCACCCTCCCGGGCGTCTTCCGCGACCTCTTCCGCAAGTCCGGCCGTCCCATGGACGCCCTCATCGCGATCTCGCCCTCGGGCCCGCGCCGCCACCTCGTCGGGGCACGCTGGCCCCGCCGCGCCACCGAGCTCGACCTGCCGTTCGGCACGCGCAGCGCCCAGCATGACGCGGTCACCGCGGCCCTCGGGTCCGATCCGTGGTCGCCCTGGGTCGACGAGCTCGCCGATCCGTGGGACACGGTGCGCCGGACCGTGTTCGAGGCGGTCCACGCCGGCGCTCCCGTCGCGGAGGCTCCCTTCGCGGATCGGTCGCTGCGTCAGGTGGCGCGCGCGGCCGGCGACCCGCGCCTGCGTCGGATCGGCGCCGAGCTGCCGGGCGTGGATGAATCGGGCCCGTCCGTCCTGGCCGTCTGGCACTACGTGGAGCGGAACTTCGGCCGGTGGCGGTTCGACGGTGGCAGTGCCGGGCTGGCCACCGCGCTGCTGACGCGACTGCGGGAGCGGAAGGTCTCGGTCGAGACCGGCGTCGAGGTGGCGGAGCCCGCGGTGTCCTCCGGTGTCGTCGACGGCGTCGTGCTCGCCGACGGCTCCCACCGGGCGGCCGACGTCGTCGTGTGGGCCGTGGGATCGGGTCCGAGCACGTCCCGCGCCCTGACCGCCGTGCGACTCTCGGGGGCCGACGTCCCCGAGGACCTCGTGGTGCATGGGCGCGACGTCGTGCGCGGGTGGAGGTCGGACGACGACGGCTGGGTCCTCGAGGCCCCGACGGGCGTCGATCCGCTCGAGGAGCTCGCCCGGGTCGGGCTCGACCTGCGACCTCACGTGACGTGGCGCGAGACGGTTCCCGCTCCCCCGGTGCTCACCGAGCTCCCACTCGCCGCGCGAAGTCCTCGCGACGGACTGTGGCTCGTCGGCGCCGCCGCCGCACCCGGGGCCGGCCTCGAGATCACCGGCATGGGCACCGCCGCGCTGGCCGCCCACCTCGGTGCCGCTCCGCGGTAGGCGAAGTTTCCCCTGTTAACAGGGGAAACCACCGCCTTGCGGGGGAAGTTTCCCCCGCAAGGCGGTGGGAAACCCCGCACGGTGGGGTCGGGGGGGGTCAGACGAGGCCGTCGGCGCGGAGCTCGTCGAAGATCTCGCGCGTGGCGGGCGACCGGTTGAGGGTCATGAAGTGCAGGCCCGGGGCGCCGCCGGCGAGGAGGTCGCGACACAGCTGCGTGGCGAGCTCGATGCCCTTGGCGCGGACGGCCGCCCGGTCGTCGGCGATGGGCTCGATCTGGTCGAGCACCTCGCGCGGCATCTCGGCTCCGGACAGCTCGGCCATCCGGGCGACCTGGCCGAAGTTCAGGATCGGCATGATGCCCGGGATGATCGGCAGGTCGCAGCCGCGGTCGCGGACGCGCCGCACCAGACCGAAGTAGTCGTCCGCGCGGAAGAACAGCTGCGAGATCGCGAAGGACGCCCCGGCGCGCGACTTCGCGACGAGCACGTCGGCGTCGTCGTCGAGGCCGCCGCAGTCGGGGTGGCCCTCGGGGAACGCGGCCACGCCCACCGACAGGCCGCCGACCTCGTGGACGAGGGCGACGAGGTCGATGGCGTGGTCCATGCCGTCGGGGTGCGGCTCCCACGGGGCCCGCGGGCCGCCCACCGGGTCGCCACGCAGGGCCAGGACGTGCTGCACGCCCGCCGCGACGTACTGCTTGAGCACCGTCTCGATCTCGCCGCGCGTCTGCCCGACGAGGGTCAGGTGACCGACCGGCGGCATCGGGGCCTCGCGCGCGATGCGCTCGGTGATGCGCACCGTGCGGTCCTGGCTCGTGCCGCCCGCGCCGTAGGTGACCGAGACGAAGGTCGGCTCCAGCGGCGAGAGGTCGGCGATCGTGCGCCAGAGCTGGGCCTCGCCGTCATCGTCCTTCGGCGGGAAGAACTCGAACGACACCGCAGGCCGATCGGCGGCCAGGGCCTGCAGGATCGGGTCGTCGAGCGCGGCGTCGAAGGAGTCGGGCATGCCCCCAACGGTATCGTCACCGACGTGAACAGCCCGGCAGCCGATCCCACCTTTCGGACAGCGGTCGCCCGACAGCTGGAGTCGTTCGTCGAGGACCAGCGAGAGCTGCTGACCGATCTGGACCCCGCCGTCGGCGACCTCGTCGACGCGGCCGTGGACTTCACCGCCGGGGGCAAGCTCTTCCGGCCCACCTTCTGCCACGCCGGCTGGCTGCTGGCCGGAGGCGCACCGGCGGACGATCGGGTCGCCGCCGCCGGTGCCGCGTTCGAGTGGCTCCAGGGCAGCGCCCTCGTGCACGACGACCTGATGGACGGATCGGACACCCGACGCGGCCGCCCGAGCGTCCACCGCGACTTCGAGGCACGCCACGTCGCGGCGAACGGCCACGGCACCGCCGACCAGTTCGGCGCCCGCGTGGCGATCCTCGTGGGCGACCTGATGCTGTCGTGGGCCGACGAGCACCTCCGGCGCGCCGAGCCCGACGCCCGCACGGCCCGCCTGTGGGACGCCTGCAAGTCCGAGGTCGTCTCGGGCCAGTTCCTCGACGTGCTGGCCCAGACGCGCGACCGGCTCGACGTCGAGAGCGCGATGCACGTGATCCGCTTCAAGTCGGCCAAGTACACGATCGAGCGGCCCTTGCACGTGGGCGCGGCGCTCGCCGGCGGGGACGACGCGCTGCTGGCCCAGCTCACCGAGGTCGCCCTCCCCCTGGGCGAGGCGTTCCAGCTGCGCGACGACGTGCTCGGCGTCTTCGGCGACCCGGCCGACACGGGCAAGCCGACCGGCGACGACCTGCGCGAGGGCAAGCGCACCGTGCTGGTCGCCCGCACCGCCCAGGTGTGCGGCGACGACCGCGTCCTGGCCCTGCTCGGCACCGAGGAAGGCGTGGACGAGCTGCACGAGCTCATCGCCTCCAGCGGCGCGCTGGCCGAGGTCGAATCGGACATCGATCGCCTCGTCGGCCGGTCGCTGCGCGCGATCGACGCGATCGGCCCGTCGGCGGCCGCGGTGCTCGAGCCGCTCGTCGACGCGGCCGTCCGACGCGTCCGCTGACCCGGCGGATCACGGGGAATCGGGTCCGAGCCCTTAGAATCAAGGTGTTCCAAGGGAGGCGGGCATGACGCTCACGGATGACGACGCACTGGTCGGGCGCACGCTCGACCAGCGTTACGTGATCCACGAACGCATCGCCCGCGGCGGCATGGCCAGCGTCTTCCGTGCCACCGACCTGCGTCTCGACCGGATCGTCGCGGTGAAGATCATGCACCCCGACAGCGACCTCGAGGACAATCCCGAGCGCTTCGTCCGCGAGGCGCAGTCGGCGGCGAAGCTCAATCACCGCGGCATCGTCTCGGTCTACGACCAGGGCGTCGACGGCGAGACGATCTACCTCGTCATGGAGTACGTCCCGGGCCGCACCCTGCGCGACGTGCTGCGCGAGGAGGCGCCCATGCCTCCGCGGCGGGCGCTGTCCTACCTCGAGCCGGTGCTGATGGCCCTGTCGGCCGCGCACGACGCGGGTCTGATCCACCGCGACATCAAGCCCGAGAACGTCCTCATCTCCACCACGGGCGAGGTGAAGCTGGCCGACTTCGGCCTGGCCCGCGCGATCAGCAACGAGTCCACCTTCGACGGCGTCCTCGTGGGCACCGTCTCCTACCTCGCTCCCGAGGTGATCACCCACCAGGGCGCCGATCCGCGCACCGACGTCTACGCGTGCGGCGCGATGCTGTTCGAGATGCTCACCGGCTCCAAGCCGCACACGGGCGACTCGCCCCTGGCCGTGGCCCACCTGCACGTCAACGAGGACGTCGCCGCGCCCTCCACGCTGCAGCCGGGCATCCCGCCCTACCTCGACGCGCTCGTCCGCCGGGCCATGACACGCGACCGAGGGCGCCGCTCCCCCGACGCCCGGGTCCTGCTGCACCAGCTGCGCCAGGTGCAGCGCGCGCTGGCAGCGGGCCTCGCGGACGATCCCGAGCTCACCCAGGACCTCCTCCCTGGGTCCGGCCCCACGCCCGCCGAGTTCCCGACGCTCGACGGCGCGCCCGCCGACGTCGAGATGACCACTCCGGTCACCTCCCTCTACGACATCGGCCGCGAGCAGCCCACCGCCGCCGTCCACGAGCCCACCACCACCTTCGGCGGGGCCGTCGTCGCCACCCGTCCGGCCGCGTCGGCCGTCGCCGAGGCGCCCTCCGGCCGGCGGCGCCGCGGCCCGGTCCTGCTGCTGGTGGCGCTGGCCGCTCTCGCTGCCACGGCCGTGCTCGGCTGGTACCTCGCGATCGGGCGCTACGAGACCGTCCCCAACCTCGTCTCCCTCGACCAGGCCGAGGCCGTCAAGACCGCCGAGGCCGCCGGCTTCACCGTCGACATGGGCACCCCCGCGTACTCCGAGGTCGTCGAGAAGGGCGCGGTCGTGTCGACCGACCCCGACGCCGGCTCGCGACTCCTGCCCGACGAGGCGATCACGCTGGTGGTCTCCAAGGGCAAGGAGCGGTACGAGATCCCCAACATCCAGGGCCGCACGCTGTCGGAGGCCGAGACGATCCTGGGCTCCCTGAACCTGCGGGTGGGCGAGGTCACCCAGCAGTTCAGCGACAAGATCCCGACCGACGGCATCGTGAAGTCCACCAGCCACAAGGTCGGCGACCGGGTCAAGCGCGACACCGCCGTCGACCTCGTCGTGAGCAAGGGCCCCAAGCCCATCGAGATCGCCGACCACACCGGCGACCCCGCCGACGAGGCGAGGGCCGACCTGGAGCAGCAGGGCTTCGTCGTCCGCACGGTCGAGCAGTTCAGCAACACCGTGAAGAAGGGCGTCGTGATCTCGCAGACGCCGTCCGCCGGCACCGGAGTGCGGGGCGACACGATCGCGCTCACGGTCTCCAAGGGACCCGAGTCGGTCGCCGTGCCCGACCTGCGCGGCATGACCGAGGCCGAGGCGCGCGCCGCCGTCTCGGCGGTGGGACTGAAGCTGAACGCCGCGAAGAACCCGTTCTCCGGGGACGACGCGCGCGTGCAGTACCAGATGACCGACGCCGGCAAGAAGGTCAAGCCGGGGTCGACCGTGACGGTCTTCCTGTCCTGACTCGCGTCAGGCCGTGATCACGAGCGGCCGGCGAGCATCTCGGCGACGAGGAACGCGAGCTCCAGCGACTGCGCGCGGTTGAGGCGTGGGTCGCACAGGGTCTCGTAGCGGTGCTCCAGGTCCTGCGCGGACAGCTTCATCCCGCCGCCGAGGCACTCGGTGACGTCGTCACCGGTGAGCTCGACGTGCAGGCCGCCCGGCCACGTGCCGAGCGCCCGGTGGACCTCGAAGAAGCCGCGGACCTCGTCGATGACGGCGTCGAACTCGCGCGTCTTGTAGCCGTTGTCGGTGGCGAACGTGTTGCCGTGCATGGGATCGGTGACCCACGCGACCTCGGCGCCCGCGGCCGTGACCTTCTCCACGAGCGTGGGCAGCAGGTCGCGGATCTTCTCGGCGCCGAAGCGGGTGATGAAGGTGACCTTGCCCGGCACGTGCTCGGGGTTGAGCTTCTCGTAGAGCGCGAGCGCGTCGTCGGCGGTGCTCGTGGGGCCGAGCTTCACGCCGATCGGGTTGGCGATGCGGCTCAGCAGCTCGACGTGGGCGCCGTCCAGCTGGCGGGTGCGCTCGCCGATCCACACGAAGTGGCCCGAGACGTCGTAGGGCAGGTTGGTGCGCGAGTCGATGCGCGTGAGGGCGTGCTCGTACTCGAGCACGAGAGCCTCGTGCGAGGAGTAGAAGTCGACCGTGTGCAGCTCGTCGGGATCCGAGCCGATCGCGTCCATGAACGCGAGGGCACGATCGATCTCGTCGCCGATGCGCTCGTAGCGCTCGCCCACAGGGCTGTTGCGCACGAAGTCGGTGTTCCACGCGTGCATCTGGCGCAGGTCGGCGTAGCCGCCGGTGGTGAAGGCGCGCGCGAGGTTCAGCGTGGCGCTGGACGCGTGGTAGACGTCGAGCAGCCGCTGCGGGTCGGGGTGACGCGCCTCGGGCGTGAAGTCGAAGCCGTTGACCGCGTCGCCGCGGTAGGCCGGCAGCGTGACGCCGTCACGGGTCTCGGTGTCGCTGGAGCGCGGCTTGGCGTACTGACCGGCGAGGCGGCCGACCTTGACCACCGGCACGCTCGCGGCGTAGGTCAGGACGACGGCCATCGAGAGCAGGACCCGCAGCTTGTTGCGGACGTTCTCGGCGGTGACGCCCTCGAAGGTCTCGGCGCAGTCGCCGCCCTGGAGGAGGAACGCCTCGCCCCGGGCCACGGCCGCCATCTTGTCGCGCAGGGAGTCGCACTCACCCGCGAAGACCAGCGGCGGCATCTTGCCCAGCTTCTCGACCGCACGATCACGCGCGTCGAGGTCGGGGTACGTCGGCTGCTGGGCAGCGCCGATCGCACGCAGTTCTTCCAGGCTGGGAATGCTCACCTGCCAAGAATACGCGACGCCCTCGCGGCCTCTGAACGCCGTCCAGAACGGTGGCGCCGTCTACTCGGTGATCTCTTCCCAGACCTCGTCGGCCTCGGCCTTGTCACGCTCCTTGGCAGCCTGGCGCTCCAGCTCCTTGTCGCGCTTCTTGGCGTCGGGGGCGTAGAGGTCGACGTACTCCTGGCCGGAGAGGTTCATGATCTCGTAGAGGATCTCGTCGGTGATCGCGCGCAGGATGTAGCGGTCGTCCTGCATGCCCTCGTAGCGCGAGAAGTCCAGCGGCTTGCCGAACCGCACGCCGGGGCGGGCATAGCGGCCGAAGATGCGGCCGGGAGGGGCGACGACGTCGGTGTTGATCACCGCGACGGGGATCACCGGCACCTTCGCCTCCAGGGCGAGGCGCGCCACGCCGGTGCGCCCTCGGTACAGCTTGCCGTCGTGCGAGCGGGTGCCCTCGGGGTAGATCCCGCACACCTCGCCGTCGGCCAGGAGGCGCAGCTGCGTGCGGATCGCGCCCGCGGCCGCACTGCCGCTGGAGCGGTCGATCGGGACCTGGCCCGAGCCCGAGAAGAACTGGCGCTGCAGGAAGCCCTTCAGCCCGGTTCCCTCGAAGTACTCGGCCTTGGCGACGAACGTGACGCGCCGTGGGATGACGAGCGGCATGAACAGCCAGTCGCTGTACGAGAGGTGGTTGCTGGCCAGGATCACGGCGCCCTCGCGCGGGACGTTCTCGGTGCCCTCGGCCCACGGCCTGAAGATCAGCTTGAGCACGGGACCCAGCGCCAGGAACTTCAGGAACCAATAGAACACGCACGAGACATTACCGCGCCCCTGCACCAAGGGACGTGACATGGGGCACCATGGCGTCATGTCCGACTCCAGCCCACACGCCACCTCCCCCGTCCGGCCGGGCGCCGAACCGTTCTTCGCCCCCGGCGGCCGCGTCGGCGTCCTGCTGAGCCACGGCTTCACCGGGTCGCCGGCCTCGATGGTCCCGTGGGGTCGCCGGCTGGCCGAGGCGGGCCACACGGTCGCGGTACCGCGTCTCCCCGGCCACGGCACCACGTGGCAGGAGATGAACACCACCACGTGGCGCGACTGGTACGGCGAGCTCGACACCGCCCTGACCGACCTGCGCTCGCAGTGCGAGTTCGTCGCGGTGTGCGGCCTGTCGATGGGCGGGGCCCTGGCGCTGCGCCTGGCCGAGCAGCGTCCCGAGGAGGTCGACGCGCTCGTGCTGGTCAACCCGGCGATCGCGCTGCAGCGCCGCGACCTCAAGCTCGTTCCGCTGCTCAGTCGCGTGCTGCCGTCGATGCCCGGGGTCGGCAACGACATCAAGCTCACCGGGCAGGACGAGGTCGCCTACGACCGGATGCCCCTCAAGGCGATGGCCTCGCAGCTGCAGCTGTGGCGCGACGTCCGCGAGAACCTCGACCGGGTCACCGCGCCCCTGCTGATGTTCCGCTCCACCGAGGACCACGTCGTCGACGCGACCACGGCCGGACTGGTGATGAAGGGCGTCTCCTCCCCCGAGCGCGAGCTGGTCGAGCTCGGCGACAGCTACCACGTCGCCACGCTGGATCATGATGCGGAGTTCATCATGGAGAGGTCGGCGCAGTTCCTCGCCGACCACGCGCCCGTCGCGTGAGCCGCCTCGTCGCCGACGTCACCAGGAGGTCGTCATGACCGACCCCGCATCGCCCCGTGACGACTTCGACCGGATCGTCGAGGGACTCGACCTGGACCTCTCGGGACTGGAGGACTTCGACCGGTCCGCGGCGCAGGCCGCCGCCGCGCGGGAGCGGGCCGAGCTCGAGGAGGAGCAGCGTCGCGCCGCCGAGCCGGTCGAGGCCGACGACCAGTTCTACCGCGAGGTGGGGCCCGCCGACCTGCCCTCCGACCGGCGCACGAAGATCGCCTGGTTCGTCGTCGTGGGCGCCCCGACGCTGCTGCTGCTGGCGCGGTTCGCCTCGATCCGGCCGCCGACGTTCGTCGTGGCCTGCGTCGTCATCGCGGTCGTCGTCGCCGTCGTCTACCTGATCGCGCGACTGCCGGACCGCGGACCGAGTAACCCGGACTGGCCGGACGACGGCGCCGCGCTCTGAGCCGAGCGAGGTCGGCCGCGCCCACGAGGCCGGCGTCGTTGCCCAGGTGCGCCGCCACGATCCGAGCCTCGGAGCGGTAGCCGCGGCCAGTGAGGTGCTCGGCGAACGCGGCACGCGCGGGCTGAAGCAGGAACTCCCCCGTGCGGCTCACTCCCCCGCCGATGACGAAGATCGCGGGGTCCAGCGAGGCCGCGAGGTTCGCCAGGCCGATGCCCAGCCAGCGGCCGACGTCACCGACCCAGGCCTGCGCCTCCTCGTGGCCCTCGGACGAGAGGCGGCCCACGGTGGCGCCGTCCACCAGGTCGACGGCGCCGGCCAGCTCCACGAGGGCTCGACCGATGTCGGTGCCCTCCGCCACGGCGGCACGGGCGCGGCGCTCGAGGACGCGCCCGCTCGCGTACTGCTCCCAGCAGCCCCGGTTGCCGCACTCGCACGGCAGCCCGTCGTCGACCACGCGCTGGTGGCCGAACTCGCCCGCCATGCCCGAGTGCCCGCGGTAGAGCTTCCCGTCGAGGACCATGGCTCCGCCGATGCCGGTGCCCAGGTTCACCAGGACGACGTCGGCAAGGTTCTGGGCGGCACCGAAGCGCCACTCGGCCCAGCCCGCCGCGTTGGCGTCGTTGTCGACGAGCACGGGCAGCCGCGTGCGCCGCACGACCGCATCGCGCAGCGGCTCGTTCCGCCACGCCAGGTGGGGCGAGAACACCACGGAGGACCCGGTGACGTCGACGTAGCCGGCGGCGCCCACGCCCACCGCGCGCACGGGGTAACGGTCACGGAACTCCTCGACGATCCCGGCGATCGCATCGAGCACCGCCGCGGGATCCGTGCTGGGCGTGGCCCGCTGGGTCCGCGCCAGGATCCGGCCGTCCTCGTCGACGACTCCCCCGGCGATCTTCGTGCCGCCCACGTCGATCCCGACGGCGAGCCGCTCAGGCACCGACCTGGCTCTCGACCCGGCGCTTGAGTCCCTTGAGCGCGGTGTCGACGATGACCTTCTCGGCCTTGCGCTTGAGCATCCCCAGCAGCGGGAGCTTCAGCTCGACCGACAGCTGGTAGGTCACGCGCGTGCGGCCGGCGTCCACGGCGTCGAGCGAGTAGGAGCCGTCCATCGCCGAGAGCATCGTCGCGTCCTCGGGCACGAGGCTCCACGTGACGAGCAGCTCGTCGCGCCAGTCGTAGCGCAGCGTGAACGTGTCGCGGATCGGGGCCGAGTCCACGACGAAGCGGACGTCGAGCGGACGACCCTGTGCATCGGTCTCCAGAACGGTGACCTCGCGCATGCCGGTGGCCCAGTCGGGGTAGTCGGGGAACGCGGCGATGACCGACATCACGGCCCCCGCCGGAGCCTCGATCACGATGTCGCTGACCGTGCGCGCCATGTCCACCTCCTCGACTGCGGCCCAGCCTATCGGCGCGCGGCCGGCGACGGCGGGGACGGTACCGTGCTGTCTGTGACCACGGAGAATTCGAACGCCGTCCCCGCGCGCGCGTGGGGAACCCTGAGCCTTGACGTCCTCGACCGGCTCGACGCCCACCGCGACCGCGTGTCGCTTCGTCGCGTCGTCGACGGCGAGTGGATCGACGTCACGCTCGGGCAGTTCCACCAGGAGGTGACGGCCGCCGCGAAGGGCCTGCTGGCCGGCGGAGTCGCCCACGGCGACCGCGTCGCCCTGCTGGCCAAGACCCGCTACGAGTGGACCGTCCTGGACTACGCCAACTGGTGGATCGGTGCGGTGACCGTCCCGATCTACGAGACCTCGTCGGCGCCGCAGATCGCCTGGATCCTGGCCGACTCGGGCGCCACGCACGTGTTCTACGAGAACGACGAGCACCGGGCCCGGATCGACGAGGCTCGTCCCGAGACGCCCGAGCTGGCGTCGAGCCGGCCGATCGAGGACGTTCTCACCTCGCTGGCCGCCGAGGGCACGTCGATCGACGACGAGACCCTCGAGGCGCGCCGCGCCGCGGTCGTCGAGGACGATCTCGCCACCTTGATCTACACGTCGGGCACCACCGGGCGCCCGAAGGGCTGCGAGCTCACGCACGCGAACTTCCGCGCCGAGCTGTGGGGCGCCAACGAGCGCCTCGAGGTGATGTTCGCGCCCGACGACGCGGCCACCCTGCTGTTCCTGCCGCTGGCGCACGTGTTCGCTCGCATCGTGCAGGTGGGCGCGATCCGCTTCGGCTCCGTGCTCGGCCACACCGCCGACATCGCCAACCTCGTCGACCACCTCGGAGAGTTCCAGCCCACGTTCGTGCTCGCCGTGCCGCGCGTCTTCGAGAAGGTCTTCAACAGCGCCAGCACCAAGGCGTACTCCGAGGGCAAGGGCAAGATCTTCGACGCCGCCGTGCGCACCGCGATCGCCTACAGCCGCGCCACCGAGTCGGGCAAGCCGTCGCTGTCGCTGCGCGCCAAGCACGGCCTCTACGACAAGCTCGTGTACGGCAAGCTCCGTGCCGCCCTGGGCGGCCGCGCGAAGTACGCGATCTCCGGCGGTGCCCCGCTGGGCGACCGTCTCGGCCACTTCTACCGTGGTGTCGGCCTGAACGTCTTCGAGGGCTACGGCCTCACCGAGACCACTGCCGCGCTCACGGTGAACCACCCGGGCGCCCAGCGCATCGGCACCGTCGGTCCGCCGCTGCCCGGGGTGGAGGTCCGCATCGGCGACGACGGCGAGCTGCTGTTCCGCGGGCCGCAGGTCTTCCAGGCCTACTGGAACGCCGAGGCCGCCACGCGCGACGTGCTCAGCGAGGACGGCTGGTTCTCCACGGGCGACCTCGGCGAGGTGACCGAGGACGGATTCGTGAAGATCACGGGCCGCAAGAAGGAGCTCATCGTCACCGCGGGCGGCAAGAACGTCTCCCCCGCGATCCTCGAGGACCGCGTGCGGTCGCACCCGCTGGTCAGCCAGTGCCTCGTCGTCGGCGAGGGCAAGCCCTTCGTGGCGGCCCTCGTCACGATCGACGCCGAGGCGTGGGAGGGCGACCTGGACGACCCCGAGCTGCTCGCCCAGGTCCAGAAGGCCATCGACGACGCCAACTCCCAGGTCTCGCGCGCCGAGGCGATCCGCAAGTTCGCGATCGTCGAGGAGGACTGGACCGAGGAGAACGGCTACCTCACCCCCTCGTTCAAGGTGAAGCGCCACATGGTCGTGCGCGACCTGCACGACACGATCGAAGCGCTCTACGTGCGCTGAGAGTCCGAGCACGAGAACGGCCCCCGGCGATCGCCGGGGGCCGTTCTCGTGGGGCCGGTTCGGGCCCGCGGGTCAGGAGACGCGCGCGTAGACGCCGAAGCCCGAGGACAGGCTGGTGATCTCGACGCTCTTGCCGGGGCGCGGGGCGTGGATGACCTTGCCGCCACCCAGGTAGATGCCGATGTGCGACATGCTCGGGTAGGCCACGAGGTCGCCGGGCGCCAGGTCGCCGGCCGAGACCGAACGGCCCGCCGACATCTGCGGGCCCACGACGCGCGGCAGCGAGACGCCCGCCGCGGCGTAGGCCTTCATCACCAGGCCGGAGCAGTCCCAGCTGTCCGGGCCGGTGCCGCCGTAGACGTAGGGCTCGCCGAGCTGGCTCATCGCGAACGCGATGGCCTTCTTCGCGGCGCCGGCGCCCGCGTTCTGCACCGCGTCGACGTCGCCGGCGTTCATCTCCGACTGCTGGGCGGCCGAAAGGAGGGCGAAGTCGGACTTGGCCTTCTGGTAGGAGTCGACGAGCTTCTTCTTCGTCTTCTCGGCCTTCGCCAGCTTCGCGTCGAGCTCACGCTCGTGCTCGGCGAGCTGGGTCTGGCGCTTCTCGAGCTCGACCCGCGTGCGGGTGAACGACTCGAGGGCGTCGGCGCGCGTGGTGTTCAGCGCGTCGATGGCACTGAGGCCCTCGATGAAGAGGTCGGGGTCCTGGCTGGCGAGCAGGCCGACGGTGGGGCCGAGCGGCTGCTCCAGCTGCTGCTGGACGATGTCGGCGCCCAACTCGTCGCGCTGGACCGTGAAGACCTTGCGGATCTTGCGGATCTCGGCACCGACCTCGTCGATGCGCGCGTCGAGGTCGTCGGCGTCCTCGGTGAGCTGGTTGAGCGTCTCGTTGGCGGCCTCGGCCTGGTCGAAGGCCTTCTCGACGTCGGCCTCGGTCACCTCGGGCTCGGCGTTGGCGGGTGAGACGGCGATGAACGAACCGGCCACGAAGGCCGAAGCGGCCACAGTGGCCGCAGCGGTGCGAAAGCGCACGAAATGAACTCCTGAGTACCTCGACGCCTACCAGGTGAGCTGACGGATTCGGGCCTCGGTCTTGCCCTACGACCGGCGAGCCGGTCGATTCACCCCACGTACCTTGGTTCCCCGGCTCGCCGGCCGTTTCCGGTCCGACGATTCGGCGGCGCCGCCGTTCGGCGACACAAGAGACAACTGTAGTTGGCGGGTCAACCCCGATCAACTCGCATCGACGTGTCGTTCCGGGTCGGACACGCCCACGACGAGGCGCAGCGGGGGCACCAGACCGGTGGCGGCGAGGGCATCGAGGGCGGCGCGCTCGTCGGCGTCGAAGGCCACGTCGCTGGGTGGTCCGAGCAGGACCGAGACGACGCAGTCGCCGCACACGGCCGGGCAGCGGACGAGGCAGCTGTCGCAATCGACGACGACCGGTGCCGTGGTTTCCATCTCGTTCATGGCCGCGACGCTAGGTGTGACCTCCGACAGTTTCCCTCCCCGGCGCCGCCTGACCGGATTCGTCGGACCCGCGACCTACGGTCACCCCATGGCATCGCACCAACCCGCCTTCGACGACCCCGACATCGACTGGGGTGGCCGTCCCCTCCACGACACCACGTTCTGCGTGGTCGACCTGGAGACCACGGGCGGATCGCCCGCCAAGGGGTCGCGGATCACCGAGATCGGTGCGGTCAAGGTGCGTGGCGGCGAGATCCTGGGCGAGTTCCAGACGCTCGTGAACCCCGACCAGCTGATCCCCGCGTTCATCACGGTGCTGACGGGGATCACCGACCAGATGCTCGTCGAGGCGCCCCGCATCGCCGAGGCGCTGCCCAGCTTCCTGGAGTTCGCGCACGGCACCGTCCTGGTCGCCCACAACGCGCCCTTCGACGTCGGCTTCCTCAAGCACGCGTCCAGGGAGCTGGGCATCACCTGGCCGGGCTTCGACGTCATCGACACCGTCCCACTGGCCCGTCGGGTGCTGCTGCGCGACGAGGTGCCCAACGTCAAGCTCTCCACGCTCGCGGCCCGCTTCTCCCCCGTCCAGCCCGATCACCGGGCGCTCACCGACGCCCGCGCCACGGTCGACGTCCTGCACGCCCTCTTCGAGCGGCTCGGCACCTGGAACGTGGCCACCGTGGAGGACGTCGCCAGCTTCACCTCGAAGGTCACGCCCCAGCAGCGCCGCAAGCGTCACCTCGCCGACGGCGTCCCCGATGCGCCCGGCGTCTACCTCTTCCGCGACGCGCGCGATGAGGTCCTCTACGTGGGCACCTCGCGATCGCTGCGCACCCGCGTGCGGTCGTACTTCACCAAGGCCGAGACGCGCTCGCGCATGGGCGAGATGATCGCGCTGGCCGAGCGGGTCGACACCGTGGTGTGCTCCACCGACACCGAGGCGCGCGTGCGCGAGCTGCGCCTCATCGATCGCCACCGCCCGCCGTACAACCGGCGCTCCAAGTTCCCCGAGCGGGTGTCGTGGCTGCGCCTCACCGACGAGCCGTGGCCGCGTGTCTCCCTCGTCCGCTCGGTCACCGAGGGTGCGGCCACGCACATCGGCCCCTTCGGCAGCCGGCGCCAGGCCGAGGCGGCTTTGGCCACGCTCCACGACGCCTTCCGGATCCGGCAGTGCTCCGGCCGGCTGCCGATCAAGCCCAGTCGCGCCGCCTGCGTGCTGGCCGAGCTCGGCCAGTGCCTCTCCCCCTGCGACGGTGCCGTCACGCCGGCCGACTACCTCCTCGAGGTCTCGCGGGTGCGCACGGCGATGACCGCCGACCCGGTCGAGGTCGTCTCCCACCTCGAGCAGCGCATGGCCCACCTCGCCGAGAGCCAGCGATTCGAGGACGCCGCCGTCCTGCGCGATCGCGCCGCCAGCCTGATCCGCGCCGTGCGCCGCACCCAACGGCTCGACTCCCTCGCGGCCGAGCCCGAGGTGATCGCCGCGGCGCCCCACGCCGACGGGTGGCAGGTGCACGTGATCCGTCACGGCCGGCTCGCGGCCGCGGCGATCCTGCCGCGCCAGGTCGCCACCACCCGAGGCGCAACGGCCGGCTGGGTCGACATCCTGCTGACCACCGCCGAGACGGTCGAGCCGGCGATCCGGCCGATGCCCGCGGCCCTGATCGAGGAGACCGAGGCGCTGCTGCGCTGGCTGGAGTCGCCGGGTGTCCGCATGGTGCGGGGCTCCTGGAGCTCGGCGTGGCCCGCCGCGGCCCGGCACCTCGAGCGGTTCGACGTCGACCTCCAGGTCGCGCGCCTGGCCTGACGACGCGGCTAGGCTGGCCCGGTGATCACCGCCATCGTCTTCGTCCAGGCCGAGGTCTCCTCCATCCCCGAGACCGGCGCCGCGATCGCCGACATCCCGGGGATCAGCGAGGTCTACTCCGTCACCGGCGACCACGACCTCATCGCCATGGTGCGCGTGCGCACCCACGAGGAGATCGCGTCGGTCGTGGCCGACCGGCTCAACAAGGTGCCCGGGGTGCTGTCCACCCAGACGCAGATCGCCTTCCGCACCTTCAGCCGCCACGACCTCGAGGACGCGTTCAGCATCGGGCTGGACTGACTCAGCTGCTGCCGCCGGCCGAGCCGGCGACCGCCGCGCCCATGATCGCGGCCATCACGGCCGCCTCGGCCCCGGCCACGGCGCGGCGCACCGCCTCGCTCGCCCAGTCCTCGGCGGACACCGTCTTCGCCCGCGCCTTGGCCCTCTTGCGGTCGGGCCGGTCGACGACCAGCCCCAGCTGGTTCACGGCGGCCAGCAGCGACACCACCGGCCCGGTCCTTCCGTCGGGAGCGGCCTCCTCCAGCAGGACCGCTCGCACCGCTCGGACGAGCTCATCGCGGCCGTCGGTGTCGAGCACGTCGTACCGGGTGACGTCGAACAGCAGCACCTTCTCGGTGCGCGAGCGCACGCGGTGCTCCTGCTCGAGCGCCGCGTAGGCGCGCTTGCGCCCCTCGTGGCCGAGCCGTGAGATGACCGAGGACACCGGGAGGGGCTTGTCCTTGGTCAGGCGCGAGAGTGCATGGTCGAGATCCGGGCGTCCCGTCGGGGACCGGTCGTCGACCACCACCCGCAGCCTGCGTCCCTCGCCCCGCGTCGACAGCCGTCCGGCCTCGAGCAGGTCGATCAGGTGCGCTCCGGCGTAGACCGCACCGGGGTTCGCGGCGCTCAGCCGGAACTTCCCGGTCGCGGGATCGGTCGCGATCAGCGTCAGGTCCCCGGCAACGGTCATGCGGTCACGCTAGGGCGCGCACGGGCCTGCGGCCAGTCCGGAGGATCAGGCCACGTGGCGCGAGGTCGCCTCGACCCAGCGACCGAGCGCGGCGCGGGCGGCTCCGGAGTCGATGGACTGCGTGGCGCGGGCGACGCCCGCCCGCAGTCGCTCGACCAGGGCGCCGTCGGCGTTCTCGTGCGCGGCGATCGCCGCGCCGGCGTTGAGCACCACCGCATCGCGCACGGGGCCGGGCTCGCCGTCGAGCACGCGGCGGAAGACGTCGGCGTTGTACGAGGGCTCGCCGCCGCGCAGCGCATCGGCGGGCGCGTGGTCGAAGCCGAGCTCGGCCGGGTCGAGGACCTGCTCCTCGATGCCGTCGGGACCGGGCAGCCAGAACCGCGTCGTCGTGGTGACCGTGATCTCGTCGAGGCCGTCGTCGCCGCGGAACACGAACGCACTGCTGCCGCGGCGGGCCAGCACGTCGGCCATGAGCGGCGCCATCCGCGGGTCGGCACAGCCGATCGCCGAGGCCGCCGGGCGCGCCGGGTTGGTCAGCGGGCCGAGGAAGTTGAAGAACGTGGGGATGCCGAGCTCGCGCCGCGTGGGCCCGGCGAAGCGCATCGAGGCGTGGAAGACCGGCGCGAAGCAGAAGGTGATGCCGGCCTCGCGGTAGACGTCGAGAACGTGCTCGGCCGGGACGTCGAGGCGCACGCCGAGCTTCTCGAAGACGTCGGCCGTGCCCGACTGGCTGGAGGCCGCACGGTTGCCGTGCTTGACCACGCCGATGCCCGCGCCCGCCGTGGTGACGGCCGCCATGGAGGAGATGTTCACGGTCTTGGCCATGTCGCCCCCGGTGCCCACGATGTCGACGACCCGGTCGTCGAGGTCGAGCGTGGTGGCCTTGGCGTACATCGCGTCGACGAGCCCCTGCAGCTCGGCAGCCGTCTCGCCCTTGGCGCGCAGCGCGACCGCGAACCCCGCGATCTGGGCACCGGTGGCGTCACCGGAGAGGATCTCGCCCATCGCCCACTCGGTGGTGGCCGTGTCGAGATCGCGCGCGGCGATCAGCTCGGTCAGGACGTGGGGCCAGGTGAGGGCCACGGACCGGCCGCTCAAGGACGCGCGCCGGACACGGCGACGCCGCGCAGCAGCGCGATGACCGACTCGGCGAGCCGGAACGGGTCGAGCGGCTGCGGCACGACCGCGTCGGCGCGGGACCACGTGGCGAGCCACGCGTCCTGCGGACGGCCGGTCAGGACGAGGCTCGGCGGCGCCTGGTAGAGCTCGTCCTTCATCTGCCGGGCGATGCCCATGCCACCGGCGGGAACGGCCTCGCCGTCGAGGATCGCCAGGGCGATTCCCCCGGCGTCGAGCTGCTGCCAGACGACCGGCTCGGTGGCGCACTCGACGAACTCCATAGGCGGCAGATCGGGGTGCGGCCTGGTGCCAAGCGCTGCGACGACGGCGGTTCGGACCTCCTGATCGTCGCTGAAGAGGAGGACTCGAAGGGGCTGGTGCTCGCTCACGATGGCATCGTACATAATGATCACGTGGCAACTACTTCTGCGATCCCCGCGTCCCGGCTCCATGGCGTCGAGGGCCGCCCGTCCTACGTGACGGTCGGCACCATCGTGTGGCTGTCGAGCGAGCTGATGTTCTTCGCGACGCTGTTCGCGGCCTACTTCACGGTGCGCAGTGTCGCCCCCGAGCTGTGGGCCCAGGAGACCGAGCTCCTCAACATCCCGTTCGCCACGGTCAACACCACGATCCTGGTGCTCTCGTCCGTCACCTGCCAGCTCGGCGTCTACGCCGCGGCCAAGGGCAACGCGGCCGGCATGCGCAAGTGGTTCATCATCAGCTTCATCATGGGAGCGGTCTTCATCGGCGGCCAGGCCACCGAGTACGCCGAGCTGGTCCACGAGGGCCTGACGATCCAGAGCTCGGCCTACGGCTCCCTCTTCTACCTCGCCACCGGCTTCCACGGCCTTCACGTCATCGGCGGCCTGCTGGCCTTCCTGCTGGTGATCGGCCGCACCTACGCCGCCCGCAAGTTCACCCACGAGCAGGCCGTCTCGGCCATCGTCGTGTCGTACTACTGGCACTTCGTCGACGTCGTCTGGGTGGCCCTGTTCGCGGCCATCTACATCATCCGCTGACCCTCTCGGGGATAGGCGGACCTAACTACACAGTCTGAGCTCGGCCCTCGCTACGCTGAGGCGAACGCATGGGCCCACATGGCTGGGGACGATAGCGGAAATGCCGTCCTCATCCTGGTCCGATTTTCAGATCTTCAGGAACGAGGTTCTCTCGGTGCGGAAACTGTCGACACGCCGCCGGCATCCCATGGCGCTCCTGGCGCTGCTGGCCCTGGCGCTCTTGCTGACCGGCGCGGCGTACGCGACGGTCGCGCCGGAACCGGCCACCGCCGAGTCCGCCTCGTCGGTCTCGCAGGTCGAGGCCGGCCGGCAGCTCTTCGTCGTGGGCTGCGCCAGCTGCCACGGCCTCAACGCCGAGGGCATCACCACCTCTGGCACCGATGACGCCAAGGGCAACTACGGCCCCTCGCTGATCGGCGTCGGCGCCGCCGCCGTCGGCTTCCAGATGGAGACCGGCCGCATGCCCATGGCGCAGACCGCGCCCCAGGCCCCGCGCAAGCACATCGAGTACACGCAGGACGAGATCGACCAGATCGCGACCTACGTCGCGTCGCTGGCCCCCGGCCCGGCGCGTCCCTCCGCGGAGGACCTCGACTGGCAGAGCGTCGACAAGCAGGGGATCTCCGAGGGTGGAGAGTTCTTCCGCACCAACTGCACGGCGTGCCACAACTCGGTCGGCGCCGGTGGCGCCCTGCCGAGCGGCCGCTACGCCCCGACGCTCCAGGGCGTCGACGCGATCCACATCTACGAGGCCATGCTGACCGGCCCGCAGCAGATGCCCGTCTTCTCCGAGGACGTGCTCACCCCCGAGGACAAGCGCAACATCATCGCCTACGTCAAGACCATCCAGCAGCAGGGCAACGCCGGCGGCATCGGCGGCGGCGGCCTCGGCCCCGTGGTCGACGGCATGTTCGCGTGGATCATCGGCATCGGCGGCCTCACGGTCTTCGCGGTGTGGATCGGCATGCACGGAACGAGGTCGAAGAAGCGATGACGACGGAAATCGAACGCACCGGCGACCCGATCGCCGACCCGGGGCTCGCACCCCACCAGTACCGCCCGCAGGACGTCGACGGAAACCAGGAGCGCCGCACCGAGCGCCAGATCGCCGGCATGTTCGGCGTGGCCACGCTCCTGCTGATCGGCTTCTGCGTCGCCTACTTCACGATCGACTCCGACGTGCGCGTCTTCGCCTTCGGTGATCCGAACAGCGGCGACGCCTTCGGTGGCTGGTCGGCGCAGAACTTCACGTTCGGCACCACGCTGGGCGGCGCCCTGCTGCTGATCGGCATCGGCATCATCCAGTGGGCCAAGAAGCTCATGGGCGACCACGAGATGGTCGAGATGCGCCACCCCGCGCGCTCGAGCGACGAGGACCGCTCCGCGGTCATGGCCGACATCAACGCGGGCGTCCAGGAGAGCGGCATCGGCCGTCGTCCCCTGATCCGCAACAGCCTGCTCGGCGCCGTCGGCGCCATGGGCCTGCCGGCCATCGTGATGCTGCGCGACCTCGGTCCGCTCCCCCACAGCCAGGACGAGACGGTCTGGAAGAAGGGCATGCGCGTCGTCAACGACGTCTCGGGTGCGCCGATCAAGCCGGCCGACCTCGAGGTCGGCCAGCTCGTCAACGCCGAGCCCGCGATCTTCTTCGAGACCGACGACGAGGGTCACCCCGTCATCCACGGTCACGACCTGCTGGCCGCCAAGGCCAAGGCCGCCGTCATCGTGGTGCGCATGCGCCCCGAGGACATCACGCCGAAGAAGGGCCGTGAGAACTGGGGCGTCGAGGGCATCCTGTGCTACTCCAAGATCTGCACCCACGTCGGCTGCCCGATCAGCCTGTGGGAACAGCAGACCCACCACCTGCTCTGCCCGTGCCACCAGTCGACGTTCGACCTGGCCGACAACGGCAAGGTGATCTTCGGTCCCGCCTACCGTCCGCTGCCGCAGCTGCCGCTCGCGGTCGATGGTGAGGGCTACCTGGTCGCCGTCAGCGACTTCCCCGAGATCGTGGCGCCCAGCTACCCCGAGCTCGCTCGCGACCAGGAAAAGCTCAACGAGAAGTTCGGTGGTGAGGCATGAGCCAGAGCACGTTCACCCGGATCGAGGACTCCCCGTCCGGCAAGAAGCTGTCAGGCCCGGTCGGCTGGTTCGACGACCGCCTCGGCCTCGCCGCGGCAGGCAAGAAGAACCTGCGCAAGGTCTTCCCCGAGCACTGGTCCTTCATGCTCGGCGAGATCGCCCTGTGGAGCTTCGTCGTCCTGCTGCTGACGGGCGTCTTCCTGACGTTCTGGTTCGTCCCGAGCATGGGCGAGGTCGAGTACACCGGCTCCTACGCGCCGCTGTACGGCATCGAGATGTCGCAGGCCTACGCCTCGACGCTCGACATCTCGTTCGACATCCGCGGCGGCCTGCTCATGCGCCAGATCCACCACTGGGCGGCTGCGCTGTTCGTGGCGGCGATGATGGCCCACATGCTGCGCGTGTTCTTCACGGGCGCGTACCGCAAGCCGCGTGAGATCAACTGGCTCATCGGCGTCGGTCTGCTGAGCCTCGGCATGGTCGAGGGCTTCGCGGGCTACTCGCTGCCCGACGACCTGCTGTCCGGCACGGGCCTTCGCTTCGTCGACGGCTTGATCCGCTCGATCCCGCTGGTCGGCTCCTACCTGGAGTTCTTCATCTTCGGCGGCGAGTTCCCCGGCGAGATCATCATCCCCCGCCTGTACATGGCGCACATCCTGCTGATCCCGGCGCTGCTGCTCGGCCTGATCGGCGCGCACATGCTGCTGCTCGTCTACCACAAGCACACGCAGTGGCCCGGCGCCGGACGCACCAACGACAACGTCGTGGGCTACCCGATGCTCCCGGTGTACATGGCCAAGGCCGGCGGATTCTTCTTCATCGTCTTCGGCTTCACCGCGCTCATGGGCGCCCTGATCCAGATCAACCCGGTCTGGGCCTACGGTCCGTACAACCCGTCCGAGGTCACCGCCGGCTCGCAGCCCGACTGGTACATGGGCCTGTCCGAGGGCCTCGTGCGCCTCATGCCGCCGCTGGAGACCACGTGGTTCAACCGCACGTGGACCTGGAGCGTCTTCCTGCCCGGTGTGGGCGGTCTGGGCATCCTGTTCACGTCGCTGGCCGTGTGGCCGTTCATCGAGCGCTGGATCACCGGCGACACCCGTGAGCACCACCTGCTCGAGCGTCCGCGCAACGCGCCGGTCCGCACGGCGCTGGGTGTCGCGGCGATGACCGCCTACGCCTGCGGCTGGATCGCCGGCGGCAACGACATCATCGCGCTGAAGTTCGGCCTGGACATCTTCGCGATCACGTGGGTGCTGCGCTTCGGCATCTTCATCTTCCCGGTCATCGCGTTCATCGTGACCAAGCGCATCTGCATCTCGCTGCAGCGCAAGGACAACGAGACGCTGACCCACGGTTGGGAGACGGGCGTCATCGACCGCGCCCCCGACGGTGGGTACTCCGAGCGTCACGCGCCGCTGCCCGACCGCGCCGCGTATGCGCTCACGGCGTCGCGCGAGCGTCTGCCGGAGCTGGAGGAAGTGCACAAGCACGACGCCTACGGGGTGCGCAACCCGCACTACCGCAAGCAGTCGCTGCGCCAGAAGCTGCGCAACTTCTACTACGACGGATCGGTCGACAAGCCGACCCGCCACGACATGGAGCACGCGGCCGAGCACCTGGCCGGCGGCGGCGAGCACCCGGTGGAGCTCGGCGACGACTTCCAGGGCGTCTCCGAGACCGGCGTCCCGCGCGTCCACTGAGTCATCCAGCACGAGGGCCCCGACCGTTCCGGTCGGGGCCTTCGTCCGTCCGGGGCAGATCGTGAGGGAAAGCCCCGCTCGGTCCGCTCAGCGGGTGCGGTGGGCGATGTCGTCGGCGAGGACGCCGGGCCAACGCCGCACGTCGTCGGGCGTGTGCGCCACCTGGAGCGTGGCGTGCGGCATGAGGTCCACCAGCGCCTCGGCGGTGGACAGCGGGTGTGCGGGGTCCTCCACCCACGCCAGCACGGTGGTGGGAACGTCGATGCGGGCGATCTCCTCAGGGGCCGGGAGGTCGCTCAGCGACGCACCGCGCAGGACGGACGGCAGCAGCTCGGGGCGGACGTGGGGCACGGTGTCGGGGTGCCCCACCGTCGCGGGCGGCTTCGGGGCCGAGCGGTCCAGCTCGAGGAACGGCTCGACGCCCTGCGCCTCGATGGCATCGGCCATCTCCCGGTAGTCGTCGGCGCGCGCCGCGCGGGTCTCCCAGGCCGTGGGCGGCAGCAGCAGCGTGAGGCCGTCGAAGCGGCCGGGATCGCGCACGGCGGCGTGCAGCAGCGTGCCAGCACCCATGGAGGGCCCGACCCCGTGCACCGGCTCGTCGGGGAACCAGAAGTCCAGCAGCCGCAGCAGGTCGTCGGCCAGCGTCGACCACCGGTAGTCCTCGGGCACTCCCCTGCCGGACGAGTGACCGTGCCCGCGGGCGTCGTAGCGCAGCAGGCGGGTGTCGGACAGGCCGCGCCCCAGGTCGAGGTCGAGCACGCGGTCGCGCGACCGGCTCGACGTCAGGCCGTGGAGCTGCACGACGGCGTGCCCGGACTCATCGCTGAACGCCCAGGCGAGCTCGGCATCCGGCACGGAGAACCTGTGCACGACGGCTCCTGATCTGATGGGGTGACCGGGGCAATAGGTTACTGGCATGCGTCTCACGCACGTCGCGCACCTGCGCCTTCCGTTCGGCCCGCTGCTCAGCCACGAGCTCGTCGTGTCCGAGCCCGGACCGCAGCTGCCCGTCTCGTTCGACCAGGCGCGCCACGTCGGCTTCGGCGACCGCACCGGGTCGTGGATGGCGCTGGCCATGCGGCTGGGCGCTCCGGTGCCGCGCGACGACCTGGCGGCCGCGTGGTGTGCCGTGGTGCAGGCGCACGGGACGCTGCGCTCGGTGTTCGTGCCGGGGACCGACGGCTCCCCCACCCTGCACGAGGTGACGGTGGAGGCCGGACGATGGACCGAGCACGAGGTGCTTCCGGGTCAGTCCATGAACGATGCGCTGCGCGATGTGCTGGACGAGGGCTGCCGCCCCTACCAGCGGCCCTCCCACCGGTTCTGCGTCATCGAGACGGCGGACGGGCCGAGTCTCATCATGGCGGCCGACCACGCCCACGTGGACATGTGGTCACTGCTCGTCATGGCGCGCGACCTGCTGGCGGTCCTCGACCAGATCCGCGAGGGGCGGACGGCGGAGCTGCCGGAGGTGCCCCCGTTCGCCGAGCACACGGTCGAGCTCGCGCGGCTCACGCCCGCGCCGGAGGAGATCCACCACCGCTGGGACGAGGTCATCGAGGCGGGCGGCGGGGCGATGCCGCGATTCCCCCTCCCTCTCGGCGACCCCACGCCCCAGCCCGAGCGCGTGGTGATCCGCGACGTGCTCGACCTCGGCGAGCTGGCGGCGTTCTCCGCGCGGGCCGCCGATCAGCGCGTCTCCACGCTCGCCCTCGCCGTCTCCGCGATGACGGCGACGACGCTCGAGCTCGCGGGCACGCCGCTGCGGACGGTCTTCCCCGTGCACAGCCGCCACGAGGACCGGTGGCACGACTCGGTCGGCTGGTTCATCACGAACTCCGTGCTCGAGTCCGCCGACGAGGACCCGCGGGCGTGCTCCGCTGCCGTGAAGGAGGCGATCCGGCTGGGCTCGTGGCCGTTGGCCGACCTGATGAAGCCCTGGGGCGGGATGCCCGAGCAGCCGGGCATGTTCGCCGTCTCGTGGCTCGACCTGCGTCGCCTCCCCGTGCGGATCGACACGGCCGGGCTCGACGCGCAGTACGTCGGCGCGGCCATTCGCACGCATGGCGTGATGCTCTGGTTCATCATCGACGACTCCGGCGTGCACCTGCGCTGCCGCTACCCCGACACCCGCGAGTCGCGGAGGAATGTCGGCGCCTGGCTCGACGACCTGGTGGCGCGGATGCGCGGTCTGGCGACGGGTTCGGCCTCCACCGAGGGCTGAGTCCCGGACGGCGAGGGATCAGCCGGCCACGGCCTCGGCCGCCGCGAGGACGGCGAGGACGTACTCGTCGGAGTGGTTGTACGAGTGGATGGCCCGGCTCCAGCCCTGGCCCGTGCTCAGGTCCTGGCCCGCGGCGCACAGGTAGCGCGCCGCCGCGAGTGCGGCGTCGTCCAGGTCGTGCGGGTCCTCGACCCCGTCGCCGTCGCCGTCGGCCCGCCAGCGCTCCCACGTGGACCCGATGAACTGGAACGGCCCGACCGCGTGGTCCCAAACGGGGTCGCCGTGGCGGGCCGTCGAGGCCGCGTCTGCCGGTATCGCCGCCAGGCCCGGTGATCCGTCGAGCGCGGGTCCGATCACCGGCACGGTGGTGCGGCCCTGCGCGTCGAGGGTTCCGCCAGCGTGTCGCCCGTGGTCAGACTCGACCGTGGCGATGCCGGCCAGGGTGGTCCATCCCAGGCGGCACGCCGGCTGCTCGGTGCCCAGAGCGAGGGCGGCGTCGGCGTACGCGCCCACGGCGACCGCGGGGATGCCCGTGCGGTCCGCGTTCCGGCGGACCCAGGTGGGGTCGACGCCCGATTGGGCGGTGGCGTCGACGGACGGGGGCAGCGCGGAACCGGCACCGATCGAGAGCTCCTGCACTCGGTCCGTCCGCGATGGTGAGCGTGGCCACTCCCCCGGTGAGGGCAGCGGCGCCGACGACGGCCAGGGTGCAGATCCCGGCCACGGCCACGGCGGCGGTGAGGGCGAGCCGCAGCCGGGCCGCGCGCCTCATCCGAAGCGGCCGTTGACGTAGTCGTGCGTCCGCTGGTCCTGGGGCGAGGCGAACATCGAGGCGGTGTCGCCGTGCTCCACGATCACGCCGGGTGTCCCCTGCGCCGCGAGGAAGAACGCGCACTGGTCCGAGACGCGTGCGGCCTGCTGCATGTTGTGCGTGACGATGACGATCGTCACCTCGCGCGCCAGCTCGATCATCGTCTCCTCGATGACTCGCGTCGAGGTGGGGTCCAGGGCGGAGCAGGGCTCGTCCATCAATAGGACCCGCGGCCGGATCGCGAGTGAGCGCGCGATGCACAGGCGCTGCTGCTGACCGCCGGAGAGACCACCGCCCGGCGCGTCGAGGCGGTCCTTGACCTCGTTCCAGAGCCCGCCGCGGCGCAGGCAGGACTCGACGAGCTCGTCCTTGGTGGACCTGCTGGCGCGGGTGCCGGTGAGCCGCAGGCCGGCCAGCACGTTGTCGCGGATCGACATGGCCGGGAACGGGTTGGGCTTCTGGAACACCATGCCGATGCTGCGGCGCACGTCCATGAGCTTGCGGCGCGGGTCGTAGATGTCGTCGCCGTCGAGGCGGACCGCGCCCGCGAACTGGGCGCCGTCGACGAGCTCGTGCATGCGATTGAGGGTGCGCAGGAAGGTGGACTTGCCACAGCCGGACGGGCCGATCAGCGCGGTGACGCGTCCCGCGGGCATGTCGAGCGACACGCGGTCGAGGACGTGGTGGCGGCCGAACCAGGCGGAGACGCTCTCGGCGTGGAGGCCGGCCGGTGTGGGCCCGTCCACGACCGGGATGACGGTCGTCTCTGACTCCACGAGGGGAATGATCGACGTGTCGGTGGTGACGCTCATGAGGGGTTCCTTCGATGGTGAGGGCCGGGCCGGGGCGGGCTCGAGGAGCACCGCCCCGGCCGCGACCCGGGACTCAGCGGGTGACCTTGACCTTCAGGGTCCTGGCCTTGGCGCCCGTGACGTTCCGGTCGCCTCCGTACGACACCACCAGCCGGTGCGTGCCCTTCTTGAGCTTCGCCAGCTTGACGGTGACCTTCCCGTTCCTGACGACGCCGCGACCGACGACCTTCGAGCCGGCCTTCACGGTGACCTTGCCCGTGACCGGCACGCCCGCGGGCTTGACCGTCACGCGCAGCACGCCGCGCTGCGACGCCTTGACCTTGGCCTTCACGAGCTTGGCGGTCACGCTGCCCTTCGCCTTGGCGATCTTGAGCGTGAACGTGCGGCTGGCCGGGTCGACGGACGCCGAGCCGGGCAGCGAGGCGACCACGCGCAGGGCGCCCGCAGCCGTCCCGGCCGCGACCGGGACCGTCGCCGTGCCGCGCGACAGGGGGTAGGCCCTGGCCGCGCCGGTGCCGACCGCGACCCGCACGGAGCCGGTGGCGGCCGCGCCGTTCACCGTCGCCTTGACGGTGACCGTCTTCGCCTTGCCGTACGGGGCCGAGACACCGGTGACCGTCACCGCGGCGGGGGTCTTGACGACGACCTGCTGCGGGGCGGACTCGGACGGGGTGAAGTCGTTCGCCCGAGTCGGCACGAACGTCGCGGTGTACTGGTGCGAGCCGACCGAGACACCGGACAGCGTGAGCGAGGCGACGCCTCCCGAGGTGAAGGCGGACCCGACGACGGACTCGCCCTCACGGAACTCGACCTTGCCGGCCGCGGGTGCGCCGCCACCGGTGCCGACCGTCGCCCGGAGGGCCACGGTGCGGTTGCCCGGTGCCGAGGCCGCGAGCGTCGTCGTGGTGGCGACCGCGTCGGCCTGGTCGGAGGTCTTGAGGTTGGAGACCGGATCGGTGACGAACTGGCCGCACGCGCCGCCGTCCTCCGTGGAGGCCAGCTGCTCGAAGCCGGCCCTCTCGATCACGGCGCGACCATCCGGCCCGCAGATCCAGCCGTCCTCACCGAAGACGTTCGTGAGCGTGGACCCGAGGGTCCCGCTCGCCAGGTCCGCGGTGCGCACGACGTTGTAGACCGCGCGCGTCGCCTTCCAGCCGCCGAGCGCGTCGACCGTGGAGGTGATCGTGGCGCGGGCGCTGGAGAACGGCGCGATCGCGTTGGGGTCGCCCTTCACGTCGACGTCGCTGTGCTCCTGCGTGGAGCTGGCGACGGGGGTGAACGGGATGCCACCGTTCGCGGCGGTCAGCTGCGACGTGAAGAAGCTCAGGGTGCCGGAGCCCGACTGCGGGATGAGCGCCCTGATGGCGCCCGGCCGGCCGCCGACCTGGCTCCAGTTCGTGACCTCGCCCTTGTAGATCCGCAGGATCTGGTCGATGGTCAGCTCCGCGGGCGCGTTCGTGGCGCTCGAGCTGACGGCCATCTGCAGACCGTCGACGGCGAAGGCCGCCTGCTTGAGCCCGCCGGTGATCTCGGCCGGGTTGAGGGTGGACGAGGACCGGGCGAACGAGACGTGGGGGTTGTTGTCGGGAGCGTAGAGCAGCTTCTTGCCCGCGCCCGAGCCGTTCGGACGGGTGATCGCGGCGAGTCCGCTGCGCAGCGTCACGGTGGCCGGTGCCCCGTCGGCCGCGAACGACGCGATCCGGCCCGAGGCACGGCCCGCGTTGTAGGCGACCGCGATGTCGTGCGTGACGATCTGGGTGGTGTCCGATCCGACACCGACGAGGTCGTCGGTGGTGTTCGGGACGAAGGTCGGATCGAAGGGGTTCACGTCGGCCGCGACGGCGGGCGACATGAGGGTCAGCGTCGAGCCGACCACGAGGGCCGCACCGGCCGTGACGGCCGATACACGGTTTCGCTTCATCGGGGGTTCCCTTTCCTCGAGCCGGCGCTCTGCCGGGTCTCGTGCGGCACGCTATGAGGGATCCCTCGTGTGGCGCGGTGCTTGCGGTGAACGGCAGGTGAAAGGCGGAGGGCCATCTGGCACTCACACCAGATTCGGCAGCAGGCTCACGCCGAGATCGGTCGCGATCCAGGCCAGGGCGACGAGTGGGGCCGACAGCAGGACCCAGGCACGGGCTCTCCCGAGCCGGGCGCGCGCATAGGTCGCGAGTGCGACCACCGCTGCGACGCCGGCCAGGACCAGCGCCAGCAGGGGCAGGACGGACGTGTCACGGCCCATGGGCTGCTCCGCCTCGGGCACCGAGGGCACGCGAGGAGCCCCGGCCTCGTGCGGCTTGGAGACGAGCTCCGCGTCCACGAAGACCACCGCGCCCGGGGACAGTGCCGCGAGGCGGCCCTGACCCTCGGCGCCGACGAGTACGAGCCGGCCCGCGCCCGGTGCCAGCGGCTGCGGCAGCGGGTCGCCCGCGCGCCTGAGCCCACTGACCTCGTAGGCCGCCCGGCCCTGCCCCGTGACGGTCATGATCGGGTCGCCGACGCGCAGGTCGTCGAGCCCGCCGAACGGTGCGCCGAAGGTGCTGCTGCGTCCGTAGAGGACCGAGGTGCCGGGCTGTCCCGGCAGGACGGTGTCGCGCCGGTGCCCGGGTCCGCCGAGTGTCTGGCTCGATGCGGTGCCCTCGACCACCACCTCGCTGATGCCCCGGCCGGGGATGGTCAGCGTGGAGACCGGCGTGCCGGGATCGATGACTCCGCCGACCGGCGCGGTGGCGGAGGCGAGGTCCGTGCGGAACTGGGCGTGGAGCACGTGCTGGGCACGGTCGTGCGAGACCCCGCCGAGGACGAGCAGCTGCAGGACGACCCAGGCGCACACGACCGCGACCACGGTCAGCGCCTCGGTCACGACCGCGATCTCGGCCGGCAGGGCGACCGGTGCGGCCACGGGTCGTGGCTTCGCCCGCCGCCCCGGCACCCGCACGCTCCAGGTGGTCACCGCCGTGCCCTCGCCGCCGCGACGCCCCGCAGGACCGGCCCGAGCGCGCCCGCCGCCAGGCCCACGCACAGCAGCAGCGGCAGCAGCATTCGTCCCGACGTCGAGGTGATCGCGCTCGTGGGCTCCGTCGCGACCATGGTGGCCTTCGCCGGTCCGGAGGCGCGGGCCTGCTCCGGCGGGACGTCGCCCTGCGGCGCCGTCACCGAGGTGTCGGGACCTGAGCCACCGCCCGCCGACGCGGTGGTGGTGTCGTTCGTCCCCGGCGCACTCTCGGGCCGCTGCGCAGCGATGAGGTCGGCCGCGTGCCGCGCCGCGTCGTACAGGCGCTTCGTGACTCCCGCGGCCAGGATCGGCAGGTAGCCCGACGGCAGCGTGCCGTTGGCCGACCCCGGCCGCTGACCCTCGCTCGTGGCGACGCGGATGAACTGGGAGACGTGCTGGGCGTCCTTCGGAGCCAGGCCGCGCGTCCGCGCCACGGTGTAGACGATCATCGTCCCGGGGTAGGCCTGCGGTCGCTTCGCCAGCGCCCGCGGCGTGATCTCGAAGGCGCCGGTCGAGCCCTTCACGGCCGTCGCGGTCCCGACGGCGGCCGCCATCGACGAGCGGGTCGGCGACACCCAGGTCTTCCCGGAGGTGCGCACCGCCGCCGTCCTCAGGCCGAGCCGCTCGGCGTCACCGAGGCTGACGACGCCCAGCATGAAGCGCGCGCCGACGCCCTGGCGGTCGGCCCGCCCGAACTTGTACGGATCGGAGCTGGAGGGCCGCTCGCACTTGGTCTGCACGTTCGGCCAGGCGTCGAGCACCGCCTCGGCGATCGTGCGCAGGCTCGAGACCGGTGCGGCGAGCTGCGTGAAGTAGGGGGTGCTGAGCTGCTGCTGGCAGTCGAGGTCGTACTCGGGCACGAACGTGTCCAGCAGCGGCCACTCCGCCACGGGCAGCTTCAGCCGGCGGTAGCTCGGGTTGATCGCCATGCCCCACGGATCGGCCTTCCCGTCCATGAAAGCCCGGGCCTCGGGATCGGCGGCGATGTAGGAGGTCAACGAGGTCATGACGTCCGAGGACTCCGACAGGGACAGCACCGTGGCCGCCGCCTCGCGAGTCGTGGCGTCCAGGCCCGGGTTGAGCGCCTGGAACTCGGGGTCCTGGTTGAGGGACTGCGGGTTGCGGCCCATCCCCGGATGCTGCGCTCCGTAGGCGGAGCCGGTGTAGGACTGCGTGAGGAGCTTCGCGAGGAGGCGCGGGGTCAGCCTCAGCCGGTCGTACTCGCCGGCGTTCTTCGGCCGGTCGATGACGTAGGAGATCGCGAACCCGGTGACGGCGGTGGGCGCGTAGGCCACGGGGGCCTCGTCCTCCTGCTCGCGACGCCCTGACACCAGCGCCGCCGGCGCGCCGCCCTTCTCCACCAGGGCGAAGGCGGCCTCGTCGGACATGCGGTTGTGCTGGAACTTGAAGCGCTTCCTCGACAGGCAGTAGGCCGGTGCCCACTGCAGTGCCGCCTGCGACATCAGCTCGGAGCCGTAGAACGCCGTCGGCGCCCGCGAGTCGAGGACGTCGCACACGTTGGGCGCGGTGCCGAACGTGACCGGGATCGTGATCCGGTTGCGCCAGTTCGACCCGGCCCACCAGTAGGAGGCCGAGACCGCGTCGTCGACGCCGTCACCGGCGAAGTTGCTGGAGCCGGGGGCGAAGCGTCCCGTGCGGGTGCACTCGTCGTCCCCGTCCACGCAGCTGAGGCCCATGACCGGGATGACGACGATGGAGCACGCCACCGTGTCGCTGCAGCCGAGGGACTCGTTCTCGGTGGCGGTACGGACCTCGAAGCTGGTCGACCCGGTCCCGTCGGCGTCGGTGTACGCGGCCTGCTCGGCGGCGGGCAGGGCGGCGTCGACGGCCGCCTCGGGCGCCATCGTCTCGGCGCTGCAGGACGTGTACGACTTCCCCTTCGCGTCGACGAACGTCACGGCGTGCGCCGAGAAGCTCGGGACGTCGTCGCACCCGCTCGTCGGGAATGGGTCGATCCCGCTCTTCTGCCTCGTGTCGCCCTCGCGCGCGTGCAGGTCGCGACGCCAGATCGCCTGGCGCTCCGACGTCGACCGGAAGCGCTGCTGGGCCGTCGAGGTCCAGCACGTCTCCGGCGAGACCCGCTTCGCGGCTGGCAGGGCGGCATCGTCCCGTCCCCGGCACTGGAGGATGACGACCGGGTACTCCTGGCGCAGGCCGGCCGCACCGAACGGGCTGGCCGCGCGACCACCGCTCGGGTGGGCACCCTTCCAGGAGATCTGGACGCGCTCGCGGCCGCGGAGGTCCTGCGTGTGATCGACCGTCACCGACACGCGGCGCTTCTCGACCGACACGGCCTGGCCGTCCTCCTCGAAGGTGCGGTCGACCTCCTTCGTCCGGCTGAAGGACGAGCCCGACGCGGCCTGCGCCCCGGGGGTCACGGCGGGCGGCAGACCGGCCACCACGACCAGCAGGGCGGGGATCAACAGCAGCGTGCGCTTCATCGGACCTCTCCTCGACGACGCAGGAACGCCGCCACCATCCCGGGTATCAACACGATCGCGAGCAGCTCGAGGGCCGCCACGGTGCCGAAGACCCGTGAGTCCCCCGGCCGTGACGACGTCAGCTCGACCGGCACGGCCTGGGCGTTGCCGCCCGTCGCGCCGGCGGCCTGCACGGCATCGCCCGTCACGGGGTCGATGGCCCCGCTCTCGGGCGCGGCGTCCACCGCTGCGGACGGGCCGCCCCCCGCGCCGGTGGACGCCCCTGCGGACGAGTCCTTCGCCGTCTTCTCGGCCTCCTCCAGCGTGGTGGGCGCCGAGCCGGTTCCGCCGTCGCAGGGTCCGGCACCGGCCTTGTCGCAGGCCGCCGGCTTCGGGGCGATCTCGGCGAGCTTGTTCTTCGACAGGTCGCCCGCGACGAAGGTGGGGTTGTTGCACGACTTCACGTCGCGCCCGGCGATCTCGACCTTCGGATCGGCGGCCTTGAGCCGCTTCAGCTGGTCGAATCCGGCCTTCACCAGGTTCAGCGGCAGCGGCGAGTAGCCGTAGGCGCCGGCCTTGGACTGCCCCTCGCACAGCGAGTAGTACATGAAGTCCGCCAGCGTCTGGCGCTTCGTCGTGGTCATCCGGCGATCGGACGCACCCGTCGGCAGCAGCATGTAGGAGTACGAGCTCAGCGGGTACGCGCGCGGGTCCGCCGCGTTGTAGACGCCGTCGAGGATCTGGGTCAGGTAGTTCTGGGAGCCCTTGTCGGTGTTGATCCGCGCCTTGGTGAGGGCGACCGCCACGTTGTACTGGGTCGGCTCGACGAAGAAGCCGGAGCGGTTCAGCACCTTGACGACCGGGAACTTCTTGTTGACCGGGTACGAGTACTCGACGTAGCCGATGGTCCCGTTGCCGGCCGCCCCCGCGATGGTGTTCATCACCTGGTCGGAGCCGGCCGCGGCGATCGTGTCACCACGCCGCGGGTAGTACGAGGTCAGGCCGGACTTGCCGAAGAAGCCGCGCCACACCTTGGGGTACTGGGCATCCATCCAGCGGGTGAACTGCGCGGTGGTGCCCGAGCCGTCGGATCGGACCACCGGGATGATCTTCAGCGACGGCAGCTTGCGGCCGTTGTTGTCCTTCGCGATCGCCGGGTCGTTCCAGTTCGTGATCTGGTTCGTGAAGATCTTGGACAGTGTCTCGCCGGAGAGCCTCAGGTTCTTGACCAGCTTCCCGCCGACGCGGATCTGGTACGAGAACGCGGTGCCGCCGGCGATGATCGGCATGTAGGCGAACTCGCGGCTCCCCGCGGTGTCGGCGTTGCCGCTCTCGTCCTTGCCCTGGTAGGGGATCTCGGTGATGCCGAAGTCGGTGACGTGCTGCGCGAAGGCCTTGCGCCCCTGCGAGGACCCGCCTCCGTTGTACGTGACCTTCATGCCGTTCGCGTTCACGTCGGCGATCCACTGCTGCACGATCACCTCGGACCAGGTGGAGCCCGATCCCTCGATCTGGGCGTACGCGGCGTGCGCCGGGCGGATCGACGCCAGCGCCACGACGGACATCACCGCCAGCACGAGAGCGAGGCGCTGGTACCGGCTGCGGAGCGGGGACAGGGTCATCGGGAGACCTTTCGGGGGCGGGCGAGGCGGCGAGCGATCGCGAAGAGCACGAGCACCAGCAGGAGCAGGACGGTGGCGGCCGCGAAGGCGCGCTCGATGTACATCGGCTCACCGCTGCGCACGGTCGAGTAGATGAACAGCGGCAGGGAGTTCATCACGCCGTCGGTCGGGTCGAGGACGAGGAAGGAGGCGGCACCGGAGGTCAGGAGCACGGGCGAGGTCTCGCCGATCCCCCGCGCGACGCCGAGGATCAGGGCCGTGGCCAGGCCCGGCCGGGCGGTGGGCAGGACCACGTGCCAGACCGTGCGCCACCGCGACGCACCGAGGGCCAGACTCGCCTCGCGCAGGCCGCCGGGAACGACGCGCAGCACCACGTCGGCGGCGCGGGCGATGATCGGGAGCATCATCACACCCAGCGCCATCGCGGCCGCGAACCCGGATCGGTCGATCCCGAGGGCCACGATGAGGGTCGTGTAGATGAACAGCCCGGCCACGATCGACGGCAGCGCCGTCATCGCCTCCACGACGGTGCGGACGATGCGCGCGTAGCGGCCACCGACCTCGGTCATGAAGACCGCCGTGCCGATCCCGAGCGGCACGGTGACCAGCACGGCGATGCCCACCTGGATCAGGGAGCCGACGACCGCGTGCAGGATGCCTCCGCGGTCGAACGCGTCCCGTGGCCCGACGCCCGACATGTCCTGCGTCAGCAGCGAGAAGTGGAACAGTGCGCCCAGCCCGCGGTACACGATGAACGCCACGGTCGACAACAGGGCGACGGCGACGATGAGGGCCGCGACGTGGACGAGTGCCGCGACGACACGGTCGACGACCACGGGTCGCGGCTCGGTCATCGCCGTGGCCACGGCCAGCACGCCCAGGCCGGCGACGACGGTCGAGATGACGAGCGGCAGGAGCCCCGTCCACGGCAGCAGCCGCGCGTTCACGATCCACGCCAGTGAGAAGCCGGCCACCCACGAGCCGATCTCGACGAAGCGGTCCTCGGCCGTCACGGTGGAGAGCCGGCGGGTGCCGGCGGGCGGCTGGGGCGTGGCCGGCTCGGACCGGGCGATGGTCGTGCTCATGCGTCGGTCCCCGCTCCGGAACGGCTCCGCGAGACGACGACGGCCGCCGCGGTGTTGATGAGGAGTGTGATCACGAACAGGACGAAGCCGGCCGTCAGCAGGGCCTGGAGCTGTCCCCCGCTGGCCTCGCCGAACCGTCCTGCGATCAAGGCCGAGACCGTGTTGGTGCCGATCTCGAGGACGCGGGGCTTCAGGACGAAGGCGGGCGAGATGATCAGCAGGACGGCGATCGTCTCGCCGAGGGCACGGCCCAGGCCGAGCATCGTGCCGCCGATGATGCCGCCACGCCCGAAGGGCAGCACGACCGAGCGGATCATGCCCCACCGCGTGGCGCCGAGCGCGTACGCCGCCTCCCGCTCGCCGAGCGGCGCCTGGCTGAACACCTGGCGCATGATGGCGCACGCCATGGGGATCACCATCATCGCCACAGCGAGGCCGGCGATGAAGGCCGAGGCCGTGTAACGGCTCTGCTCCCAGATCGCGGCCCCGGGATCGGCCTTGACCTCGAAGAACGGGAGGAAGCCGAGGTGCTGGTGCATCCACCTGGCCACCGAGCTGGCGTGCGGCTGGAGCAGGAAGAACCCCCACAGCCCGTAGATGATGCTGGGCACGGCCGCCATCAGGTCGACCATCGAGATGAGCGGTCCCCGCAGCCGCGCCGGCGCGTACTCGCTGATGAACAGCGCCGTGGCGAGAGCGAGCGGGAACGCGACGACGAGCGCGACGGCGGCGACCGAGAACGTGCCGACGAGGACCGAGCCGATGCCGACGACGTCCGCGTCCGGCTCCCACTGCGTCTCGGTGAAGAACGAGAGCCCGTAGTGGCGCAGGGTCGGCACCGCCTGCAGCGCCAGGAAGAGGCCGATCCCGCCGGTGATCAGCAGGACCGTCGTCCCGGTGGCGCGCATCGCGAGGTCGAAGACGCGGTCGGCGCCGGCCTGGCCGCCGCCGATGGCGCGGGGGGCGTCCGGTGCAGCATCGGACGGCGCCCGGGTGGGCAGGACCGTGGTCACACGACCTCCATGATCTCGACCCCGAACAACGACGCTGCGACTCTAGGGAAGACCTCACGGTCCGTTCAGCACGTGCGGTGAACGCGGTATGAACGTTGCGAGGCGCTTCGGCGAGAGTGCGACGATGGGTCCATGAGCCTCTCGATCACCGGCGACCCCACCGCCGACCAGCTGCTGACCGACGACCCCTTCGCCCTGCTCGTGGGCATGCTGCTGGACCAGCAGATCGCGATGGAGGCGGCGTTCTCCGGCCCCGCGAAGATCCTCGACCGGGTGGGCACGCTCGACCCCGCGGACCTCGCCGGGCAGGAGCCGGAGGCGTTCGAGGCGGTCTTCCGCCAGACCCCGGCCGTGCACCGCTACCCCGGCTCCATGGCCGGGCGGGTGCAGGCCCTCGCCGCGTCCGTGCGCGACGAGTGGGGCGGCGACGCGACCGCGATCTGGACCCAGGGCTCCCCCGACGGTCCCGAGGTCCTCAAGCGGCTCAAGGCGCTGCCGGGGTTCGGCGAGCAGAAGGCCAAGATCTTCCTCGCCCTGCTGGGCAAGCAGTACGGCTACGACGGCGCCGGCTGGCGCGAGGCGGCCGGCGACTACGGGCAGCCGGGCCACCGGAGCGTCGCCGACATCACGAGCCCTGAATCGCTCGTGAAGGTCCGCGAGTTCAAGCGCGAGCAGAAGGCCGCCGCGAAGGCCGCCAAGGGCAGCTGAGGGCTCAGGCGCCCTCGGCGTCCTCCCCGAGGGCCGAACCCTCGAGCCACTCGTCCCACGAACGGTTCCAGTCGGTCCAGCCGTTGCCCGGCTCGAGCCGGCGAGGGCTGCCCACATAGCTGACCACGTCGCCACGCTTGCTCTGCGCGAACACCCACGCCGCGTCCTTGGTGCTCATGCCGACACAGCCGTGGCTCACGTTGGCGTTGCCCTGGGCCGCGGCCGACCACGGCGCCGCGTGCAGGAACTCCCCCGAGTTCGTGACGCGCATCGCCCACTTCACGCCCTTGAGGTTGTAGTAGCCGGGGTCGTCGGAGTCCACGCCCGTGGTGGCGGCGTCCATGTCGATCGACCGGTGCTTCTCCATCACGACCTTGATGCCGTTGCGGCTGCGGTGGTCGGCGTCGCCCGTCGAGACCGGGATCGTGCGCACGTTCTTCCCGTTGATCTTCACCGTGGCCCGGTGCCGGCTCGTGTCCACGACGGTCATCACCGAACGGCCGACACGGAACTTCACGTGCTGGTCCTGCTGGCCGTAGACGCCGTTGCCCGCGTGCACGCTGTTGAGTCCGAGGTCGACCGAGACCTCGGTGCCCGGCTTCCAGTACTGCTTCGGCCGCCAGTGCGCGGTGTTGTTGCTGAGCCAGTACCAGCCGCCCGCGGTGGCCGGCTGGGCCGTGACCTTCATCCGCTTCTCGAACGCCGCGCGGTCGATGACCGGGACGTCGAAGCTCACGATCACGGGCATCCCGATGCCGACGGTCTCCCCCTCGAGGGGCGCGACCGCCGGGTACGTCTGCTCGTCGAGGGTCAGGGCGCGGGTGGTGAACCGCGAGATCGTGGTGACCGGCTTCCCGTCGTCGCCGGTGCCCAAGGCCTTCAGCACGTAGGACGTGGCGGGCTCGAGGAGACCGGATGCCGTCCAGCGCACTCCGTGGATCTCGCCGGGAACGGTCGACTTCCCGTCGTCGGAGGCCAGCGAGACATCCGCCAGCTGGCCGTCGAAGCCGTCGACGGTGACGACCGAGTCGACGGCAACGTCCGCGGCACCGTCGTCGACGCTCGCCGAGATGCTCAGCGGCGCCTTCTCCTCGACCTCGTCGGCCGGGCTCGCCGCTCCGCCGCCGGTGCACGACGCTGCCAGGACCATCACCGTCAGCAGGCCCACGGCCCGCGCTGCCCACGTACTCACGCCTGAAAGTCTAGGCAGACCGACCCACCCGCAGGACGACGAAACGCCCCCGGTGTCGAAACACCGGGGGCGTGGTCGTGCGGGGCGCGGCTCAGTGAGCGTGCGCGCCGCGGTAGTACTCGAAGAGCCAGCCGATCAGACAGATCGCGCCGAACGGCAGGGCCATGATGAACATCCACCAGCCGAAGACGACGCCGAGCACGAGCAGGCCGAACGACATCGCCGCGAACAGCGGCCACCAGCTGTAGGGCGGGAAGAAGCCGAGCTCGCCGGCACCCTCGAGGATCTCGCCGTCCTGGCGGTCCTCAGGACGCTCGGGGATCGCCTTGGCGACGAACCACAGGTAGAAGCTGATCATGAAGAACAGCAGCATCGCCATGACGAGCGCGACCGTGCCGGTGACCTCGTGCGCGACGGCCCAGTAGACCGGCGTCACGATGACGAAGAAGATGGCGCAGCTGAAGAACAGCCAGAATTCCTTGCGCATCGATCACTCACCAGCCTTCGGGTTGTTGCCGCCGAGCGCCTCGCGACGACCCTCGACATCGGGTGCGTCGGCCAGGGGCTTGTCCTCGTCGGGGTTCTGCGCCAGCTCGAGCTCGACCACGTCCGGGTGGTGCAGGTCGAACGCCGGGCTCTCCGAGCGGATCCGCGGCAGCGACACGAAGTTGTGACGCGGCGGCGGGCTGGAGGTGGCCCACTCGAGCGTGCGGCCCCAGCCCCACGGGTCGTCCTGGCGAACCAGGGGCGCCTTGCGGGACTTCCACACGTTGTAGAGGAACGGCAGCGTGGAGGCACCCAGCAGGAACGCACCGATCGTGGAGATCTCGTTCAGGCGGGTGAAGCCGTCGCCGGGCAGGTAGTCGGCGTAGCGACGCGGGAAGCCCTCGACACCCAGCCAGTGCTGCACCAGGAAGGTCAGGTGGAAGCCGACGAACAGCAGCCAGAAGTGGATCTTGCCCAGCTTCTCGTCGAGCATCCGGCCCGTGATCTTCGGCCACCAGTAGTAGTAGCCGGCGAACATCGCGAACACGACCGTGCCGAATACGACGTAGTGGAAGTGCGCCACCACGAAGTAGGTGTCGGACAGGTGGAAGTCCAGGGCCGGGGAGGCCAGGACGATGCCGGTCAGACCGCCGAAGAGGAAGGTCGTCAGGAAGCCCAGCGCGAACAGCAGCGGTGTGTCGAAGGAGACGGAGCCTCCCCACATCGTGCCGATCCAGTTGAAGAACTTCACACCGGTTGGCACGCCGATCAACAACGTCATGAAGCTGAAGAACGCCAGGTTCACCGCTCCGGTGACGAACATGTGGTGCGCCCACACCGCCGCCGAGAGGACGGCGATCGCCAGCGTCGCGCCGACCAGGCCGACGTAGCCGAAGACCGGCTTGCGGCTGAAGACCGGCAGGACTTCGGTGATGATGCCGAAGAACGGCAGGGCGATGATGTAGACCTCAGGGTGACCGAAGAACCAGAACAGGTGCTGGTACATGATCGGCCCACCCGTGGATGGGTCGAACACGTGCGCCCCGAGCATACGGTCGGCGCCCAGCGCGAGCAGCGCGGCGGCGAACACCGGGAAGACGATGATGATCAGGATGCTGGTGACCAGCGTGTTCCACACGAAGATCGGCATCCGGAACATCGTCATGCCGGGTGCGCGCATGCAGAAGATCGTGGTGATGAAGTTGACCGCGCCCAGGATCGTGCCCAGACCCGACATGTAGAGGCCCATGACCCACAGGTCGCCACCGACGCCGGGGCTGTGGATCGAGTCCGACAGCGGCAGGTAGGCGAACCAGCCGAAGCTGGCGGCGCCGCCGGGGACGATGAAGCCCGAGACGGCGATCAGCGAGCCGAACAGGTACAGCCAGTAGCTGAACATGTTCAGACGCGGGAACGCCACGTCGGGGGCGCCGATCTGCAGCGGCATGATCATGTTGCCGAACGCGAAGAACAACGGCGTCGCGAACATCAGCAGCATGATCGTGCCGTGCATCGTGAACAGCTGGTTGTACGTCTCGTCGCCGACGAACTGTCCACCCGGGCGAGCCAGCTCGGCGCGGATGATGAGCGCCAGGATGCCGCCGAAGATGAAGAAGAAGAACGTCGTCACGGCGTACATCTGACCGATGACCTTGTGGTCGGTGGTCGTCAGCAGCGTGAAGGCCTTCGTCCCGAAGGAGCGCTCCCGGACGCCGGTGCTGCTGCGCGCCTCGGGTGCGTCGAAGGTTGCGGTGGCCATCAGTCCTCCGGTTCGCTCTCGCCGCTGGCAGTGATGCCGGCGACGGTGTCAGCTGTCGTCGAGCCCTTCGGCGTGCCGATCTGTCCGGCAGCCTCGAGGTCGGCCAGGTGGGCCTCGTACTCGTCGGCGGACACGACCTTGACCTTGAACAGCATGCGGGTGTGGTAGACGCCGCACAGCTCGGCGCAGCGACCGGTGAAGGTGCCCTCGCGGTTCGGCGTCATGGTGAATGAGTTGTTGCCGTCCTTGCCGGGGATGTTGCCCGGGACGACGTCCATCTTGAAGTAGAACTCGGGGACCCAGAAGGAGTGGATGACGTCCGGCGAGATCAGCTCGAACTTCACCGACTCGTTCACGGGCAGCCACAGCTCGGGCAGGTTCGCGGTGTCGCCCTGGTCGAAGACCGGCTCACCGCCGGGGGCGCCCTCGAGGTAGTTGAACGTCCACTGCCACTTGCTGCCGACGACCTCGATCGTGTGGTCGGGGTTCTCGACCTCTTCGAGCTGGGCGTTCTGCGACTCCACGGTGTGGAAGAAGAACACGGCGACGATGATCACCGGCGCGATCGTGTAGAGCGCCTCCAGCGGCAGGTTGTAGCGCACCTGCACGGGGGCCGGGTCGTCGCTCTTCTTGCGGCGGTAGCGGACCGGCGCGTAGACGATCATGGCGAACACGAGCACGAAGACCACGAGGACCGCGATCCAGGTGCCCAGCCACAGGTTCCACATGTAGATGGATCGGTCCGATCCGGCCACAGGGAGGGCGAGTCGGTTCAGATCCGACTCGTCCAGGGGCGAGCAGCCGCCAAGCATGACAGCGGCCAGGGCGGTCAACACCGCCAGTTTCATCCGACCCACGGGGCGCCTTTCTCAGAAGATCTTGACCACACAGGGTTTTGAAGAACAGTAACGCAGGCGACCGGTCGCCCAGCGGGTTAGGTCAGCCTGACTTGACTACCGCGTCATGGCTGATCGAGAGGGCCTCGCCGATCTCGTCGCAGGCCTCGTCGCCGTACGTCGAGCGGACCCGGTCGAGGAACGCCGAGCGTTCCAGCAGGTACTCCTGGGTGCCGATCGTCTCGACGACACTGGCCGCGATCGTGCAGCCGACCTGGGCCGCCCGGTCGAGCGACAGGTCGGCCGCGATGCCGGCCATGAAGCCGGCGCGGAAGCTGTCGCCGACGCCCGTCGGGTCGACCGCGGTGACGCCCTCGATGGCGCCGATCTGGTGGCGGGTGCCGTCGGACTCGATCACGACGCAGCCGTCCTTGCCGTGGGTCACGACGCGCACGCCGACCCGCTCGGCGATGTCGGCGTCGCTCCAGCCGGTCTTCTTGGCGATCAGCGCCGCCTCGTAGTCGTTGCTGAAGAGGTACGCCGCGCCGTCGATGAGCTCGCGGATCAGCTCACCGCCCGCCCACGCCAGCTGCTGCGACGGGTCGGCGGCGAACGGGATGCCGAGCTCGCGGGCGGTGCGCGTGTGACGCAGCATGCCGTCGGGATCGTCGGGGCCGATGAGCAGCAGGTCGATCGGCTGCTGGGCGTGCAGGGCGGCGATGTCGATCTCGCGGGCCTGCGCCATGGCGCCGGGGTAGAACGTCACGATCTGGGCGTGCGCCTCGTCGGTCGTGATGGTGCACAGGGCGGTGTGCAGCGTGGGGTGGACCAGGACGGTCGAGGTGTCGACGCCGGCCTCCTGCAGCCACTCGCGGTAGCCCAGGTCGAAGTCGCGTCCGACAGCCGCCACGAGGGTGGGGTGCAGGCCCAGGCTGCCCAGCCCGAAGGCGATGTTGGCGGCGCATCCGCCGCGGCGGACGTCGAGGTCCTCGACCAGGAACGAGACCGCCAGCTTGTCCAGCTGGTCGGGCACGAGCGAGTCGGAGAACTTCCCGGCGAAGGTCTGCAGGTGGTCGGTGGCTACCGATCCGGCGATGGCAAGGTGCACGGCCGCCACGATAGGCGATCGGGGCACGCCTCCGGAAACCCGGTGGCGTGCCCCGATCGGCGTACGCGTTCTGGACGGCTGAGTCTGGACGGCTCAGTCCGCGTGACTCAGTGGAAGGAGTCGCCGCAGGCGCAGGAGCCGGTGGCCATCGGGTTGTCGATGGTGAAGCCCTGCTTCTCGATGGTGTCGACGAAGTCGATGGTGGCGCCGTGGAGGTACGGCAGGCTCATGCGGTCGACGACGACGTTGACGCCGTCGAACTCGCGGATCTCGTCACCGTCGAGCGTGCGCTCGTCGAAGAAGAGCTGGTAGCGCAGGCCCGAGCAACCGCCGGGCTGCACGGCGATGCGCAGCGCGAGGTCGTCGCGGCCTTCCTGCTCCAGCAGGCTCTTGACCTTGCCGGCCGCGCCGTCGCTGAGGCTGATCCCGTCGGCGGGCGTGGTTTCGGTGCTGGTCTGGTCCGTGGCGGTCATCGAGGCTCCTCGGTCTACGGATGGATCGTGCTACCGGGTGCAACGCGGCGCGATCCGTTTCGATTCCCATCGTACGCGGCCCATCGAGCCCGTCGAGCCGGCCGGGCTCTTTTCGCGCGTCGCGTCAGGCCGACCAGGACCGGGCGACCCGCGCGGCGAGGTCGGCCAGGTGCCGTCCTGGCTCGCGCAGGGCGGCGTCCTCCCCCACCCGGTCGACCACTGCGTAGGCCGACTCGACGCCGAGCGCCCGCATCTCGCGGCTGCCGACGTCGACCCGCCCGGCCAGCACGACACACGGCGTGGCGCCGGCCATCGCGATCGACGCGACACCGTGGACCACCTTCCCCGCACGGGAGGAGTAGTCGAAGGCCCCCTCCCCCGACACCACGAGGTCGGCGCCCTCCACCAGCTCGGCGAGGCCCGCCTCCCGGGCGACCAGCCCGATCCCCGACGTCACCTCGGCGCCCAGCACGAGCAGCGCGAAGCCCAGCCCGCCCGCGGCGCCGGCGCCCTTCTGGTCGGCGACGCGCCGCTCTGCGGGCGTGCTGCCGCACACGGCCTCGACGAGACGGTCGAGCCGGTGGTCCACCGTGAGGACCTGCTCGTCGCTGAGGCCCTTCTGGGGCCCGAAGGTGCGGGCGGCTCCGAACATGCCCAGCAGGGTGGTCTCCACGTCGGCGGCGATCACGAGCTCCACGCCGGTGAGCCGGTCGCGCACCGGGCCGAGGTCGACGCGTGTGACTCCGTCGAGCCCGGCGGGCCCGGCGTCCAGTGGGACGTCGGCCGTGGCCCCGAGGGCCGCGAGCAGTCCGGCGCCGCCGTCGCTGGTGGCGCTGCCGCCCAGGCCCACGACGATGCGGTGCGCTCCCCCGTCGACGGCCGCCGCGATGGCGCGGCCCACCCCCACGGTGGTGGCGTCCATCGGTCGCGGGTCGGGCACGAGGTGCAGGCCGCACGCCTGCGCGGACTCGAGATAGACCGTGTCCCCCACGACGAGCAGCCCGACGGGCGTGGGCTCACCCAGCGGCCCGGGGACGCTGACGACCTCGAGCCGCCCGTCCTCGCCGAACGCGTCCTGCAGGGCGTCGACGAAGCCCGGTCCCCCGTCGGCCATCGGCGCCTCGACGAGCTCGTCGTCCGGAGCGGTGCGCCGCCAGCCCTCGGCGATGGCGCGCGCCGCCTCGGGAGCGGTCAGGGTGCCCGCGAACTTGTCCGGCGCGATGACGATGCGCACGTCAGGCCGAGACGGCCTTCTCGGCTGCGGCGAGCAGCACGCAGGTCGCCAGACCCTCCATGGCCTGCGTCAGCTCCGCCATGGGCGGGAACGACGGCGCGATGCGGATGTTCCGGTCGCGGGGGTCCTTGCCGTAGGGGAACGAGGCACCCGCCGGGGTGAGCGAGATGCCGGCCTCCTTGGCCAGCCGCACGACGCGCGAGGCCGTGCCGTCGACCACGTCGAGGCTGACGAAGTAGCCGCCCTTGGGGGTGGTCCAGGTGGCGACGTCGTGCGGGCCGAGGCGCTCGGACAGGATCCTCAGGACGGCCTCGAACTTCGGGGCCAGGATCTCGCGGTGGCGCGCCATCAGGTCGAGCACGCCCTGCGGGCTGCCGAGGAACCGGGCGTGGCGCAGCTGGTTGACCTTGTCGGGACCGATCGTGCGCACGGCCGTGTGGGACAGGTACCACGCGACGTTGTCGGGCGAGCCCGCGAGGAAGCTGACGCCCGAGCCGGCGAGGGTGATCTTGGACGTGGACGCGAACATCAGCGGCCGGTCGGGGTGACCGGCGGCCGAGCACAGCCCGACGATGTCGGCGGACTTCACGTGCTGGTCGGTCAGGTCGTGCACCGCGTAGGCGTTGTCCCAGAAGATCCGGAAGTCGCCGGCCGCCGTGTCCAGCGACGCGAGCTCGGCGGCGACCTGCTCGCTGACGACGGCGCCGGTGGGGTTCGCGTAGGTGGGCACGATCCAGATGCCCTTGACCGCCGGGTCGGCGACGTGCTCGCGGACCGCGGCCATGTCGGGCCCGTCCTCGAGCATCGCGACCGGGATCATCTCGATGCCGAGGTGCTCGCAGATGGCGAAGTGGCGGTCGTAGCCCGGCGAGGGGCACAGGAACTTGACCGGCCCGTCCTTCCAGGGCGATCCGCCCGGCGTGCCGTGCAGCATCGCGAAGACGATCGAGTCGTGCATCATCGACAGGCTCGCGTTGTTGCCGGCGACCAGCTGGTCGACCGGCACGCCCAGCAGCTCGGCGAAGATCGCGCGGAGCTCGGCCAGTCCGGTGCCGCCCCCGTAGTTGCGCACGTCGACGCCGTCGGACACGTGATCCTCCACCGGCGTGGTGAGCAGTCCCTCGGAGAGGTCCAACTGGTCCGCCGAGGGCTTTCCACGCGTGATGTCGAGCTTCAGGCCCGCCTGCTGGAGGTCGGCGTACGCCTGCTGCTGCTCGGCCAGGAAGGCGTCGAGCTGGTCACGGGAGAGGGAGTCGAGGGTCACGGTCCCAAGGTATCGCGCACGGGTGGTCGGTCAGTCCCGGCATCGCGGGAGGACGCGCTGCCCTAGCATCGGGCCCATGATGGGGGACGAGGGCGGCCGCCTGCGCCGATGGCTGCGGCAGGTGTCGCGCACGATGACGCTGCGCCAGGTGCTCGCGGCGCTGGCCGCCGTGGTGGTGCTGGCCTCGGGCCTGTTCGGCGGCCTGGCCACGGCGGAGACCACCGGCCCGGCCGCGCTGGAGCCCGGCGAGGAGATCCACGCCGAGCCGTTCGACCTCACGGTCGACCGCGTGCGCTGGTCCACCGACCTCGGCCTCGACGAGGAGGTCCGCGGACGCTACCTCGCGGTCGTCGCGACGCTCGAGAACACCTCCGACCACCCCGTGTACACCGGCACGCTCCGCGACACGATCCGCCTGCGCGGACTCGACGGCCTCTACTCCGGGCTGAGCGGTGACGAGACCGGGGCCAGCGAGGACGCTCGGCCGCAGGTGCTCGTGATGACCGACGGCTCACCGCTCAGCGCCGCCGCGCCGGGACTGGAGTACGAGGTCGCGTTCGTCTGGGAGCAGACCGAGTCCGAGCCGCTGCCCGCGGAGGCCACCGTCGAGGTCTCGCAGTGGACCTGGCGCCGCAGCACCCTCGACGACCAGTTCATGTGGTTCGACCCGACACCGACGCACGAGGGGACCTTCGACGTCGAGCGGGGGCGCGAGTCGTGAGCCGGCTCGGACTGCGCCGGCCGCCCGCCACCGCCGGCGTCCTGGTCGTGCTCGCCCTGGTCCTGGGGCAGTGGCTCCACCAGCAGCTGCCCGAGCGGGCCCAGTCCTCACGTCCCTACGAGGTCGAGGTCGGGGTCGGCGAGACCGCCGAGCTGCGTAGCGGCGACCTCGAGGTGCTGTCCGTCGACGGCGCGTCCTCGGTGGCGCCGCAGGGCGGGTCGGTGCTGGTCTCCCCCGGCGTCTTCGTCGCGGTCGAGTTCACGTTCACGCCACGCGGCGAGTCCTCCGACCTCACGTACGCCGCGCTGCGGGACAACGACGGTCGCGTGCTGCCGTTCTTCGGCTCCAGCGGCCGCAGCTCGATCAGCTGCACGGGCCGTCTGGTCGACCGTCCCACGCGGTGCCTCGCGGTGGCGGAGGCCGATCCCGCGACGCTGCCGGGCGCGGTCGTCGCCCTCGCCCCGAACGGCACCGACGAGCGATGGGACTCCATGGCGCTCGTGGACCTCGACGTCGACGCGGCCGACGTGACGGCGTGGATGGCGCGCAGCGAGCCCCTCGATCTCCCCGAGGCCGGCGTCATGACGCGGACGGAGGCGCCGTGAGCACGATCGAGCACCGCCGCACGTGGTGGCAGCGCAACCGGTGGGGTCTCGTGGCCCTGCCCGTCGCGCTCGTCCTGGCCCTCGCCGCGGGCAGCTCGCGCCTGCACGACTACTGGTGGACGCGCGGCTTCCACTCCCCCGCCCCGGTGACCTCCAGCCAGGCACATCTCGTCGACGAGTACGACGACGGCCACCTGCGCTACCCGATCGAGGCCCGCTACGCGGTGGACGCGTTCGAGCCGGCCGACGACATCGCCCTGTTCACCGGCGACCCGCTGCCCGACGGCGTGCGGGCGTGGCGGCTGAGGCTCGACGTGAGCGCCGACCCGGACGTCTCGCTGGTGGGCTGCACGGTCGCGGTCGTCGACGCCGAGGGCAACCTCCACGGCGAGTCCGACTCGGCGCTGAGCATCGACGGTCCGCAGTTCTCCTCCTGCGTGCCGGGTGACACCCCGGGGCCGCAAGCCACGTTCGGCAGCACGGAGCAGCCCGGCCTCCGCGAGGGCGACGATCCACGCCCTGCGGAGTTCACGACCGACACCGTCTTCGTCCTGCCCGAGGAGGCCGAGCCCGCTGCGGTGCGGCTCTGGTACTTCCTGCCCCGCTACGTCGAGCTGCCGGTCGACGGCTCCGCCGCCTGACCCGCGGCCTCCTGCTCCCTGCGGCGCTGGTTGCCCAGGATCCGGCCGATGGCGGCGGCCAGCAGGCCGGCCAGGATGACGTACTCGATCGCCGAGGCGGTGATGTCGAGCCATGGCGAGAACGCCAGGGCCGTGTCGCGGTCGCGCGGACCGAGCACGAGGCGCCAGAGCTCGTTCACGAGGGCGTTCGCCTGGTCGGCGATGACGAACACGAGGCAGAACATCACCATCGGCACGAGCCCGCCGAGGGCCAGCACGCGGAAGCCGTCGCGCAGGCCGCTGAAGCGGCCGCGGAAGTCCGAGGTCGCCTCGCCGGCCCAGCGCTTCACCACGGCCGGGGTGCGCGAGCCCACGGCCGCGATCGGACGCACGCGGCCGAACCGCGACGTGCGCTGCTTGGGCGGCGGCGGGGCGATGCTGCGCCCGAAGACCACGGCGGCCACGGTGAGCCACGCGAGCGGGACCAGAACCACGTCGTCGGCGTTGTCGATGAACGTCCCGATCCACCCGACGGCCGTGGCGATCGGGTCGCCGATCGGGCCGAGGAAGTCGATGAGGTCGGCCCACGTGTCCTGCACCCAGTGGACGAAGCGCCGCTCGGTGATCCACTGCCAGATCTCGTCCTGGAAGGTCGAGAACGAGACGCCCAGCGTGACGATCCAGAGCGTCTCCACGTAGGCCGCGGCGAAGGCGAGCGGGCGGCTGCGCGCCGGCAGGTTGAAGCGGTCGAACGCGAAGCGCAGCACCAGCGCGATGACCACGATCGCCGCGAGCATCCAGCCGGTGGCGATCGCGGTGCGGTCGATGTTGGCCGCCTCGCCGTAGACCGCGCCGGCGCTGCCGTAGATCTCGTCGTAGGTGGCCTCGTTGACGTAGGCGCGCACGTCGGCCTTGAGCAGGCCCTGCGCGGCGTACACCGTCAGGAAGGGCAGCAGCGCTCCCGCCAGCACCCCGAGCCACCCGCCGCCCTGCGCGCCCGCGGCGGGATCGGACGTGTCGGCGACCAGCACCGTGACGGAGGTGGAGACGACGAGCAGCATCGCGATGATCGCCACGAGGCTCGACAGCGGCGCGAGCGGGACCACGAGGCCGGCGAGGGTGGAGTGCTCCTCGCTCAGCGCGACGGCGAGCCACAGGAAGCCGTAACGGCCCGCGGCGCCCAGCAGGTAGATCGTGACCAGCACGGGCCAGTGCGCGCCGACGAGCCGGAAGCCCTGCCACACCACGGCGATCGCGTCGCGCAGCACGCTCCTCAGCTCCCCCATGGGCGCTGAGTCTAGACCGGGATCGTCAGAGCCCGGGGGCGCCCCAGATGGCGAGCCAGCGCTCCAGATCGGGCTCGATCGGCACGTCCTGCTCGATCAGCGCCCGCATCCGCAGCTCGGTGGGGTTGTCGCGGCGGCGCGCGGCCGTCGGATCGGGGACGAACGGGTAGAACGTGCCCCGCTTGAACAGGTACACCAGCGCCGACCGCTGCCCCTCGTGCTCGAACACCACGGTCGAGCACAGCATCGACGCGTCGAAGCCCTGCGCGGCCATCGTGGAGTTCACGGCGTGGAGGTCGGTGACCAGGCCCGAGACGTCGCCCGAGGGTCGCACGACCTCCAGCCAGGTGAACCCGAACTCGTCAGCGTGCATCTCGACCGTGGCGGTGGGGTCGGTGCGGATCATCTCCTGCGCCGACGCGATCACCTCGTCGTCGGCCCGGCCCTCGGCGTCGCGGAAGCAGACCGCGCCGTGCCCGCTGAAGGCGAACCCCTCGGCCTGGAGCGTGAGCGCCGCCTGCGGCACGGAGAACAGCACGTCGAGGTTGGCCTTCGGCGGCTTGGTGCGGCCGAGCAGCCCGTCGAGGAATCCCACGCTCAGTGCCTCTCGGTGAGGTCGGCGCCGATGCGGGCGAGCTGGTCGAGCCGGGCCTGCAGCGGCGGGTGCGTCGACATGAGGGCCTGCGCGGTGTCGCCCTTGAGCGCCGGCGCGATGAAGAAGGCGTTCATCGACTGCGCCTCGCGCAGGTCGGAGGTGGGGATGCGGCCCATGTCACCGGAGATCTTCACCAGTGCCGACGCCAGCTTGGACGGCCGGCCCGTGAGGTAGGAGCCGGAGCGGTCGGCACTGAGCTCGCGGTAGCGCGAGAGGGCCCGGGTGAGCAGGAAGCTGACGGCGGTGACGACGAGGCTGACCAGGACGATGACGATCATCGCCGGGCCGCTGTTCTTGTCGCGGCCGCCGCCGAACCACATGCCCCAGCGGGTGAGGAAGCCCGCCAGCAGGCCGAGCGACGACGCGACCGTCATCACCGAGACGTCGCGGTTGGCGACGTGCGCGAGCTCGTGCGCCAGGACGCCCTCCAGCTCGTCGGCGTCGAGGCGCTGCATGATGCCGGTGGTCACGCAGACCGCGGAGTGCTTCGGCGAGCGGCCGGTGGCGAACGCGTTCGGCATGTCGGTGACCGCGACGGCGACCCGCGGCTTCGGCATGTCGGCCAGCGCCACGAGGCGGTCGATCATCGCGTGCAGCTCGGGCGCCTGGTCGGGCGTCACCACGTGGGCGCCCATCGACTTCAGCGCGAGCGAGTCGGAGAAGTACCACTGGCCCCACGCCATGCCGAGCGTGATGAGCAGCGCCACCCACAGGCTGCCGGCGACCGAGATGAGCATCGCGCCGAACAGCACGTAGAGCAGGACCAGTCCCAGGCCGACCCCGCCCATCCGCAGGGTCAGCCCGCGGTCACTGCGAAATCTGGTGCGGGCCATGTCCGTCTCCCTCCACGGCGCGCGGCTCGGCGTCCACCGAGCCGAGGGCCTCGTCGAAGCGCCGCAGCAGCGCCTCGTCCTGCGACTCTCCCGGCCGGGCCAGGATGCCTTCGTTCATGAGCTCGTCGACGGCGTCGGCCGTCGCCTCCAGCTCGCGGGTGTGCCGCTCGGCGTCGGCCATGACGCGGCCGACCTCACCGGCCGTGGCGCCGATCCCGGCGGTGGCGCCGTGGATCTCGTTGCGGGCCTGGGCCGCCGAGTAGCGCGCGGCCAGCGTGTCCTTGCGGACCCGGAAGTCCTCGATCTGGCGCTCGATGGACGCCGCGGAGCTGATCAGCTGCTCCTCCTCCGAGCGCAGCTGGACGTGGCGGTCGTCGAGCTCGCCCGCGGCCTTCTCGAGCGCGACCTGGCGCTCGAGGGCCCGGCGGGCGCCGGCATCGTCGCCGCGAGCGACCGAGGCCTTGGCCTCGTCGTCGGCCGCCGCGATCTCACGGCGCAGCGAGGCGAGCTGGATCTCGACGCGCTTGCGGCTCGTGGCCACGTCGGCGACGCCGCGCCGTACCTGGGCCAGCAGCTTCGACTGGGTCCGGTAGGCCTCGTCGAGCCGCGCGCCGACCTCCTCGATGTCGGGTCCGTCGTTGCTCGCGGACCGCGACTTGAAGATGCGCGTGACACGTGTCCAGAACCCGCCCTCAGCCATGGCCCCACCCTAACCGTGCGCTCCAGCGCTCGCCCCGGCCTTGTAGGGTCGTCGGCGTGAACGACGCAGCCGACGAGACCCCCCAGCGCAAGGGTGGACCGACCCGCAGCCGCCGGGAGGCCGAGGCCGCCCGCAAGCAGCAGATGAAGCGTCCGCTGACGCGCCGCGAGCAGGCCGAGCGCGAGCGTCGCCGCCGCTCCGCCGCCCGCGACAAGCAGCGCGAGGCGCTCCTGGGCGGCGGCTCGACCGCTGACCTGCCGGCCCGCGACCGCGGCCCGGGCAAGGCGCTCGCCCGCGACGTCGTCGACCGCCGCCGCACGGTGGCCGAGTTCATGCTGCCGCTGCTCGTCGTCATCCTGGTCCTGAGCTTCTTCCCCGCGATGGCCGAAGTGGTCTTCTCCCTGTGGACCGTCACGATCTTCGCCACGCTCATCGACGAGATCTGGCTGATCACCGTGCTCAAGCGCGAGCTGAAGAAGCGCTTCACCCCAGCGGAGCGTCGCGGTGCGGTGCTCTACGCCGTCCTGCGCAGCACGCAGATCCGCCGCATGCGCCTGCCGAAGCCGGCGCTCGCGGTCGGCCAGCCGCTGCGCGAGCACTACTGAGCCGCGCGCGGCCGGATCACTCCGGTCGCAGGGACATCGGGCCGTAGACCTCGGTCCCGTCCTCCAGCAGGCGCACCTGCTCCACGCCGTCCTCGAGCAGGTCCTCGAAGGCCGTTCCGATCCACGACTCGGCCTCGCCGCGCTGGTCGAACTCCTCCGACGTGCCGACGGTCTCGCCGGCGCTGTTCTCGTACTGCCACGTGAAGCTCATGTCAGTCCTCCTTGGTGGACGGTTCGACGAACGGGGGCTTGGTCACCGTGAACTCCTGCTGACGGCCGCGCACGTCGACGGTGACCGTGTCGCCGTCGGCGACGGTGCGGTCGAGCAGCGCGAGGCCGATCCCCTGGCGCAGCGTGGGCGAGAAGGTGCCGGACGTGACCTCGCCGAGGACGCCGCCGTCCGCGGCGTGCACCGCCATGCCGGGTCGCGGGATGCCGCGTCCCTGGGCCAGCAGGCCGCGCAGGGTGCGCACCGTCTTCTCCTCGCGCTGGCGCTCGAGCGCCTCCTTGCCCCAGAACGTGGGCTTGGACCAGCCGACGGCCCAGCCGGCCCGCGCCATGACCGGCGAGACCTCCGCCGAGAGCTCGTGGCCGTGCAGCGGATAGCCCATCTCGGTGCGCAGCGTGTCGCGCGCGCCCAGGCCGCAGGCGCGGATGCCGAGCGACTCCCCCGCCGCCATGACGGCGTCCCACACCGGGACGACCTCCTCGGCGGCGACGACCAGCTCGTAGCCGCGCTCGCCCGTGTAGCCGGTGCGGCACACGGTCAGCTCGACGTCGTCGATCGTGCCCTTCGTGAAGGACATGTAGTCGTGGTCCGAGGGAAGCCCCAGCGCGTCGAGCAGCTCGTCGCTCAGCGGACCCTGGATCGCCAGGACGGCGAAGTCGCGGTGCTGGTTCTCGACCTCGATGCCCTCGGGAGCCGCGGCGCGGAGCCGGCGCACCACCTCGGCGGTGTTGGCGGCGTTGGGGATGAGGAAGACCTCGAACTCGCTGCGCAGGTAGGCGATGAGGTCGTCGACGGTGCCGCCGTCCTCGGAGCAGCACAGCGTGTACTGGGCCTTGCCCGGCGCGATCTTGCCCAGGTCGTTGGTCAGGCACCGGTTGACGAAGTCGACCGCCCCACTGCCGCGCACGAGCGCCTTGCCCAGGTGGCTCACGTCGAACAGGCCGACCGCCTCGCGGACGGCCTTGTGCTCGGCGAGCACCCCGCCGCCGGCGTACTCGAGGGGCATCGACCAGCCCCCGAACTCGGAGAACTTGGCGCCGAGGGCCTCGTGCCGTTGGTGCAGGGGCGACAGGAGCAGGACCATGCGAGCCAAACTACCGCTGACTAGAGTGACGGCATGTCCACGGTCCAGTTGCGTGCCACCCTGCCCACCGTCGATGCCGTCATCGCGCTCCTGCCCTCAGGTTCCGGCCTTCCGGACGGCATCCCCTGGAGCGCCTTCGGGTTCACCGGTGAGGCCGGCGACGTCGCTGTCGTGCCGAGCGGCGACGCCCAGCTGACCGCCTGGGTGGCCACGGCCGAGGCGCCCACCGCCGAGCAGCAGCGCCGCGCGGTGGCCAAGGGCCTGCGCTCCGTTCCCAAGGCGACCCGCGTGGGCATCGATCCGAGCCGCGTGGCCGAGGCCGACCTCGCCGCCATCGCCGAGGCCGCCGTCCTGGCGACCTACGCCTACCTCGACTACAAGGGCGACGAGGCGCGCCGCAAGACCACCCTCGTCGACACCGTCACGATCCTGAGCGCCGATGCCCGCAAGGCCGCCGCCAAGCGCCTCGTCGAGGACGCCGTCGTCATCGCGGAGGCCACCTGCGTGGCGCGCGACTGGGTCAACACTCCTCCCGGCGACCTGCGCCCGCCCTCGTTCGCCGACGCCATCAAGGCCGCCGCGCCGGCCGGCGTGCGCGTGCAGGTGTGGGACGAGAAGCGCCTCGCCAAGGAGAGCTGCGGCGGCATCCTCGGCGTGGGCGCCGGCTCGGACGCCCCGCCGCGCCTCGTGAAGCTCACGTACAACCCCGAGGGCGCCAAGACCCACCTGGCCCTGGTGGGCAAGGGCATCACCTTCGACTCGGGCGGACTCTCGCTCAAGCCGGGCGCCTCGATGATGACGATGAAGTGCGACATGGGCGGCGCGGCCGCGATCGTCGCCGCGACCACCGCCATCGCGCGGCTCGGCCTGCCCATCCGCGTCACGGCGTTCGCCTGCATCGCCGAGAACCTGCCCAGCGGCACCGCCACGCGTCCCGGCGACGTGCTGCGCATGCGCTCGGGTGCCACGGTCGAGGTCCACAACACCGACGCCGAGGGCCGCCTCGTGCTCGCCGACGGCCTCGCGCTCGCGGTGGAGGCCAAGCCCGACCACATCATCGACGTCGCCACGCTGACCGGCGCCGCCATGGTCGCCCTCGGCACCCGCACCACGGCCGTGCTCGGCAACGACGAGGCGCTCCAGGACCGCGTGCTCGGCGCCGCCGAGGTGGCCGGCGAGTCGATGTGGCGCCTGCCGATCACCGAGGAGATCGGTGCCGCCGTGAAGACCTCGTCGATCGCGGACCTGCGCCAGCACAACCCGAAGCCCTACGGCGGCACGATGTACGCCGCGGCGTTCCTGCGCGAGTTCGTCGCCGACGCCTCGTGGGCGCACCTCGACATCGCCGGTCCGGCGTTCAACGACGGCGCGGCCTTCGACTACACGCCCGTCGGCGGCACCGGCGCGGGCGTCCGCACGCTCGTCCACCTCGCCCGCGACCTCGGCTGACCGCGGTGTCGGCGTTCGACGACCTGCTGCACGCCGAGCGCGAGGGATCGGGCTCGGCCTCGGTCTCGGCAGCAGTCGTGCGGCACGGCAGCCTGCACTGGTCCGGCGCGGTCGGCACGCTCGACGGACGTGACGGCCCCGCGGCGACCCCCGCGACCCCGTACCGCATCGGCTCGATCACGAAGACGTTCGTCGCGGTGGAGGTCATGCGCCTGCGCGACGAGGGTCGGCTCGACCTCGCCGACCGCATCGATCGCCACCTGCCGGACGTGCCCTTCGGCCACGTGACGATCGCGCAGCTGCTCACCCACACCTCGGGTCTGCAGGCCGAGACCAACGGCCCCTGGTGGGAGCGCACGCCCGGCGGCGACTGGGACCAGCTGATCGCGTCCGGGCCGGCGCTCGTGCACACGCCCGGCACGCGCTTCCACTACTCGAACGTGGGCTTCGCCGTGCTGGGCCGCCTGGTGGAGGTGCTGCGCGGCACCTCGTGGTTCGAGGCGATCCGCACCGGAATCCTGGTGCCCCTCGGACTGCACGGCATCAGCCAGGAGCCGGGCGAGGGCGCCGCGACCGGGCTCTCACACCATCCGGCCGACGGCCGGCTCATGGTGGAGCCGCACCACGACGCCGGCGCCATGGCGCCGGCCGGTCAGCTGTGGTCGAGCGCGGAGGACCTCTCCCGCTGGGCGGCGTTCGCCGCGGGCGACACCGGGGGCGTGCTCGCGGAGTCGAGCTGGGCCGAGATGGTCGTGCCGCTGGCGGTCGACGACCGCCCGGGCGTGCCGTGGGCGACCGCGCAGGGACTCGGCTGGCGCATCTGGCCCGGCAACGGCACCGGCCGCCTCGTCGGTCACGGCGGATCGATGCCCGGCTTCCTCGCGACCGCGATCGCCGAGCCGGCGAGCGGCTGGGGCGTGGTGGTGCTCGCCAACGACACGCTGCACCTGGGCGACCTCGCCACCCGACTCCTCGACGCGGCCACCGCGCTCGACCCGCTAACCACCGAGACCGCCCCGGTCGAGCCGCCGGAGGACGTGGCAGCGCTCGTGGGCGACTGGTTCTGGGGACCGGTCCCCTACCGGCTCGAGCCGACGGCCGACGGCTTCCACCTCTCCGACGCGATGAACAACCGCCGCTCGCGGTTCGTTCGCGACGGCGACGGCTGGCGGGGGCTGGACACCTACTTCGCCGGCGAGCGCCTCGTCGTCCGCGACGACGGCGCCCTCGACCTGGCCACGTTCGTCCTCAGCCGCGAGCCCTACGACCCCGCCGTGGACCACCCCGGCGGCCTCGACCCCCGCGGCTGGCACTGAGTGCGGGTCTCGATACGCCGGCTCGTTCCTCGCCGCGCTACTCGACCAGCGGGCTCGGTGATCGAGTGACGGCGAGCGCAGCGAGACGTCGTATCGAGATCACGATGGGTCGCGACTAGAGGCCGAGCTTGCGGGCGGCCTGCTCCACCTGGTCCCAGCGGGCGCGGTCGCCACCGGTGCGGTCGGGGTGGGCCTTGCCGCGCGCGGCGCGCAGGACGCGCTCGAGGTCGGACTTCGAGGGGTTGCGGGGCAGCGGCTCGGTGCCGGCGATCGTCTCGAGCGTCATGATCGCGGCGAACTGGGCCGGGCTGTAGTCGCCGCGCTCCACCTCGACGCTGGTCTTCTTGGCGCTGGCGCGGGCGTTGTACTCGCGCATCCGCTGCGGGTAGCCCACGCGGTTCGCGTCGTAGAGCGGGATCTTGAGGCTGCGCGCGAGGTCGGCGGCGGCCTTCTCGTTCGGCACGCGGCGGCGGGTCCACTCCCCGTCGGCGGCCACGAACACCACGGTGGTCTGGGTGACCGTGGTCTTGGGCTCGACGAAGGCCTCGACCCCGGAGCGTGAGGTCGCGAACTCCCTCAGGGCGGCCAGATCGGCCCTGCTGGCGTCGCGATCGGACACGACGGCACCGGCTGAGGTGCGTCGACGGCGTTTGAACAGTCCCACGGCGCAATTCTGCCCGACCGCACCCACCCCCATCAGGAAGCGCGCGGAACCTACCCCGAAGTCACGTCCCGCGAGCCCTCCCCGGTGGCAGCCCTCACCGGACAGGTGACAAGATGACAGCAGACCACCTACCCGGAGGACATCGTGCCCGACGACGCACCCCATTCGTTCGACATCGTCATTCTCGGAGCCGGAAGCGGGGGCTACGCCTGTGCCCTGCGCGCCGTCCAGCTCGGCAAGACCGTTGCCATGATCGAGAAGGCCAAGGTGGGTGGCACGTGCCTCCACGAAGGCTGCATCCCCACCAAGGCGCTCCTGCACGCGGCCGAGGTCGCGCACGTCGCCAGTGAAGGTGACTCGATCGGCGTGCACACGTCGTTCGACGGCGTCGACATGACCAAGGTCAACGCCTACAAGCAGGGCGTCATCGACCGCCTCTACAAGGGCCTGACCGGCCTGGTGAAGTCCGGCGGCATCACCGTCATCGAGGGCGAGGGCAAGCTCGTCGACGCCAAGACCGTCGAGGTCGACGGCCAGCGCTACACCGGCACCAACGTCGTGCTCGCCACCGGCTCGGAGCCCCGCACGCTCGGGATCGAGATCGGCGGCCGCGTGATGACCAGCGACCAGGCCCTCAAGCTCGAGGAGGTCCCGAAGCGCGCCGTCATCATCGGCGGCAGCGTCATCGGCGTCGAGTTCGCCTCCGTCTGGAACCACTTCGGCGCCGAGGTCACCATCATCGAGGCGCTGCCCACGCTCGTCCCGCTGGAGGACCCGATCCTCAGCAAGGGCCTGGAGCGCGCCTTCCGCAAGCGCAAGATCGCCTTCAAGACCGGTGTGAAGTTCACCGGCGTCGAGCAGAACGACAACGGCGCGGTCGTCACGCTGGAGAACGGCGACACGATCGAGACCGACCTCGTCCTCGTGGCCGTCGGCCGCGGCCCCCGCTCGGCCGGCATGGGCTTCGAGGAGGCCGGCATCACCGTCGAGCGCGGTTGGGTGCCCACCGACGAGCGCCTGCGCACCAACGTCGACGGCGTCTACGCGGTCGGCGACCTCGTGCCCGGCCTGCAGCTGGCGCACCGCGGCTTCGCCCACGGCATCTTCGTCGCCGAGGAGATCGCGGGCCTGAGCCCGCGCCCGATCGTCGACGTGAACATCCCCCGCGTCACGTACTGCGAGCCCGAGCTCGCGTCGGTCGGCCTCACCGAGGCCCAGGCCAAGGACAAGCACGGCGAGGTCGAGACCGTCGAGTACAACCTCGCCGGCAACGGCAAGAGCCAGATCCTGCAGACCGCCGGTGTCGTCAAGGTGGTGCGCGAGAAGGACGGCCCGATCGTGGGCGTCCACATGCTCGGCGCGCGCATGGGCGAGCAGATCGGCGAGGCGACCCTCTGGGTGGGCTGGGAGGCCTACCCCGACGACGTCGCCGAGTTCATCCACGCCCACCCCACCCAGAACGAGTCCCTCGGCGAGGCTGCCCTCGCCCTGGCCGGCAAGCCGCTGCACTCGCACGCCTGAGAACCGAACAGGACACCCACATGGCAACCGAAGTCACCCTTCCCGCGCTCGGCGAGTCGGTCACCGAAGGCACCGTCACGCAGTGGCTGAAGGCCGTCGGCGACACGATCGAGATCGACGAGCCCCTGCTCGAGATCTCCACCGACAAGGTCGACACCGAGATCCCCTCCCCCGTCGCCGGCACGATCCTGGAGATCCGTGCCGAGGAGGACGACACCGTCGAGGTGGGCGCCGTGCTGGCGATCATCGGCGACGCTGACGAGTCGTCGTCCGACTCCGGCGACTCGGGTGAGTCGTCCGAGGCAGAGGCCGAGCCCGCCGCCGAGGAGCCCGCCGAGGCTGAGGAGGAGTCGCAGCCGGCTCCTGCCGAGGAGCCCGCCCCCGCCGAGGAGCCTGACGAGGAGGCCCCGGCCCCCGAGCCCGAGACCAAGCCCGCGTCGTCCGGCAGCACGAGCGGCCAGGCCGTCACACTGCCCGCGCTGGGAGAGTCCGTCACCGAGGGCACGGTCACGCAGTGGCTGAAGGCCGTCGGCGACACGGTCGAGGTCGACGAGCCGCTGCTCGAGATCTCCACCGACAAGGTCGACACCGAGATCCCGTCCCCGATCGCCGGCACGCTGCTGGAGATCAAGGTCGACGAGGACGAGACCGTCGAGGTCGGTGCCGAGCTCGCGATCATCGGCGAGGAGGGTGCGGCCCCCGCCGAGTCGGAGCCCGAGCCGGAGCCCGAGCCCGCGCAGGAGGAGGCCCCGGCCGAGGAGCCGAAGGCCGAGGAGTCCCAGCCCGAGCCCGAGCCGGAGCCCGAGCAGCCGAAGGCCGAGGAGCCCAAGGAAGAGCCGAAGGTCGAGGTCTCCGCGTCCTCCGACGCCGGTTCGTCCGAGGGCTACGTGACGCCGATCGTCCGCAAGCTGGCCAAGCAGCACGGCGTGGACCTGTCCACCGTCACCGGTTCCGGTGTCGGCGGCCGGATCCGCAAGCAGGACATCCTCGACGCGGCCGAGAAGAGCAAGGCCGCCGAGAAGCCCGCCGCCGAGAAGCCGGCTGCCGCCGCCGCGGCACCGTCGGCACCGGCGTCTCCGCTGCGCGGTCGCACCGACAAGCTCAGCCGCCTGCGCAAGACCATCGCCAACCGCATGGTCGAGTCGCTGCAGGTCGGGGCTCAGCTCACGCAGGTGCACGAGGTCGACGTCACCGAGGTCGTCCGCCTGCGCGCCCAGCACAAGGACGCGTTCCTGGAGCGTGAGGGCGTCAAGCTGACGTACCTGCCGTTCTTCGCGAAGGCGGCCATCGAGGCGCTCAAGCAGTACCCGCAGGTCAACGCGGCACTCGACCTCGAGGGCGGCACCGTCACGTACCCCGACGGCGAGCACCTGTCGATCGCGGTCGACACCGAGCGCGGCCTGCTGGCGCCCACGATCAAGGACGCCGGCGACCTCAACATCGCCGGTCTGGCCCGCAAGATCGCCGACATCGCCGATCGCACCCGGAACAACAAGATCCTTCCGGACGAGCTCTCCGGTGGCACGTTCTCGATCACGAACCTGGGCAGCAACGGGGCCCTGTTCGACACGCCGATCATCAACCAGCCGCAGGTCGCGATCCTGGGCGTCGGCTCGATCGTCAAGCGTCCGGTGGTCATCACCGACGCGAACGGCTCGGAGTCCATCGCGATCCGCTCGATGGCCTACCTGGCGCTCACGTACGACCACCGCATCATCGACGGTGCCGACGCGGGCCGCTTCCTGACCGCGATCAAGGAGCGGCTGCAGGCCGGCGCCTTCGAAGGCGAGCTGGGCTGAGCATGCGAGTCGTGATCGGGGGCGCGTCGGGGTTTCTCGGCGCGCCCCTGGTCCACCACCTACGCCAGCGCGGCCACGAGGTCACCACGCTGGTGCGGCGCACCGCGGGAGCCGGCGAGTCCTGGTGGAAGCCCTCCGAGGGCCTCATCGACCAGGACCTGATCGCCCAGGCCGACGCGGTCATCAACCTGTCCGGGTCGCCGATCTCGCAATGGCCCCGCACCCCGTCGCGCAAGCGCGAGATCCTCGCGTCCCGCCTCGGCGCCACCTCCACGCTCGCGCGCGCCGTCGCCGCCTCCCCCACGCCTCCGGCGTTCCTGTCGGGATCGGGGATGTCCTGGTACGGCGTCGACCGCGGTGACGAGGAGCTCGACGAGACCTCCGGACCCGGCACGGGATTCCTCGCCGACGTGGCCCAGCAGTGGGAGGCGGCGGCCGCTCCGGCGGTCGAGTCCGGCGCCCGCGTGGCCTACCTGCGCACGGCGATCGTGCTCGACAGGTCCGGCGGCGCGCTGAAGCTCATGCTGCTGCCGTTCCGGCTGGGCCTGGGCGCCCGGCTCGGCGACGGGCACCAGTACTTCTCCACGATCTCGCGTCGCGACTGGGTCTCGGCGGTGACGCACGTGCTCGAGGGCGACCTCAGCGGCCCGGTGAACCTCGCGATCCCCGACGACGTCACCAACCGCGACTTCACCCGCACGCTGGCCTCCACCGTGCACCGGCCGGCCGTGCTGGCCGCTCCGGCGTTCGCGATCCGGCTGGCCCTCGGAGGACTGGCCGACGACCTCCTCGGCTCCCTGCGGGTCCGTCCCGCGGCGCTGATGGCCGACCGGTTCTCCTTCGCCGACCCGGGCATCGACCGCGTGCTGCGCACGGCCCTCGGCCGCGGCGCCTGACTCAGCGCACCCGCACGATCCGCCACCAGCCGTCGCGGTGGGCGACCTCGACGATCCTGCGGTCCCACGCGTCGGCGGGCAGCGGGCGGCGCGTGCCGTCCGCGAGCACCGCCACCGTGGGGCCGAGCCGCTCGACCACCTCCACCCCATCGGCTCCGACCCGGCAGGAGGCCCGCACGGTGCGCGCGCCCTCGACGGTGATCCCGCGCTCGCGCCAGGAGCGCAGCCGCTCGACATCGGCCTCGTCGGTGCCCGGCACGTAGGCCCTGGCGAGCAGCTGCTCGTCGCTCGAGGTCCACGCGAGGGCACGCAGGGCGTCGAGCGCCGTGAGCGCGTCGCAGTGCCCCGTGAACGGCACGGCGAGGGCGGCGAGCGCCGCGATCCACTCCCCCATGACCGCAGCCTCGCGGGTGCCCGCGTGCCGTGTCGACTCGTGGTCCACAGCCCTGCCACGATGGACCGGTGGCGACCATCCGCGCGGCGATCCCGGCCGACCTCCCGGCGATCCTCGACATCCACAACGAGGCCATCGAGAACACCACGGCGATCTGGGACGAGACGCCGGTCGATCTCGCCGATCGCGTGCACTGGTACGAGACCCGCGTCCGCGCGGGTCACCCGGTGCTGGTTGCCGACGTGCACGGTGAGGTGGCCGGCTACGCCAGCTACGGGACGTTCCGCCCCCGCGAGTCCTACCGGCACACGGTCGAGAACGCCGTCTACGTCCACCCCGACCACCGGCGCCGCGGGATCGCCCGTGAGCTCATGGTGGCGCTGCTGGGGCACGCCTGCGACGCGCCCGACGTCCACGTCGTGCTGGCGCTCATCGAGTCGGGGAACTCGGTGTCGATCGAGCTGCACGAGGACCTCGGGTTCGAGCAGACCGGGCGCCTCGAGGAGGTCGGTCGCAAGTTCGACCGCTGGCTCGACCTGACCATCCTGCGCCGCGTCGTAGGCTGACCCCGTGCGCTACCTCCAGGACTGGTACGGCGACGCCGCGATCGACTACACGCAGGCGTGGCAGCTCCAGCGCGACCTGCACGCCGATCGCGTGGCCGACCGCATCGAGGACACGGCCCTGCTGCTGGAGCACCCGCCGGTGTACACCGCGGGCCGGCGCACCGAGCCCCACGAGCGTCCGCAGGACGGCACGCCCGTCGTCGACGTCGACCGCGGAGGCAAGATCACGTTCCACGGCCCCGGCCAGCTGGTGGGCTACCCGATCGTGAAGCTGCCCTCGCACGTGCTGGTCGTCGACTACGTCCGTCGCATCGAGGAGGCGCTGATCCGCTCGCTGTCCGACCACGGCCTGGCCACCGGCCGCGTGCCGGGGCGGTCGGGCGTGTGGCTGCCCGAGACCGCGGGTCGCCCTGAGCGCAAGATCGCCGCGATCGGCATCCGCGTCTCGCGCGGCGTGGCGATGCACGGCTTCAGCCTCAACTGCGACGTCGACCTCGGTTGGTACGACCGCTTCGTCCCGTGCGGGATCGCCGACGCGGGCGTGACCTCGCTCGACCGCGAGATCGGCCGCGACGCCGCCCCGCGCGACGTGGCGCCCACCGTCATCGCCCACCTCGACGACCTGCTGACGTGGCGCACCTACGAGCCCTCCCCCGACATCGACCGCGTCGAGCACGCGGCAGTCCCGCTGCTCTGATCACCGGACGCCACGTAGGGTGGTCACCGTGACCATCGCTCCCGAAGGACGCAAGATGTTGCGGCTCGAGGTCCGCAACGCCGAGACCCCCATCGAGAAGAAGCCCGCGTGGATCAAGACGCGCGCCAAGATGGGGCCGGAGTACAACGAGCTGATGAAGCTCGTGAAGAGCGAGGGCCTGCACACGGTCTGTCAGGAAGCCGGCTGTCCCAACATCTTCGAGTGCTGGGAGGACCGCGAGGCCACCTTCCTCATCGGCGGTGAGCAGTGCACCCGCCGCTGCGACTTCTGCCAGATCGACACGGGCAAGCCCTCCGACCTCGATCGCGACGAGCCCCGCCGCGTGGCCGAGAGCGTTCGCACGATGGAGCTGAAGTACGCCACCATCACCGGCGTCGCCCGCGACGACCTGCCCGACGGAGGTGCTTGGCTCTACGCCGAGACCGTGCGCAAGATCCACGAGCTCAACCCGGGCACCGGCGTGGAGAACCTGATCCCCGACTTCAACGGCATCCCCGAGCTGCTCACCGAGGTCTTCGAGTCGCGTCCCGAGGTTCTCGCGCACAACGTCGAGACCGTGCCGCGCATCTTCAAGCGCATCCGCCCGGCGTTCCGCTACGAGCGCTCGCTCGACGTGCTGACGCAGGCGCGGGCCTTCGGCCTGGTCACGAAGTCGAACCTGATCCTGGGCCTGGGCGAGACGCGCGAGGAGGTCTCGCAGGCGCTGCGCGACCTTCACGCGGCCGGCTGCGAGCTGATCACGATCACGCAGTACCTGCGTCCGTCGGCCCGTCACCACCCCGTCGAGCGGTGGGTCAAGCCCGAGGAGTTCGTCGAGCTGCAGCAGGAGGCCGACGAGATCGGATTCTCCGGTGTGATGTCCGGACCGCTCGTCCGTTCGTCCTACCGCGCGGGAAGGCTCTACCAGCAGGCCATGGACGCTCGGGCCTGACGTAGAATCGGGCTCATGTCCAGCCCCGCTCCCGCAGCACCCGCCGGACGCATCGCGCAGCTGCGCAATGCGTACCAGATGACCAAGCGGACGCAGCCGCGTCTCGGCCTGCTCCTGCTCGGTGTCTTCGTGCTCTCCGCCGCCGCCATGGCGACGCTGTCCCTGTTCATCCTCGGGACCTGGTGGCTGGGCATCATCATCACGGTCCTGCTCTCGCTGACCACCGCTCTGCTGGTCACGATGATCGTGTTCGGCAAGCGCGCCGAGAAGTCGATGTACGAGCAGGCCGAGGGCCAGCTGGGCGCCGGCGCGGGTGCGCTGCAGATGCTGCGCCGCGGCTGGGACGTCAAGCCGGCCGTCGGCTTCACGAAGCAGCAGGACGTGGTGCACCGCCTCGTCGGCCGTCCCGGCGTCGTCCTCGTGGGTGAGGGCCAGCACGCCCGTGTGAGCAACCTGCTCGGCTCCGAGGTCAAGAAGCACCGCCGGATCGTCGGCGAGGGCGTCCCGATCACGACGCTGATCGTCGGCCGCGGCGAGGGCGAGGTGCCCCTGCCCCAGCTGGTGAAGCGGGTCAAGAAGCTGAAGAAGGCGATCAAGCCCGCGCAGCAGACCGACGTGCTCTACAAGCTGAAGGCGCTCGACGCGATGCGTCCGGCCGCCCCGATGCCGCGCGGCCCGGTGCCCACCAGCACCAAGGGCGCCCGCAAGATGATGCGCGGCTGACCCAGCCTCCGCTCAGCGCCCGCCACTCGTCGAGTGGCGGGCGTTGTTGCGCCTGTCGGTGATCGAGTAGCGGCGAGCGCAGCGAGACTGGGGGCACCTCCCGCTTGCGGGGGAGTATCGAGATCAACCGGCCTAGGCAGGCTCACGCCTTGACGACCTTGCTGCCTGCGGCGAGGTCGTGCAGGCCGCGCTTGTCGTCGGTCATCACGATCGCCGGGATCACGAGGCTCAGCAGCACGGTGCGCAGCAGCGCCCGCAGCACGCCGATCGGGCGGCCGTCGGGGTTGATCAGCCGCAGGCCCATGATGCGCTTGCCGATCGAGAACCCGGTGAGCCCGACGAGGATCGCGACCTCGACGACGAACACGCCGTTGATGATCAGCTGGTCGCGGATGCCGTCGGGCGGGAACCGCACACCCGTCCACCCGAACAGCGCCACGGCGGAGAACGAGGCGATCACCCAGTCGATCAGCAGCGCCACCAGGCGCCGCCCGAGGGACGGCTCGTCGAAGGTCTCGGTCACGGTCCCAGCCTAGGCAGCGGCACCGCCCTCGGCTTCGACGCCTACGGTCTCGCGCCCGGATCGCGGCAGGAGCAGGCAGTCCTACGCCGGCGGAACCAGCAACAACAACGACGAGCAACAGGTCAACTCCTCGACGAGGGAGACGAGTTTCTTGTCGAATCGCCAGCCCGACGAGTCCGGAACCCCGTGCCTAGGTCGCTGAGTTGATGCCTCGGACGCTCCGAGCTCGGCGAACCGCCGGAGGGCATCGCGCGCCCGCGGCCAGGCGCCATGAACGTCACAAAGCAGGCCGAGCTTTGCGCCCTTTCCATTCGTCGACTCGGGTTTGCGAGCGTCCAGGCAGGAGTCAGGTGACGAACAGGTCCGGCCGGACTAGTCAGGCGTCGGCCAGCCAGGAGTTCCGGACGACGGCCCACGCCTCGTCGGGGCCGACCCGGATGACGCACTGGTGGCCCAGCGCCGTGGTCCACTCGTCCTCAGTCGGCGCGCTGGCGAACATGAAGGACGCTGGCCTGCGGGCGGTGGGGCCGTGCTTGACGAACAGGTCGACGGCCCCGGTGGTGACTGCGCCACGCTGAGCGAGTGCCCAGAGGTCGTACAGGTCGCGTGGGGCTGCACGTTCGCACCATGCGGCGAGCTTGGAAGCGGCGAAGGCAGCGAGCGTTGGCACGCGCATGGTGGCGGCGGGAACGCCGGCGTACCGCTGATACAGGCTCACAACCTCGGTAGGCCAAGCGGGATGGCCGGTGCCGTCGAGGAGCTGCACCTGCACCTGGAGACCGGCGACCTGCAAGACCGCCGGCTCTGAGCCGCGGGTGATGGTGAGTTCGGGCAGCCAAGTCACCTCACCGTAAGCCCTGGCCAGCGCACGCGAGACGACGCGGTCAATATCGTTGGTCACGTCAGCGCGACGACCCAAGGCGATCAGATCGATGTCCTCACTGAGCCGCAGATCGGGCAGGTGGGTGCGGCTGAGCGCGGTGCCGCCAAAGAACATCAGCCGGTCATCCGGCAGCTTCGACAACGCGACCAAGACGTGCGAGATCAGCTTGTCGCGCTCGACCTGTGCGTTGCCGACGCCGAACTGCTCGGCGACACGAGCTTCGTCTGTGGCCGCCGGCGGGTCGATCGGTCCGGTCATCACGCAGTCCTGACGAGCTCAGCGGCGCGGCGGCCGAAGTTGTGCTCGTCGGCGAGCTCGAGCAGGTACTCGGTGTCAACGCGCGGCATCACGTTCGCGATCGCGGCGCGAGCCTCGACCTCCAGGCCCCCCAAGTTCGGGCGTCGTGCGAGGTCGAGGACGGTCTGCTCGACGGTAGTGACCAGGACGCGGCCGGTCTCCACGGGCATCCGCACCGCGTCGAGACGGTCGGTGTCGCGGGCGACAAAGAGGACTCGGCCTCCGTCATCGAGGGTGATGGGCGAGTGCTGGCGTGGGACGGCGACGATGCCGACACCGATTGCGCGAGGCAGCGCCCCGTGAATGCGTGCTGCGGTCAGACCCATCAGCACGACATCCTCGTCGGGGTAGGCGGTCGTTGCGATAGCCGCGGCGGCGGTCTCGATAGTGGGCCGCCATGCGAGGGGCTGGTCATCCGGCGGAGCCATGTAATAGCCGGGAGCAAGCCGGATCAGTTCGCCCTTCGCGGCGTGGTGGCGCAGGAGGGCCCGCGGGTTCGCGTACTTGTCCGCGAGGTTCACCGGGCGTGCGGCGCGGAGTTGCGCACGTGCGACATCTCGGAGTGCAGTCATGTCCCGCCCTTCGCTATTACTGAAATCGTAGCATAGGACACTACGATTTCATTAGTATCCCCTCTTGAGGAATCACAGGGAGTTGACCACCAACCTCCCCGAACACCTCATCCGGCCCGACTTTCTCGCCTTCTTCGCACGGGCCCTCCAGTCGCGGCGTTAACTGGCGACGCGGACTTTCAGGGCGCGAGGTGCAGGCGGGCTGACGCCTCGGCGCGGACCGTCGCCGTGTCGGGGAGGCCCGGCGGCACGAGCGGGAGCCGGGCCCGGCGGGTGACCCGGACGTCGACGCGGTCGTCGGCGGTGGTCAGCGTGAGTCTCACGTCGGGCGGGACGATCCCCGCCGTCAGCGCGCGGGCGTCGGCAGCGTCCAGGGTCGCCTCGTCGGTGAGGCCGCCCAGGTAGACGCGGTCGCGGTCGAGCCCGTCGGCGGCGTGCAGCGCGATCCGGTCGGCGAGGTTCATCAGCTCGCGCCTCTCGAGGAATGTGGCCGACGCGTTGACGACCACGACGACAAGCAGGCCCAGCACCGCGAGGAACCCCACGGTCAGCACGGTGACGTTGCCACGCTCGTGAGCACTCACGGCGCCGCCCGGTAACGCCCGAAGGGCTCGGTGTGGGTGGAGGCGACGTCGAAGGCCGCGACCGGATCGCCGAACAGGTCCGGGGCCAGCGGGAGGCGCTGGGACGAGCGCACCCGGACGACCACGCTCGAGCCGGGCACGAAGCACTCGGGCCGGCACTCGGCGGAGATCGCGGCGCCCGCGACGCCGTGGTCGGCCAGGACCAGTCGCGCCGCGACCCGGGCCCGCGCCTCGGCCTCGGCGGGGCCCGCGGCCTGGATGAACGCCCGTGCCGCAGCCTCACTGGCGGCCGTGACCCCGTAGGCCGCGCGCTGGGTCTCGAACACCGCCACCACGATGTAGACCAGCGGCACCAGCAACAGCAGCGTCAACCAGGTGAACTCGACGGTCGCGCTTCCCCGCTCCGTGCTCATGGAGCCTCCTGACGCACGGCCCGGCCCACCGCATCCACCGCGACACCCGGACCCCACAGCCCGAGCGGCGGCACCTCCGCGCTGACGCGGACCTCGATCACCGAGATCCCGTCCACCTGGGCCTCCCGAACGCTCACGTCCTCGGCGTAACGGTCGGCCAGGGTCGTCCGCAGCACCTCGCGGGCCCGCGAGCGCGCCTCGCCGATCGGCGCGTCCAACGACGCTGCGGCGCGGGCGCCGTCGGACGCGGCGGCGGTCATCGTATTCCTCACGTGCATCACGAGGGCGACCTGCGCGATGGCGAACACGAGCGGGATCAGCACCATCAGCACCATGACGAACTCGGGGACCGCGGAGCCGCGCTCGTCGCGCACGGGCCACCGCGTGCGCACGCTCAGCCGCCGACGGACGACAGTGCCTGGTTGAGCATGGCGGACAGTCTCGGCCCGGCGATCGCGGTGAGCCCGACGACGATGCCTGCCGTCATGAGCGTGATCATCACCCAGCCGGGCACGTCACCTCGCTCACGATGGCGGCGTCGGCGCAGCTGCTCGATCCGTGACGTCATGCGGTCTCCTTCATCTCAACCACCCGAGGACAGGTGGAGTCCGGCCAAACCTGGGAAGAATGCGAACGCGATGGTGACGGGAAGGATCAGGAAGACGACCGGCACCATCATCGCGATCTCGCGCCGTCCGCCCGACTCGATGAGCTCGCGACGGGCCTGCTCGCGCACGTCGGCCGCCTGCGCGTGAAGGACGTCGATCAGCGGAGTCCCTCGGTCGATGGCGACGGCGAGGGCCTCGGCGAACCGGGCCACGCTCATCACGCCGGTGCGGGCGGCGAGGCGGTCGAGGGCGTCGACGACCGTGGCGCCCGCCCGGACCTCGGCCAGGACCCGGCTCAGCTCCAGGGAGAGCGCTCCGTGACTGACCCGGCTGACGCGGTCGATCGAGGCCACCGGGCTCTCTCCCGCCGCCACCGACAGCGCGAGAAGGTCGGCGACGGTCGGGAACTCGACTCGCATCCGGGCTTCATGGCTGCGCACCCGGGAGGACAGCCACTGGTCACAGGCGAGGCAGCCGCCGATCAGCCCCGCAGCGCACCAGAGCAACAGCACCACGACGGGAGGCCGAGCCACCGACCACGCGACCATCGACGTGGCCACCGCCCCCGCGAGGCCGATCGCTCCCCAGGTGGCCTGCCGAACACGGAAGCTCTCGACGGTCTCGTCGCTGGCGCACCGGCGCAGCCGGCGGGCGATCGCCGCGTTGCTGCCCAGCGACTCGCCGATGGAGCGCGTCAGACGACGCCACCACGGCCCGATGAGCTGGTCGATCACCCGGCTCGCGGGGAGGTCGGCGGAGGGGTGGACGTCGCGGACGTAGGGGACGACGCGATCGGCCAGCGACGGACGCCGTGCCCGCCGCCATCCGTCGGCGACGAGGAGGAGCCCGGTCGTGAACATGGCCGCGACGATCGCGCCGGTCATGCGAGGATCCGCTGTTCGGTGGGAAGCCGTCCGAGTCGGAGCATGAGTCGGTAGGCCACGAGGCACGTCGTGGCGCCGGCCACGAGCAGGACGACTCCGGACGGCGTGGCGAACCGGGCGATGACGTCGCGCTGCAGGCTCATCATCAGCAGGACGAGCCACGGGGCTGCCACCGCGAGCCTCGCGGCGCCGATCGTCCACGACTGACGTGACTCCAGCTCGCCGCGCGTGCGCAGGTCGTCGCGCAGGAACCCCGACAGGGAGCGCAACAGCCGGCCGAGGTCGCCGCCGCCCACCTCGCGGGCGATGCGCAGTGCTTCCACGACGCGATCCCCGATGGGGTCGGCCAGGCGGGCCTTCAACCGGTCGAGACTCTCGGCGAACCGGCCCGTCGACGTGTAGTCGCGCCCGAACTGGCTGAACGGCTCGCGCAGCTGCTCGGGCCCGCGCTCGCCCAGCTGGATGAGTGCCTCGGGCAACGACAGTCCCGCGCGGACCGCCGAGGCGAGGTGGTCGACGGCGTCGGGCCAGGCCTCGGCGTGCTCGCGTTGGCGCCGACTGGCTCGCGACCGGATGAGCGCGAACGGCAACCACCCTGCGGCCATCCCGGCCAGCAGGCCCACCACCGGCACGGCGGTGAGCGTGAACGCGATGAGGGCCGCGACCATCGCCATGACCAGCGAGCCGAGAAGAAGGGTGAACGGCGCGACGTCGGGCATGCCCGCCCGTTGGAGGAGGCTCTCCAGATGAGAGGGCCGTACCGGCCGCGCCGCGCGCGATGGCCGTGGGTGTCGGCTGTCCACGATCAGCAGCACGCCGATGCCGAAGACGAGGCCGATCAGTGTTCCCACAGCGCCTCCGGATCGATCCCGGCGGCCTCGAAGGCCTCGCGACGCTGGGGCGTTCCCGCCCCTCGGACCAGGACCCCGCCGCGGCGGACGAAGACCGGCTCGGCCTCGATGATCCCGTTCTCGGCGCGGCCCGTGGTGGCGACGATCTCCCGGACAGCGCGGCGGCCGGCCGTGTCGATGCCGGTGTGGATGACGATGTCGACCGCCGTGGCCACGGTGGGCACGACGAAGCCGGCCGAGACGTTCTCCCCGGCGAGCAGTGGCAGCGTGCACAGCTTCACGAGCGCCTGCTTCGCCGAGTTCGCGTGGATCGACGCCATGCCCGGGAGCCCCGAGTTCAGCGCGAGCAGGAGGTCGAGTGCCTCCTCGGCGCGCACCTCGCCGACGATGATGCGGTTCGGCCGCATTCGCAGCGCCTCCTTCACCAGCATGCGGAGCGTGATCTCGCCCGTGCCCTCGAGTCCGGCCTGCCGGGTCTGCATGGCCACCCAGTCGGGGTGCCCGGTCTTGAGCTCGAAGACCTCCTCGACCGACACGAGGCGCTGCGTGCCGGGGATCGCTCCGGTGAGGCAGTTCAGCAGTGTGGTCTTCCCGGCCTGCGTGCCTCCGCTGACGACGATGTTGAGACCCGCCTGCACGCACGACGTGAGGAAGGCGGCCGACCGCTCGTCGAGGGTCCCCAGAGCGACGAGGTCGTCGAGCCCGGCGGCCTTGGCGACGAACTTGCGGATGTTGACGGCGGTGAACCCGCGGGTGATGCCGTCGAGCACCACGTGGAGCCGGTGGCCTCCGGGAAGCATGGCGTCGACGAACGGCTGACCGAGGTCGAGCCGCCGGCCGCTGGACGACAGCATCCGCTCCACCAGCTCACGGACCTGCGCGGTGGTCAGCATGACGGAGGTGAGCTCGTGTCGGCCTGCGCGGGCGACGAAGACCCGATCCGGCTCGTTGACCCAGACCTCCTCGACCTCCGGGTCGTCGAGGAACCGCTGCAGCGGACCGAAGCCGACCAGGTCGGAGACGAGCTCGCCCACGACCCGCTCCGGCTCGTCGAGCGCCCGGACGGCGCCGGTGAGGCTGCGCTGCTCGTGCTCGGCGACCGCCTCGGCGGCGGCTCGGCGCACAGCCTCGACGTCGGTGCGCGGATCGATCCGTCGCTCGCGGACGAGCGCGCGCACGCGATCGCTCAGTACTTCCATTCGCTTCCCCCCGAAAGCCGCTCCCACCCGAACGTCGGCCCGATCCTGCCCAACTCGCAGTGACGCGTGCAAGGTGCCGTCCCAAACCCTGTGGACGGTGGGACGGACGGGCCTGGTGGGGGAAACCAGGCTCGTCGGAACCGCCGCTACGAGCGCCGCAGTCGCTTCACCATCGGGGCCTCGTCGAACTGCTCGCCGCCCGCGCCGAACGAGAGGACGAACTGGGTCGAGACGTACTTCGTCGCGTGACCCTTCAGGCACGACCGCGGCACCTTGAGCCGGACCACCTGGGGACCCCAGCTGCCGGAGATGCCCTTGCAGGTGCGCTTCTTCAGGTCGAAGTGGTCGTAGTAGAGCAGGCTGACCTTCGCGGGCTGGCCCTTGTGCTGCCGGATCCGCACGACGTACCCGGCCTCGAAGATCTCGTGGCGAGACACCAGGAAGTCGGCTGTGCCGGACTTCCCGAGCTCGGGGATCTTGGCGGCCACGCGGACGCGGTCGGACTCGTGGGAGTACCGCACCTTCGTGATGTCGATCCGAGCCGGTGCGTCGCCACTCGGGTCGTTCCTCGTGACGGTCTGGGCGGAGGCCGGTGCGGCCACCCCGCCCACGAGCAGCACTGCTCCGAGCAGCCCGGGAACCATGGTTGAACGCCTCATCGTCGGCCTCCTTCGCGCGCGGGCACCGTGCCCGCCCTCTCCCCTCGGTGAGCGGCGCGCGCTCCGACCGATACCTGCCCAGGCGGTTGCTACACCGGGGCGCAGGATGCGTCTGGGACCGATGTGTTGCACGCTGTGGGCATGGTCCGCGTCGCCCGTCGGTGGAGCATTGCAGTCGCTTCCTCCCTCGCCCTCTCCCTTGTCGCCCTTCCCAGCCATGCCGAGACCCCGGAATCCGAACCGAGCTCGACCCCGTCCACTCCCGCCGTCACCGCGCTCCCCGAGAACGCTGCGAGCCCCGAACCCGCGCCGGTTGCTTCCTCCGAGCCTTCGACGGCCGCGCCCGCCGCGCCGGCCCGCCGCATGACGGCTTCGCGTGCGCCGGCAGCCGCCTCGGCGCCCTCGGTCAACACGCCCGCGAAGTCGGGCCGCTGGGTGAGCATCCGCATCAACAGCGGCGCCGACACCCGCGTCCTGACTCGCGAGAACTTCTGGCTCCGTGGCCGCGTCCTGACCACCAGCGGCAAGCCGCACGCCCGCACGAAGGTGCGGATCTACCGCGACACGAGCAAGGGCCGCGTCAAGGTCGCCACGGTGCGCACCTCGGCGAACGGCTGGTACTCGTGGATGCCGCGCGTTCCCAAGAGCGGCAAGTACCGCGCCATCGTGAGCGCCACCCGCTACTCCCCCAAGATCACCGTGAAGCGCGCCTACGGGAACCGCTCGCTGGCCTCGCGCGAGAAGGCGATGTCGTTCCTGCTCGGCGCGCCGAGGGGCGGGGTCCAGCGGGCCAACGGACTGATCTGGCGCGACTACTCGAGGGCGACGCTCATCCAGCGCGGCAACCGCACATGGGTCGTGCGCACCCACGCCCTCAAGCAGATGCGCGCCCACGGTGGCGCGGCCGGCAGGCTCGGCGCCCCCACCGGCGACCTGCGGTGCGGCCTTCCAGAGGGTGCCTGCCTGCAGCAGTTCCGCACCGGCGCGGTCTACGTGAACAAGAAGGCGAAGAAGACGGTGACGTCGGCCGTGGCGTCGAAGTTCGGCGCCGCCGACCTGGTGGCCGCCGCGAAGTCGCAGGTGGGCTACCGCGAGAAGAGCCCCCGGAAGAGCAAGTACAACAAGTGGATCGGGCGCACCGGCCCCCGCGACCCGTGGTGCGGCTACTTCGTCTCCTGGCTGGCGCACGCCGCCGGGAAGCCCGGATCGGTCATCAAGGCCAAGTCGTTCCCCGCCCTGCTCAAGGCCGAGCGCAAGCGCGGACGCACCTCGAAGACGCCTCGGGTCGGCCGCCTGGCCTACATCGGCTACTTCGCCAAGGGCACCCCCTCCCACGTCGGGATCGTCGTGAAGGCCCAGGGCGACCACGTCTGGATGGTCGAGGGCAACGTCGACGCCGGCGGCGGCTCGAAGCATCCCCGCGGCGTCCACGTGATCAAGCGGCACAAGTCCGCCGTCGTCTTCTACGCCGATCCGAAGTACTGAGCGAGCGGGCGACCGGGCGCCTCGGCGCACCCCCGAAGACGCGTAACCTGCATGTAACAATCCGGTGATGGACGGGAAACTGCCCCCGCCTAGCCTCTAGGTGGACGCAGGGAGATGCTGTCCGCACCGATCTATCCGCCGCACCGCGGTCGAGGAGGCCACATGTTCGGCAATGCCGACGAGTTCTTCAAGTTTGTCCGGGACGAGGGCGTCGAGTACATCGACATCCGATTCACCGACCTCCCGGGCATCCAGCAGCAGGTCACGATGCCGATCTCGGCATTCGACGAGGACACCGCCGCCGAGGGCGTCGCGTTCGACGGCTCGTCGATCCGCGGTTTCCAGACCATCGACCAGTCGGACATGAAGCTGCTGCCCGACTACGGCACGGCGTACGTCGACCCCTTCCGCAACCCCAAGACGATCGCGATGGACTTCTTCGTCCACGACCCGATCACGGGCGAGGCCTACTCGCGCGACCCGCGCAACATCGCCCGCAAGGCCGAGGCGTACCTCAAGACCACCGGCATCGGCGACACGGCGTTCTTCGCCCCCGAGGCCGAGTTCTACATCTTCGACCGCGTGTCCTACGGCACCAGCGCCCACAAGAGCTACTACGAGATCAAGTCGGCCGAGTCGGCCTGGTCCACGGGCGACGAGGTCCACGAGAACCGCGGCTACAAGGTCCGCTACAAGGGCGGCTACTTCCCCGTCCAGCCGACCGACCGCTTCGCCGACCTGCGCAACGACATGATGACCCACCTGTCCGACGCGGGCCTCATCCTCGAGCGCGGCCACCACGAGGTCGGCACCGCCGGCCAGGCCGAGATCAACTACCGCTTCGACACGCTGCTCAAGGCCGCGGACGACACGATGAAGTTCAAGTACCTCGTCCGCAACACGGCGTGGGCCGCGGACAAGACCGTGACCTTCATGCCGAAGCCGATCTTCGGCGACAACGGCTCGGGCATGCACGTGCACCAGTCGATCTGGAACAACGGCGAGCCGCTGTTCTACGACGAGTCCGGCTACGGCGGACTGTCCGACACCGCCCGCTGGTACATCGGCGGCATCCTGAAGCACGCCCCGTCGCTGCTGGCGTTCACCAACCCCTCGGTGAACTCCTACCACCGCCTGGTGCCGGGCTTCGAGGCCCCGATCGCGCTGGTCTACTCGGCCCGCAACCGCTCCGCCTGCGTCCGCATCCCGATCACGGGCTCGAACGCCAAGGCCAAGCGCATCGAGTTCCGCTGCCCCGACCCGTCGAGCAACCCGTACCTGGCGTTCTCCGCGCTGCTGCTCGCCGGCATCGACGGCATCAAGAACAAGATCGAGCCGCCGGCCCCGATCGACAAGAACATCTACGAGCTCCCGCCGGAGGAGTACGCCGAGATCGACATGGTCCCGACGTCGCTCGGCGAGGTGCTCGATGCCCTCGCAGCCGACCACGAGTACCTGACGGTGGGCGACGTGTTCACGCCCGACCTGATCGAGACGTGGATCGACTACAAGCGCAACGAGGAGATCCTGCCGATCCAGCTGCGCCCGCACCCGCACGAGTTCGAGCTGTACTACGACATCTGATTCGTCAGCACCGAGACGGCCCTCGACCTGCCCAGGTCGGGGGCCGTTCTCCTTCCCGTAGGCGATCGTCTGCGCGGTTGATCCCCCGGTTGCGCCCGCCCGTCCGCTGCGAAATCATCGGTGTCGGACGGTGCCGCGCGGGGCCGGTCCCGTATCCCCGTCCCCCGGGCTCTGACGCCCGGATCCGAGAGCAAGGACCACCATGGCCCACTCCTCCCCCGACGCCACGACGCGACCAGGATCGCAGTGGTACCGCGTGCCGGTCGAGCACCGGATCCTCGGCCTGGACAAGCGCAGCTTCCCCTTCGCGCTCATCGTTCTCGCGCTGTGGCTGGGGCTGCAGTTCGGGGTGCCCGCCGTCAACGATGCCGTCGCGAACGACGACCTGACGGTCGCAGGCGACCGCATGCTGGTCACCGAGACGCTGGCGATCACTCCGACCACGGGGTGGGAGGTCAACCAAGGAATCCGGACCACCGACGACGTGTCCAGCCCCGAGCCCGAGGCGGTCTACCTGACGAAGGGTGGCGTCCAGTTCTTCGTCCAGAGCGACGACTTCGAGGGTGACGCCACCGAACTCCTGGACCAGATCGATCGGGTCGCGAAGGCGACGGATCCCAGCGCGTTCAACCCGGCGACCCACCGCTCGACCGTCACCACGACGGCCGGGATCACGGGTGTCGCCGAGACGGTGCAGGGCGCTGCCACCACGGGTCAGGTCATCGCTCTCACCGAGGACGGGACAGGCATCGAGATCCAGGTCGCCGGGCCGTCCGACCAGATGGCCACGCTCGCGCCGGAGGTTCACCGCATGATCCAGAGCCTGGGTCCCGTCAAGTCCACCGAGGAGAACTGATGCTCGACACCACCAGCGACCTCGCGACCTTGCAGCAGCTGCGCCGGGACGCGCTCGACGAGACGGGCTGGGGTCTGCCGTTCCGCTTCCTGCAGCCTCGCAACCTGTGCTTCTGGACGTTCCTCGTCATCGTGACCTTCGGTGCGTACCAGGCATGGAGCTCCTTCACCCCGCAACTCGGCTACTTCCTGCCGGCCATCGGGCTGAGCGGAGGCGTCGGCATCCTCTTCACCATCGCGTGGGCGATCTGGTTCCGCCATCTCGACAAGTTCGAGCGTCAGCCGTGGTCGCTCCTGGCGGTGGCCTTCGTCTGGGGCGGTTTCGGAGCCACCTTCGCCATGGCGGTCGCAGCGAACACCTCGCTCAACTACCTGTACGGCAAGCTGTTCGGACGCGACTTCTCCGCGGACTGGTCCGCCTCACTGTCCGCGCCGTTCGTCGAGGAGTTCGCCAAGGGCGCCGGCGTCCTGCTGCTCATGGGCCTGGCACGGCACCTCGTCGTCACGGTCGCCGACGGGGTGATCATCGGCATCTTCGTCGGGCTGGGCTTCCAAGCCCTGGAGGACTTCATCTACTCCGGGCGAGCCGCAGCCGCCCAGTTCGGATCGGACCAGGTCGGCGTCTCGATCCACATGGACGTGACGCGTGCCTACTCCGACCTCATGTCGCACCCGCTCTTCACCGCGATCTTCGGTGCGGGTGTCGTCTACCTCGTCGGCACCCGGGTCCAGCCGCGACGCATCGGGCGCGGACTGCTCCTGATCGCGACGGCGATGCTGATCCACGGCGTGTGGGACGGGATGGTGGCGATCAGCGGCGGAAATCCCGCACTCGTCTACGTGGTGCTGCTGACGGTCTCCACGGTGGCGGCCGTCGCGCTGTGGTGGGCGTTCGAGTGGGCCACGCGTCAGGCCGCCCCCTACGCGGCCGCCGTGCTGGCACCCGAGGTCGCCACCGGCGTGGTGCAGCAGCCCGAGGTCGACGCGCTCTTCGGGCGCAAGGCCCGCAAGGCGTTCATCAAGTCCCACGCCGAGGACAAGCGACGCGCCAGCAAGGTGGCGCGCTGGCACCACCGCCGCATGATCGCCGCGGTGCTCGACCTCAATGCCGACCTCGCGAAGAGCTACGGCGAGGACAGCGCGGACGTGATCCACTCCCGCGCGGAGGTCGAGCGGGTTCGGGCGCTCTAGGGTCGTCCCTTCGCCCCGAAGGATGATGCCTTCGGGTACCCCAGCGGGGCCGAAGGCATCATCTTTCGCCCCCAGGTCTGGGGGAAAGCGGCGCGCGGCTCTCGCCGATGGCCCCTCTTCTGCGACGATGTTCGGACGATGGTGTGATCCACGCCGCCCGGAGTCCCTTCCGAGAGGAGCCACATGTCCACCGACGTCAGGTCCGAGAAGGTCAGGCGGGGCGCATTCTCCTCGCGCAAGGTGTTCATCTTCGCCGCAATCGGCTCGGCCGTCGGGCTGGGCAACATCTGGCGGTTTCCCTACGTCGCCTACGAGAACGGCGGCGGAGCGTTCCTGATCCCCTACCTGGTGGCACTGTTCTGCGCCGGGTTGCCGTTCCTCTACCTGGACTACGCGCTGGGTCACCGGTTCCGCGGTTCGGCTCCCCTGTCCTTCGCGCGACTGAGTCGCCCAGCCGAGGCGATCGGCTGGTGGCAGGTCGGCATCTGCTTCATGATCGCCGTCTACTACGCCGCGGTGATCGCATGGGCGCTGCGCTACACGTTCTTCTCGGTGAACACGGCGTGGGGGGACGATGCCGAGACGTTCTTCATGAAGGACTTCCTGCAGACCGGAGACGTCACGGTCGACCTGAAGGTCGTGGCCGGCGTGCTGGTCCCCATGGTGATCGTGTGGCTCGCCGTCATCCTCATCATGGTCGTCGGCGTCGAGAAGGGCATCGGCCTGACTTCGGTGGTCGCCATCCCCGTGCTCGTCCTCGCGTTCCTCGCCCTGGTGATTCGCTCCCTCTTCCTGCCCGGCGCGGCCGAAGGCCTGGAGGCGTTCTTCACGCCCGACTGGAGCACCCTGACCCACGGGGGCGTGTGGGCGGCGGCCTTCGGACAGATCTTCTTCTCGCTCTCGATCGGCTTCGGCATCATGATCACCTACGCCTCGTACGTCGGCAGGGACACCGACATGACGGGCTCGGGCACGGTCGTCGGCCTGGCGAACTCCAGCTTCGAGCTGCTCGCCGGAATCGGCGTGTTCGCCGCTCTGGGCTTCATGGCGCAGAGCCAGGGCGTGGCTGTCGACGAGGTCGTCCAGGGCGGCGTCGGTCTGGCGTTCATCACCTTCCCGACGATCATCGGTGAGGCCACCGGCGGCGCGCTGATCGGTGTGCTGTTCTTCGCCTCACTGGTCGTCGCGGGCATCACGTCCCTGGTCTCGGTGCTCGAAGTGGTCGTGTCCGCCGTGCGGGACAAGTTCGACCTCTCGCGGCCGGTGGCCGCTGCCGCCGTCAGCATCCCCGCCGCCGCGATCAGCCTCGTGTTCTTCTCCACCGCGAGCGGGCTGTACGTGCTGGACATCCTCGACCACTTCATCAACCAGTTCGGCATCCTGCTGGTCGCGATGGTCTCGATGGTGGTCGTGGCGTGGTCCTTGCGCGCCCTGCCGCAACTGGCCGACCACATGAACCAGCACGGGTCCATCCAGCTGCTGTTTTGGTGGCGACTCCTCGTGGGCGGCGTGGTGCCGATCGCGCTGGCCTACCTGGCGCTCGACTCGTTCCGCACCGACGTCGAGACGCCCTATGGCGGCTATCCGACCTGGATGATCGCGCTGTTCGGCTGGGGAGCCGCGGCGTCCGTCATGGTCGCGGGCTACATCCTCGCCCCCATCCGATGGCGACGCGGCACGTCGCTGGACCTTCCCGTTGACGACACCGAAGGAGCTGAACGATGAGCGCCGCCGCCATCACCATGATGATCGTCGCGATGGTCGCCCTCTGGGGCGGCCTCGCCCTGGCGATCTTCAGCCTGACGCACCACGACCCCGAACCCGAGGACTTTCACCGAGACCTCTGAACCCCCGGTCGGCACGCCGAGGCGCAGCGCGAGTGAGAACGAATCGGTGCCTAGGATGAACCATCGGCGCGCCGGCTCCTCCGAGACTCGGCACAGACTCCACGGAGGACCACGTGACGGACGAGCGCTCCCATGATTCCGTCGACTGGCTCGAGCTGGTCGCCGTCGTGCTCCTCTCGGTCACGGCGATCCTGACCGCGTGGACCGGCTTCCAGGCCAGCAAGTGGGGCGGCGCCATGTCCATCTCCTTCGCGCAGGCATCCACGGCCCGCATCGAGGCCGCGCGCCTCGAAGGGGACGCCAATCGCAAGCAGACCGTCCAGGTGTCGCTGTTCACCCAGTGGCTGCAGGCGTACCAGGCCGAGGACGACACCCTGACCACCTTCCTCGAGCAACGCTTCCCCGAGCCGTTGGCCAGCGCCTTCCCCGTGTGGATCGCCGAGCAGCCGTTGAAGAATCCGGCGGCCGCGCCCACCCCGTTCCAGCTCGAGGAGTACGCGATTCCGGAGCTGGAGCAGGCGCGGGCGGCCGACGCCCGTGCCGACGCCAAGTACCAGGAGGCCTTGCGCAACAACCAGCGTGGGGACAACTACACGATCCTCACCGTCGCCTTCGCGAGCGTGCTGTTCTTCACCGCACTGGCCACCCGCCTGCGTCGCCCGCGCACGCAGTGGGTGCTGCTGGCGATCGCCGGGGTCGGGTTCCTGTCGACCACGGCGTTCCTGCTCAGCTTCCCCAAGCTCATCTGACGGCAGGGTCGTGCGGGACCCGGCCTAGGATGGCGAGGATCCCCATGTCTGTCCCCGTGAATCGTCCCCGCAAGCTGCTGCTCGTGGTCGACGCGCCCTCGCTGCTGCACCGCAACCACCACGCCCGGGCCCACACCCGGCTGATGGACCGATCGGGACGGCCCGCGTGGGCGCTCCACGGCATGCTGCGCCAGATCATCGAGGCCATCGAGCGGTTCGCGCCCGATGCCGTGATCTTCGGGCTCGACGACCGGGCGGCGTCCGAGCGCGCGGACTTCTACCCGGCCTACAAGGCGGGGCGGGCGGAGAAGGATGCGGCGCTCGTGGGTCAGCTCGAGCGCACGGGAGCGTTCCTCGACGCGCTCGGCCTGGCCACGCTCACTCCCCCGGGGCTCGAGGCGGACGACGTGAGCGCCTCAGCCGCCACGTGGGCGCGCGACAACGGCTGGAACTGCGTGATCGTCACCTCCGACCGGGACGCGTTCGCCCACATCAGCGACCACACCCAGGTGCTCCGGCTGATCAACGGCGGTATCGATGGATCGCCGCTGCTCAATCCGGCACGGCTGCTCACCATGTACGGCATCGCGGCCGAGCACTACCTGGCGTTCGCGGCCCTGCGCGGCGACCCCAGCGACAACCTCCCGGGCGTCTCCGGCATCGGTGAGAAGACCGCGGCCGTCCTGCTCACCCAGGCCGGATCCATGGAGACCGTCTGGGCGGACATCGACCACAACGAGGGACGCACCCTCGCCGCGACCCTGGATGCCTGGGCGACGGAGACCGGCGGGCGCCGGACGGGTGCCACCGTGGTCCGCCGTCTCGCCGCTCCCGGGGCCCGCGAACGCTACGACTTCAACGTGCGGATCATGTCGGGTCGCGACGACCTCGACCTCGGTCTCACCCCTGACGTTCCCGGCACCCCGGGCCTGCTCCCGCTGGATCTCGGCCGGGTCAACACGGTCGTGGGCTACCTGGGCGTCGAGTCCACGACGACACTCGCCGTGAGGGTGCTCAGCACGAACCCGGCGTCCGCGTCGATCCGCTGAGTCCCGCGGTCGGGCCCGCGCCGCGACCGCCGTCACCCCGTGCTGCCACGCCGGGTAAATTCGCTGGGTGTCCGACAAACGCCCCCGCCGCACGTTCGCCGTCATCAGCCACCCCGATGCCGGCAAGTCCACGCTGACCGAAGCGCTCGCGCTGCACGCCCGCGTCATCAACCAGGCCGGTGCCGTGCACGGCAAGGACGACCGCAAGGCGACGGTCTCGGACTGGATGGACATGGAGAAGGCTCGCGGCATCTCGATCACGTCCGCGGCACTGCAGTTCGTGTACCGCGACCACGTGGTCAACCTGGTCGACACCCCGGGCCACAGCGACTTCTCGGAGGACACCTACCGGGTGCTGTCGGCGGTCGACTCGGCGGTGATGCTGGTCGACGCCGGCAAGGGACTCGAGCCCCAGACCCTCAAGCTCTTCCGGGTGTGCGCACTTCGCGGCATCCCCGTGATCACGGTCATCAACAAGTGGGACCGCCCCGGCCTGTCGCCCCTGGGCCTGATGGACGAGATCGAGCAGGAGATCAAGCTGCGTCCGACTCCCCTGACCTGGCCGGTGGGCGAGGCGGGCGACTTCCGGGGTGTCCTGGACCGTCGCACGGGCGAGTTCGTGAAGTACACCCGGACCGCGGGCGGGGCCGAGCGGGCACCCGAACGCCGGATGTCGTCGTCCGAGGTCGAGGACGTCGACGCCGACGTCTGGTCCGCCGCGGTGGACGAGAGCGAGCTGCTCTCCCTCGACGGCGCCGACCACGACCAGGAGCGCTTCCTCGGCGGCGAGACCACGCCGGTCATGTTCGCCTCGGCCCTGCAGAACTTCGGCGTGGCCCAGCTGCTGGAGCTGTTGCTCGAGCTGGCGCCCGGACCGAGCGCGACGGCGGGGATCGACGGCTCGGTCCGTCAGGTCGACGACGCCTTCAGCGCGTTCGTGTTCAAGGTGCAGTCCGGCATGAACACCTCCCACCGCGATCGGCTGGCATACGCGCGCGTGGTCTCCGGGACCTTCGAACGCGGCATGGTCGTCACCCACGCCTCGACGGGTCGGCCCTTCGCCACGAAGTACGCCCAGGCCGTCTTCGGCCGGACGACCTCCTCGGTCGAGCACGCCGCGCCCGGCGACATCATCGGCTTCGTCAACGCCCAGGCTCTGCGCGTCGGCGACACCGTGTACGACGGCGACGCGATCGACTACCCCCCGGTGCCGAGCTTCGCCCCCGAGCACTTCATGACCGCCACAGCGAAGGACATCGGGCGGTACAAGCAGTTCCGTCGCGGCATCGAGCAGCTCGACCAGGAAGGCGTGGTCCAGGTCCTACGCTCCGACCTTCGAGGCGACCAGAGCCCGGTCCTGGCCGCCGTCGGACCGCTGCAGTTCGAGGTCGTCGAGGAGCGGATGAAGAACGAGTTCACCTCGCCGATCCGGCTCTCGCGCTTGGAGTACCAGGTGGCCCGACGCACCGATGCGGACGGCGCGAAGGCCCTGAGCGGCGAGCGTGGCGTCGAGGTCCTGCAGCGCGCCGACGGCACCCACCTGGCGCTCTTCACGGACAAGTGGCGGGCGAACAAGGTGGCGCGCGACCATCCGAGCGTCATGCTCGACGAGCTGCCGGCCGGGGGCAGCTGAGGACGCACCCCGCCGGGGAACGATGATGCCTTCGGGTACCCCAGCGGGGCCGAAGGCATCATCCTTCGTCGCCGACTGATCCCAGCGCCGGCACCCCCCGATAACGGGGGCAGTCAGGACGTTCCAGGGGCACTAGGGTCAGCACCATGCGTCTCCTGCGTCCCGCGCTGCTCGCCCTCCTCGCCCTCCTGCTCGTCCCGCTGACAGCCACGTCGGCGCAGGCGGCGGACGGCCGGATCACCGGCGTCGCCCTCGATCCCAGCGGCAAGCCGCTGCCGAACGTCGGGTGGGAGATCTACATTCGCGAGGGCGGCGAGTGGACGACGCTCCAGTTCGGACCGAAGCTCACCGACGCGCAGGGTCGCTTCTCGTGGCAGGTGCCCGTCGGCGGGCAGTACCGCGTCTGCTTCGCCGACACCTACTACGGCGAGGTGTCCTCGACGAAGTTCTGGCAGCCGGAGGTGCGCCACCGCGACACGTGCTGGCCCAACGCCACCTCGTTCGAGACCGCGCAGACCTGGACCTCCTCGACCGCGACGCCGTCCAAGACCTTCTCGGTCACGTTGCCCAGGCAGGGCCTGGGCATGGCGCCGGTGGACCCGTTCATCGTCGGCTCGTACCGCGTCGGCGAGCCGCTGACGATCGTCGGGCAGGAGGGCTGGCGCCCCACGGACGCCACCTTCAGCTACCAGTGGATCTCCCGGCGTGACGGTGCTCCCGCCGTGACGATCGCGGGAGCCACCTCCGCGAGCTTCACCCCGACGCCGGCCCAGGACGGAGCGTGGATCCACGCGAGGGTGACCTCCAGCCGCCCGGGCTACAAGCCCGCCACGCTCATCACGCCCACGACGAAGGTCGGCGGCACGCAGCACGTGCAGCCGACGTCGCCCCTCACGATCGCCGGCACGGCCACGCCCGGCGCCACGCTGACCGCGAGCTTCGGCAAGCCGGCCAGCACGTACAGCGAGATCTCCTGGTTCGTCGACGGCGTCCCCCAGCCGGCCTCCACCACGTACAACGGCGCCACCTCGCGCTTCACCGTGGCCGCGGCCCACGCCGGCGCGCGGATCGACGCCCGCCTGAAGATCTACCGGACCGACGCCCAGGGCAACTACGTCGACGGCAGCGACAGCTTCCAGCGCGCGCAGGTGCAGGTCGCGGGGAGCCGTCCGGTCCAGGCGCTGCGCGCGACCCCGGCGCCCGCCGGCGCGCCGACCGTCGGACGAGTCCTGGCCGCGCCGACCGGCCTGACCGCGGACCCCGCCGCGAAGGTGACCCATCAGTGGCTGCGCGGCTCGACGGCCATCACGGGCGCGACGGGCAGCCGTTACACGCTGCGCTCCGCCGACGTGAACCAGAAGGTCCGGGTGCGCACGACCGTCACCCGCCCGGGCTGGTGGAACCACTACGTCAGCACCTCGGGCGCCACGGTCGCCAAGCGTGCCCTCAAGGTTGGTGGCGTCAAGGTGATCGGCACCGCGAAGGCCGGCAAGCGGCTCAAGGCGCACACCGCCAAGTGGGGGCCGAAGCCCGTCAAGGTCCGCTACCGCTGGACGCGGAACGGCAAGCCGATCCGCGGCGCCGTGAAGTCGACCTACAAGGTCAAGAAGGCCGACCGCGGCAAGGTGATCAGGGTCCGCATCACCGTGTTCAAGTCGTCGTACCTGACGGTCGCCAAGACCAGCAAGGGGCGCAAGATCAAGCGCTGACCCTCACGGATCAGGACTGGCGCGGCGGCAGCGGCACGAAGACGGACGTCCGGGCCGCGTACGCGTCCCAGCCGGATCGGCCGCGCATGCGCCGTTCGGCGATCCGGACGCCCGAGACGACGGTGACGATCGCCGTCAGCACGATCGGCGCGGGCAGCGTCCACAGCAGGGGCGCCCACCCGCTCGCGGCACCGGCCACGAGCCACAGCCCCCACCAGGTCATCGCTTCGCCGAAGTAGTTCGGGTGCCGACTCCACGACCAGACGCCGGTGGACAGGACGGCCGCGCGCCGCTCCTTGGGCGTCGCACGGTACGCCGCGAGCTGACGGTCGGCGACGGCCTCGAAGGCCACCCCCGCCACCGCCACCACCGCACCGACGATCGCGACGACCGGCCACCGCACGGACAGCGAGGCCGACGCGAAGACCGGATAGCCCACCGCGAGCACGAGGACCGCCTGCAGTCCGTAGACCTTCGTCAGCAGCGCGACGAACGCCACCTCCCGCGCCGAGCCGCCCATGTACTCGAGGTACCGAGGGTCGTCCTCCTCCGCCGCGAAGGTTCGCCGGCCGAGGTGGGAGGCGAGCCGCCCGGCCCAGACCAGCACCAGCACGAGCGCCAGCACCGTGCGCCAGGCCTCCCCGAGATCGCCCACGAGGCCCACCGATGCCGCTGCCGCCATGCCCACGCCGAAGGCCACAGGCCAGGCGACGTCCACGATCGCGAACGTGTCCCTGACCCGCGACGCCACGGCTCCGGCCGCCATGACCAGGACGACCGCCGCGAACGCGACGACGACGGTCACCATGCTCGGGGGCCGTCGTCGAGACCGTGCGGCGCTCCCGGCCGCACCGCCAGGATCTGGTCGACTCCCATGCGGCCGTCCCGGAAGGCGGCGGCACCTCCGGCGAGGTAGAGCCGCCAGACGCGAACGACCTCATCGCCGACCAGCTCGGTCAGGCGGTCGACGTTGCGCTCGAAGTTCTCGATCCAGCCCGCGACGGTGCGCACGTAGTGCTCACGCAGGGCGTGGACGTCGCGCACCTCCAGCCCGGACTGCTCGAGCAGGTCGACCGTCTGGCCCACCGGCCGCATGTGCATGTCGGGAGCGATGAAGCTCTCGATGAACGGTCCACCACCCGGCCACCGTCCCGTGCGCGACATCTGCTGGATCAGCACGCGGCCGCCGGGGCGCACCCGGTCGCGCAGGACTCCGGCGAACACCGGGTAGTTCTCGGCGCCCACGTGCTCGCCCATCTCGACCGACGCGGCGGCGTCGTACTCCCCCGTGGCGTCGCGGTAGTCGCACAGCCGCACCTCCACGAGGTGCTCGAGACCCTCGCGGCGGACCCGTTCGGCGACGAAGTCGCGCTGCTCGGCGGCGATCGTGACCGCCACGACCTGCGCCCCGAAGTGCTTCGCGGCATGGATCGTGAGCGATCCCCAGCCACAGCCGACGTCGAGCAGACGGCTGCCCTCACCGAGCCCGAGCTTGCGGCAGATCAGCGAGAGCTTCGCCTCCTGCGCTTCCTGCAAGGTGGCGTCCTCGGAGGTGTAGTACCCGCAGGAGTACGCCATGGTCGGGTCGAGGATCTGCTCGTAGAACTCGTTCGACAGGTCGTAGTGGTGGGCGATCGCGGCCCGGTCACGGTCGCGCGAGTGCAGGCGGCCCTTGACGACCGCCTGCGACGCCGGCGGCGTCGGTCGTCGGCCGATCGCCCCGGCCCGGACGAGCAGCGGCAGGGCTCGCGCCATCGTCCTCGCCGTCCGTGTGGCGGGGACCGGTCCCACGCTCCGGCCCGCAGCCAGCAGGGTCGTCAGCGCAGCGTCGAGGTCTCCCTCGATCTCGGCCTCGCCGGACACGTAGGCCTGGGCGGCTCCGAGCTCGCCCGGACTCCACAGCAGGCGACGCAGCGCCGCCGGCGAGGTGATCCGCACGATCGGACCTCGCACCGGTCCGACGACCGACCCGTCCCAGAACTCCAGGCGCACGGGAATCTCGCCCACGACCGGTTCGAGCACGGCCGCGGTCTGCCCCGCCAGCCCGTCGATGTGCTGCCTTTGGCTCATCGGCCGCTCTCCTTCGTCCAGACGAGGTGGTGGTCGTCGAGGTAGCCCGAGTCGAAGCCCGCTCGGGAGTACTGCAGGTAGAAGTGCCACATCCGGCGGAAGGTGTCGTCGAAGCCGAGCGCCCTCACGTCGTCGGCCTTGGCCAGGAACGTCTCGTCCCACTGCCGCAGCGTCTCGGCGTAGTGGGCTCCGATGGCCTCGGTCGACGTGAGGCGCAGCGACGTCCCCGCGGTCGCCTCCTCGAGCGCCCGGGTCGACGGCAGGAACCCACCGGGGAAGATGTACCTCGTGACCCAGGTCTGGGTGTTGCGGGTCGCCTTCATCCGGTCGTGCGGCATCGTGATGGCCTGGATCGCCGCGCGGCCCCCGGGCTCGAGCACCCGGTCGATCGTCGCGAGGTAGGTGCTCCAGTGGCGCCAGCCGACGGCCTCGATCATCTCGATCGACACGACCGCGTCGTAGCGTCCCTCCACGTCGCGGTAGTCGCACAGGTCGACGTCGATCCGGTCCTGCAGACCAGCCTCGGCGATGCGCTCGCGGGCCAGCTGCTGCTGGGCCACCGACAGGGTGATGGTCCGGACCCGGGCGCCGCGGCGCGCGGCCCGCAGGGCCAGCGACCCCCAGCCCGATCCGATCTCCAGCAGGTGCGTGCCGTCGCCGACGTGTGCGAGGTCGAGCAGCCGGTCGAGCTTGCGCTCCTGGGCCTGCTCGAGGTCGCCACCGACCACCGGGGTGCCCGTGTCGGTCTCGTCGAACAGCGCGCTCGAATAGGTCATCGTCGGGTCCAGGAACGTCTCGAACAGCTCGTTCGACAGGTCGTAGTGGTGCCCGACGACGCGCTGGGTGTCCGCCTTGTCCCCCCGCTCGTCGCGCGGCGGCCGCGGCATGACGGCACTGCGCATCACCTGCAGCGGCCGCGGCACGAGGGTGCGGATCCCCGCAGCGAGCACGGTGAGGAATCCACCGAGGTCATCCGCGTCCCACGCCCCGGTCATGTAGGACTCGCCGAACCCCGTCGAGGGCTGGCTCCCCAATCGCCGGAAGAACTCGTCGGAGCGGTGGATCGTCATCCGGGGCCCGCCGGCGCCGAGGATGCGGCCGTCGAGCTCCACGGTCACGTCCAGCCGGTCCACGGCCGAGGTGAAGAGGCGGCGGGCCACGGCCACCCGCAGATCGGTCGTGCGCGTGCGTGGCGGGAGGACCAGTGTCGGCCAGTGAGAGGCCGCGAGAGTGGTGAGAGTCGTCATCGGACACCTTCCTGGTGGTGCATGGGGCGAGGTTGGATGGGCAGGCGCCGCATCCAGAGAACGAGGCCGTGTGCGGTGATCGCGAACCGGTCGACCATCCCGGCGGTGGCGGCTCGCCATCGGAGCCCGCCCGTCCGCCGGCCGTGGAGCGACGCCTGGAACGTCGCGCCGTCCGGGTGGTCGAGCTCGACGCTGACGTCGAGGACGTCGGTCGGCGGAGGCGCGGACACCCGGTAGGAGCCGGCCACGCCGTGGAACGGCGAGACGTACATCGCCTTGTCCACGCGGCGCTCGGTCTCCGTCCCACGGTCGAACAGGTACGCATGCCGGTCGCCATACGTGTTGTGCACCTCGACGACCGTGGCGAGGGGGGTGCCGTCGCGGCGCGTGCACCACCACACGCTGATCGGGTTGAAGCAGAATCCGAAGGCCCGCGGGTGAGCCATCAGCCGCACGCTCGCGTCGCCCAGCTCGATGCCGTGCCGGGCCAGGAACGCCGCCAGGTTCTGTCGCAACGTGGCCGTCGGGTCGCCGAGGTGGTCGCGCGCCTCGATCGTGCCCCCGGTCACCCGGCGCCAGAACGACTGCTGTTCCTGCCGCGCTCCCTGCTCGTCGATGTCGACGACCCACATCGAGGATCGCTGCTCGAACGTGCGGGTGAAGGGCTGGGTCCGGCGATGGCCGACCCGGGTACGGAAGACCTCGGGCGCGCGATCGGCCGGTGGGGCGGCCGCCGGAACGGCCAGGCCCAGACGCCTCACCGCGTCGGCGCCGGAGCGCGCGCCGTCCTCGTGGAATCCCCAGCCGTGGTAGGCGCCGGCGAACACGATGCGGTCCGTCTCGATCTCGGGCAGTCGCCGCTGGGCGGCGACGGTCTCGGCCGTGTAGAGCGGGTGCTCGTAGTCCATCCGCGCGATGACCGTGCCGGGATCGACGAGGTCCTCGCCTCCGAGGGTCACGAGGTATCGCGTGTCGGTGGGCAGCCGCTGCAGGACGGTCATGTCGTAGGTGACCGTCACTCGCCCCTCGGGGGAGCTCGGCAGCCTCAGGTTCCACGCCGCCCGAGCGCCGTCCGCGCGCGGCAGCAGCCGGTCGTCGGTGTGCAGCAGCGCCGGGTTGGGCGAGTAGGGCATCGCCGCGAGCACCTCCCGCTGAGCCGGCGTCGGCGCCGACAGCATCGTGAGCGCCTGACGGGGATGCGTCGCGATGACGACGCGATCGAATCGCTCCTCGCCCCCGTCCGCATCGCGCACGATCACGCCACCGGCGTCCTCCTCGACACCCGAGACCGCCGTCGAGAGCCGGATGTCCGGGAGCTCCTTGGCGATCCGGCGCACGTACTCGTGCGAGCCGCCCACGACGGTGCGCCACTGAGGACTGCCGAACACCGAGAGCATCCCGTGGTTCGCCAGGAACGCGAACAGGTGCCGGGCCGGGTACTGGCCGGCGATCTCGGGATCGCAGGACCACACCGCCGCCACGAGCGCACGGACGAAGCTCCGGCGCAGACGGCCGCTGAACCGGTGCTGGTCCAGGAACTCGTCGAGGGTGGGGTCACCGGCCTCCGACGGCATTGCGAGCAGTCGGCGGGCTGCTCGGTGGAAGCGCGGGATCTCGGCCAGCATCCGCCAGTGCCCGACGTCGAGCAGCCGGCGCGGCTCGGGGAACAGCCCGCGCCGTCCCTTGGCGCCCGCCCACTCGAGCCCGCTCGCCACGTCGTGCACCGACAGGGACATCTCCGACGGCTGCGTCTGCACCCCGAGCTCGTCGAACAGACGGCAGAGCACCGGATACGTGCGGCGGTTGTGGACGATGAAGCCCGTGTCGATCGCCAGCTCCTGCGTCCCGTCGTCGACGAGGTGCGTGTCCGCGTGACCGCCCAGGCGCTCGTCGGACTCGTACAGCACGACGTGTGCGCCTGTCTGGGTGGCGAACCAGGCCGCGCTCAGGCCGGAGATCCCGGACCCGATGACCGCAACCCGGCATGTCTCCGGTGCATCCATGTGAGCCATTCGGAGCCGCGGGCCCATCGGATGGGTCCGCGGACGAAAGGACACGCCGTGAGCCGGCCGCGGCGGCCACACCGTCTCCTGCGCGAGGGCGCGGGAGCGCGCTGCCTCGGGGTCGTCGCCGAACCTGCTTCAGGAGGGCGAGGGCGATCCCGCGAGGAGCTCTCGGCACTTCACGACGCAGGCACGGACGGCGCCGCGAAGAACGCCAGCTCGTGCTCGGCGGAGGCCCGGTAGGCGCGCCACATCGCCCGCCGCGTCGCCTCGTCGGCGTCGCTCGCGAGGCGCGTGGCGATCCTCGTCGCCTGCTCGGTGGCCGCCGCGAACGCGGGGTCGCCGTACGTCAGCAGCCACTCGCGGTAGGGATGCTCGTCGGTCGCGACGCGACGGAGGCGCTCCCCCAGGTCCGCGTAGATCCAGTAGCAGGGCAGCACGGCCGCGACGAGCACCCGGTAGTCGCCCCGCGCCGCCGTCGCCAGCAGGTGGTCGAGGTAGGCCGTGGTGGTCGGGCCCGGCTCCGGCGGCGTGATGCCGCCCAACCAGTCGGTGTGCAGGCTCAGCTCGGTCACGAGGGCGCCGTGGGCCCCCGCGGCCCAGAAGGCCTGCTCGTCGAGAGTCGGCGCGAGCCGGCTCGCCTCGGCGAGCACCCGGGCGTAGTCCCGCAGGTACAGCGCGTCCTGGGCGAGATACCAGCCGAACGCCTCCTCGGGCAGGGTCCCGTCCGACAGTCCGCGCACGAACTCGAGGTCGTCGATCGCGGTCCGGATGTCCGCCACGCCCTCCCACCACTCGCGCTCCACCTGCTCGGGCGCCGGACGGGTGGCGGTGCCACCGCGCGCCCACATCCCGGCGAAGTGGCTGATCGGGCCGTTGCCCCGTCCCACCTCGAGGGACGCTCCGTGGCGGATGCTCTCGGTCAGCCAGCGCTTCGCCTCGGCGGTCGCCGGCTCCCACGACCCGAGGCGGGCTCGGTGCGTGGCGACGGCCGAGGACAGCGAGCAGCCCGTCCCGTGCGTGTTGGTCGTCGCGATCCTCGCGCCGGGGAACTCCACGACCTCCCGGCCGTCGAGCCGGGCCCCGCCCACGTCGACGAGCGCGTCCGGCACGGCGTCGCCCTCGACGTGTCCGCCCTTCGCCAGGACGATGACGTCATGGGCCGCCGAGACCTCCCGTGCCTGCTCCAGCACGTCCGGCCACCGCGTCGCCGCGGCACGCCCGGCGAGGACCGCGAGCTCGGCCACGTTCGGGGTGATCAGGTCGGCCAGCGGCAGGAGGTCGCGCAGCGCCTGCTCGGCGTCGGCGTCGAGCAGCCGGTCGCCGCTCGTGGCGATCATGACCGGGTCGATCACGACGACTGGGGGACGCGTCCGGTGCAACCACGCCGCGACCGTCTCGATCACCTCGCGACCGGCGAGCATCCCGATCTTGACCGCGTCCAGAGTCACGTCGTCGCTGACCGCGTCCAGCTGCGCGGCGAGGAAGTCGGTCGGCGGCACGTGGACCGAGCGGACACCGCGCGTGTTCTGGGCCACCAGCGCCGTGACCACCGCCATGCCGTAGCCGCCCGCGGCGGCGATGCTCTTCAGGTCGGCCTGGATCCCCGCACCGCCCGTCGGATCGGTGCCCGCGATGGCGAGCACGCGCGGCACGCGGTTCCCGCCGCTCATGCCGCGCCTCCCCAGGCGGCGGCGAACTCCGTGGCGGCGCGGCGGGGATCCTCCGCCGCGCAGATGCCGGAGACGACGGCGGCTCCCGCCGCACCCGCGGCCCGCAGTGGGCCCAGGTCGGCGACGGTGATCCCGCCGATCGCGACGGCCGGAAGCTCCGTCGACCGGGCGAGCTCGGCGAAGCCCTCCACCCCCAGGGGCGGCGGCGCATCGGTCTTGGTGGCGGTCTGCCGGACCACCCCCACCCCGACGTAGTCGACGCGACCGGGATCGGCGGCCGCCGCGGACAGCTCGGCGAGGGTCGCCGCACTCACCCCGATCACCGCGTCGTCGCCGACCAGCTGCCGCACGAGCGACGGCGGCAGGTCGGACTGCCCGACGTGCACGCCCGTCACCCGGGCGCCGGCGGCGCGGGCGGCCAGGAACACGTCGACACGGTCGTTGACGATCAGCGCGACGTCGTCGGGCAGCACGTCCGACACGGCCAGGACCGTCGCGAGGAACCGCGCGGCCGGCACGTCCTTCTCGCGCACCTGCACGGTCGTCACTCCCCCGGCCACCGCCTCGGCAACGGTCTCGGCGAGGTCGCGTCCCCGCGAGGCGGCCAGCCCGGAGTCGGTCACCAGGTACACCGACAGGTCGGTCATGACAGCCGCGCCCGCGCCGCGAGGTCGGCCTCGCCGACGGAGTCCAGTGCGTCGATGAAGGCGGTGGCGAAGCTGCCGGGACCGGTGCTTCGCTCGGCCGCCAGCTCCGCGGCCACGGTGTACACGGTGACGGCGGCGACCGTGGCGGTGAACGGGTCCTCGGTCACTGCCGCGAACGCTGCCATCACCGCTCCGAGCGCACAGCCGCCACCGGTGACCCGCGTCAGAAGCACGTCGCCGTTGGCGATCCGCACGACCCGCTCCCCGTCGGTCACGGCGTCGACCGGTCCCGACACGGCGACGACGCCTCCGGTGGTGGAGGCGAGCGCGCGGGCCACCTCCACGGCGC